>JAEUNH010000164.1 GCA_016791205.1 Rhodocyclaceae bacterium | reverse complement strand
GTCGATGCGGGTGAGTTCCAGCAGGTCGTCGATCAGCTGCGCCAGCCGCTTGGCGCCGCGGCACATGCGCTCCACGTAGTCCAGCCCGGTGGCGTCCAGCTGCCCCGCGTATTCCTGCGCGAGCAGGCGGCCGAAGCCCTCGATGCTGCGCAGCGGCGCGCGCAGGTCGTGGGAAACCGAGTAGGAGAAGGCCTCCAGTTCGCGGTTGAGCTCGGCCAGTTCGGCCGTGCGCGCGGCCACCCGTTCCTCCAGCTCGACGTTGAGCTGGCGCACCGACTCGTTGGCCCGCTTGAGATCGGTGATGTCGACGTCCATGCAGAATATTTCGGCAATGACGCCCTCCGAGTACACCGGAAACATGGTCGACAGCACCCAGATTTCGCGCCCGTCGCGCAGCGGAATCGGCCATTCGCCGGGCTCGCTGGGCGTGCCGCTGGCACAGATGCCGGCCACCACCGCCTCGAATTCGCGGGCGGTTTCCGGCGTGTGCAGCAGGCTCTGGATGGGACGGCCGAGGGCCTCGGCGGACGGGATGCCGTAGAGCCGCTCGCTGGCCTGGTTCCAGTGCATCACGTTGCCGCGGATATCGTAGCCCTGGATCGCCACGTTCGGCGCATGCTGGAAGATGGCCTCGAAGCGTTCCAGCGCCGCGCGCTTGGCATCCTCGGCGCGCCGGTGCTGCGTCTGATCATGCGCAAAGGCGATCAGGTGCGGCACCCCTTCCAGATCGATGGCCGCGGCCGACAGGAGCACCGTGAGCGGTTCGCCCTCGCGCGTGAGCAGGATGGCTTCGAAATCCTGCGTGTGCTGCGCCGCCGCCAGCTCGGCGACCCAGCGGGCGCGTTCTTCCGCGCTCGGCCAGATGCCGATATCGAGGGCGCTGCGCCCGAGCACCTCGGCGCGGCTCCAGCCGAAAATCCGTTCGAAGGCCGGGTTGACGTCCGCATAACGCCCGTCCTCGAGGCGGCTGATGACGATCGGGCTCGGGCTCGACGCGAACACCTTGGAGAAGCGCTCGCTCGTGCGCGCCAGCTCTGCCTCGGCGCGGATGCGCTCGAGTTCGGCCGCGGCGCGCGCCGCGAAGACCTTGACCAGGGAGGCAACTTCCGCGCGGTTGCGGATCGGCGCAGTGTCCATGACGACGAGCACGCCGAGCGGCTCGCCGTCGCTCGATTCCAGCCGCACGCCCAGGTAGCCGCGTATGCCGTTCATGGCGAGCGCCAGGTCGCGCGGGAATTGCCCGGCCACGCCGTCGGGGAAGCAGGCCTCGCCTTGCTGTATGACTTCCTGGCAGGGCGCATCGTCGATCAGATAGACCATGCCCTGGCGGAATTCCGTGTCGGACCAATAGGCGAGGGCGCGGGCGTGCCTGCCGTCCGGCAGGATCTCCGCCAGCATGGCGCGTCCCAGCCCGGTGGCCTGGGCGAGGTTGAGGGTGAGCGCGCGAAAGAAGGCAGTGCCCGTGGCGCGCGCCGTGCCGTCGATGATATGGCGCAGGGCCCTGCCGGCGCGCTCGCTTTCGGTGATGTCGCGAATCAGGGCATACCAGCCGGCGACATCGCCGTCGGCGCCGAAATCCGGCACCAGCTCCACCGCGAGGGAGCGGCTTTCCCCCGCGGCATTGCTGCGGCTGACGGTCTGGCGCACCTGCGCGCCGCCCAGCACGCGCTCGATGCCGGGCGCGATGTCCGCATAGGCGGCCGCGCCGATGATGTTCTCTGTGTGCCGGTCCCGGAGCGATTCGGGCGGTTGGCCGAAGAAGCCGGCGTAGGCGCTGTTGGCGTAGCGGCAGATGCGATCGCGTCCGAAATGCGCGATCATGGCCGGCACGCGTTCCGTGATCAGGCTGAGTTCCTGTTCCCTTCTGGCCAGCGAGGCCACCTTGTCTTCCAGCTCGCCGCGCGAGGCTTCCAGGGCGGCCAACTGCTCGGTCAGGGTGCGGCTGGCGAAATAGCCCAGGGCGGTCGCCGTCAGGGCGATCAGGGACATGATGAAGGCCCGCTGCAGGATCGGCGTGACGGGGCGGTCCGGCAGCAGTCCGTACATGTCGAGGAAGGCGTAGCCGAACAGCGCGACGATGGTCGCGCCGCCGAGGAACAGCATGGTGCGGATGCCGGCCAGCCAGGCGGAGAACACGATGATGATGGGCAGGGCCAGCGCCGAGTTGCCGTACAGGCCGCCGCTGTAGGACAGGGCAATGATCGTCGCCAGCCAGGCGCCGAAGCACAGCACGCGGAAGGCCGCCACGTCCCGGTTGCGCCGCAGCAGCCAGAGGGCGAGGCTGCCGCTGAGCATGAAGGCCGCCGGCCCGGTCAGGCGGTACGGCTGGCCCTGCTGCGACAGGATCATGACCATCACCGCCGCCGGCGCGACCAGGCACACCCAGGCTGTGAAGCGCGCAAAGGCGCGGCGGTGATCGATTCCTTGCGGACGGTGAGCTGGCATGGCGGGTGAGCCTGGCGGGCCGGCCAGAATGATAGTTGAATCATCCGCGCAATACCCGGTTCAAGTCAATCGGCGGCCGAATCAAATTGGAGGCGGATGACAACCGCGGCTGCGCGGCCGCCCGGCGCGGCGGCAATGACATCCGGTGAATTGGCGGGTGAAACACGGCCTATTCCAGCCGCCGTGCGCGGCCGCGGGCGGCAATAATCGCCGCCATGGCTGAAGATTCCGATCTCGAAAAGACCGAACCGGCATCCCCGCGACGGCTCGAACAGGCGCGCGAGGAAGGGCAGGTGCCGCAGTCGCGCGAGCTGTCGGCGTTCCTGGTGCTGATGGCCGGCGCCGGCGCCTTGTGGGTCACCGGCGGCTGGCTGACGCAGCGCATCGCCGGCGCCGTGCGCCAGGGACTGACTTTCGACCGCAGCACGGTCTTCGACCCGTCCGCGCCGCCGACGCTGCTGCTGGAACAGGCCTGGGCGGCGCTGGCCTCGATCGGCCCGCTGCTGCTGATCCTGGTGGTGGCCGCCCTGGCCGGCCCGCTGATGCTGGGCGGCCTCAACTTTTCCAGCAAGGCCCTGACGGCGGACTGGACCCGGCTCGATCCGCTCAAGGGCTTCGGCCGGATGTTCTCGGCCTACAGCGCCGGCGAGCTGGTGAAAGCCATCCTCAAGTCGCTGCTGGTCGGCGGCGTGGTGGTGTGGGTGGTGCAGCACGACCGGGAGGCGATCTTTGCCCTGATGGGCCAGCCACTCGAGACCGGCATGCAGTCGATGTCGCAGTTGGTGCTGTTCAGCACCCTGGTGATCGTCGGCTCGATGTTCCTGATCGTCGCCGTCGACGTGCCCTTCCAGCTCTGGCAGTACTACCGGCGCCTGCGCATGACCAAGGAAGAGGTGCGCAAGGAGATGAAGGAGCTGGAAGGCGATCCGCAGCTCAAGGCCCGCATCCGCTCGCAGCAGCGCGAGATCGCCCGCCGCCGGATGATGGCCGCGGTGCCCAAGGCCCAGGTGGTGGTGACCAACCCGACGCATTTCGCCGTGGCGCTGGCCTACGACGAGAAGCTGCCGGCGCCGCGCGTCGTCGCCAAGGGTCGCGGCGTTATCGCCCAGAGAATCCGCGAGATCGCCCGGGAGCACGGCGTGCCGCTGCTGGAGGCGCCGCCGCTGGCGCGCGCCCTGTACGCCCACACCGAGCTCGACGACATCATCCCGGCGGCGCTGTACCGCGCGGTGGCCGAGGTGATGGCCTATGTCTATCAGCTCAACGCCTGGATGGCCCGCGGCGGCCGCGCGCCCGAGCTGCCGACCGACCTGCCGGTCCCAACCGAACTGGACCCGGGAGTTTCGAATGACTAACGCCCCCATCCCCCCCGCCCCCCCCTCCCGGGGAAGGGGGGTGACCGTTGTTCGCGGGCTGCGCCCGCTCCTTCTTGTTGACTCGCTACCCTCTTGGGGCGGCCCGGCGAGGGCAGCATGAACGGCGAACTGACCCTGCGCGGCATGTTCACCGGCGGCAACCTGCGCCAGCTCGGCGCGCCGCTGCTGATCATCATGATCCTGTCGATGATGGTGCTGCCGCTGCCGCCGGTGCTGCTCGACCTGTTCTTCACCTTCAACATCGCCATGGCGGTGATGGTGCTGCTGGTGTCGATGTACACCAAGAAGCCGCTCGACTTCTCGATCTTTCCGACGGTGCTGCTGGTGACGACGCTGCTGCGCCTGTCGCTCAACGTCGCCTCGACGCGGATCGTGCTGCTGGAAGGCCACACCGGCCCCGACGCCGCCGGCAAGGTGATCGAGGCCTTCGGCCAGTTCCTGGTCGGCGGCAACTACGCCGTCGGCCTGGTGGTGTTCGTGATCCTGGTGGTGATCAACTTCGTGGTCATCACCAAGGGCGCCGGGCGCATCGCCGAGGTCTCGGCGCGGTTCACCCTGGACGCCATGCCCGGCAAGCAGATGGCCATCGACGCCGACCTCAACGCCGGCCTGATCGGCGAGGACGTGGCACGCAAGCGCCGCACCGAGATCGCCCAGGAGGCGGACTTCTTCGGCTCGATGGACGGCGCCTCGAAGTTCGTCCGCGGCGACGCGGTGGCCGGCATCCTGATCCTTTTCATCAACATCCTCGGCGGCCTGATCGTCGGCGTGGTGCAGCACGACATGGAGCTGGCCCGGGCGGCGCAGAACTACACCCTGCTGACCATCGGCGACGGCCTCGTCGCGCAGATTCCGGCGCTGATCATCTCCACCGCCGCCGGCCTGGTGGTGAGCCGGGTGGCCACCGACGAGGACATCGGCCAGCAGTTCGTCGGCCAGGTCTTCTCCAACCCGCAGGTGCTGATGCTCACTTCAGGCATCCTCGGCATCCTCGGCCTGATTCCCGGCATGCCGCACTTCGCCTTCCTGCTCTTCGCCGGCGCCGTCGGCGGGCTGGCGTACTGGATGGTGCAGAAGCAGGCCCGGCCGGCCGAGGAAAAGCCGGCCGCCCCGGCGGCCGCCGCGCCGATGGAATCGCAGGAGGCGAGCTGGGCCGACGTGGCGCCGGTGGATGTGCTCGGCCTGGAGGTCGGCTATCGCCTGATCCCGCTGGTCGACCGCGGCCAGGACGGCGAGCTGCTCAAGCGCATCCGCGGCCTGCGCAAGAAGTTCGCCCAGGAAGTCGGCTTCCTGGCCGCGCCGGTGCACATCCGCGACAACCTCGAATTGAAGCCGAACGGCTACCGCATCGCGCTCAAGGGCGTCGATGTCGGATCGGGCGAGGCCTGGCCCGGGATGTTCCTGGCCATCAACCCAGGGCGGGTGGCCGGCACCTTGCCCGGCACGCCGACCAAGGATCCGGCCTTCGGCCTGCCGGCGGTGTGGATCGAGGCCGGCCTGCGCGACCAGGCCCACGCCCTCGGCTACACGGTAGTGGACGCCGGCACGGTGGTCGCCACCCATCTCAACCACGTCATCCTCAGCCATGCCGCGGAACTGCTCGGCCGCCAGGAGACCCAGGCGCTGCTCGACCACATCGCCAAGGACGCGCCGAAGGCCATCGAGGATCTGGTGCCCAAGCAGGTGCCGCTGGCGGTGCTGCAGCGGGTGCTGCAGAACCTGCTGGAGGAGGGCGTCACCCTGCGCGACATGCGCTCGATCATCGAGACCGTCGCCGAGCACGCGCCGCGCAGCCAGGACCCGCTCGAGCTTACCGCCCAGGTGCGGGTGGCGCTGGGCCGCTCCATCGTCCAGCAGCTCTACCCGGGCAACGCCGAACTGTCGGTGATGGCGCTCGACCCGTCGCTGGAGCGGGTGCTGCTGCAGGCGGTGCAGACCGTCGGCCCCGACGGCAGCGGCATCGAGCCGGGCCTGGCCGACACGCTGCTCAAGCAGACCGGCGCCGCCGCCCAGCGCCAGGAGGAGATCGGCCTGCCGGCGGTGATGCTGGTGCCGGGGCCGCTGCGCTGGCTGCTGTCGCGCTTCCTGCGCCGCGCCGTGCCGCAACTGAAAGTCATCGCCAACGCCGAGGTGCCGGCCGCGCGCACCATCAGAGTCACCTCGATCATCGGAGGTAAGTAGCCATGGAGATCAAGCGTTATTTCGCCAAGACCGCCCGCGAGGCCCTGCGCCGGCTGAAGGAGGAACTCGGCCCGGACGCCATCGTGCTGTCGAACCGCGGCGTCGAGGACGGCGTCGAGATCACCGCCATCCTGGCCAGCGAGCTGCCGGCGTTCCAGGAAGCGTCGTGGGAGCGGCGTCCGCACCGCGACCCGGCGCCCGATCGCGACTTGGACGCCGCGCCCGCCGCCGTGCCGCGGGTGCATGCCGACGAGGACTTCACCGTCAGCCTCTCCGGCGGGGCGCGCCCGCCGGCCGCCGCCGCGCAGCAGAAGGTGGTGCGCGACTGGCAGCCTCCGGCCGCCAAGCCGGCGCCGGCGCGGCGGGCGCCCGGCAAAAGTCGGTCTGCGCAGGACGGCGCCGCGGCGGGCGCGGCCGACGACACCCCGCTGCTGCGCGAATTGGCCGGCATCAAGGGCCTGATCGAGCAGCAGCTGGCCGGCTTCGCCTGGAGCGGCCTGGCCCACGAGGCGCCGGTCAAGACCCTGCTGCTCACCGAGCTGCTCGACGCCGGCTTCTCGGCGCAGCTGGCGCGCCGCCTGGTGGACAACCTGCCGGCCAACGCCGGCCGCGAAGAGGGACAGCGCTGGCTGAAGGGGGTGCTCGGCCGCAACCTGCACACCGCCGGCGCAGAGGACGAGATCGTCGATGCCGGCGGGGTGTACGCCCTGGTCGGCCCGACCGGCGTGGGCAAGACCACCACCACCGCCAAGCTGGCGGCGCGCTGCGTGGTGCGCCACGGCGCCGACAGCGTCGCTTTGCTCACCACCGACGGCTACCGCATCGGCGCCCACGAGCAGCTGCGCATCTACGGCCGCATCCTCGGCGTGCAGGTGCACGCGGTGCGCGACGCCGCCGAGCTGCGGCGCATCCTCGGCGAGCTTGCCGCCAAGCACCTGGTGCTGATCGACACCATCGGCATGAGCCAGCGCGACCGCCTGGTGGCCGAGCAGGCGGCGATGCTGGAGCAGGCCGGCGAGGTGCGCCGCCTGCTGCTGGTGAACGCCACCAGCCGCGGCGACACCCTCGATGACGTGGTGCGCGCCTACGGCCGCGGCGCCGGCAGCGAGCTGGCCGGCGCCATCCTCAGCAAGGTGGACGAGGCGCTGAGCCTGGCGCCGGCGCTCGACGCGCTGATCCGCCACCGGCTGGAGCTGTTCTATGTCGCCAACGGCCAGCGGGTGCCGGAGGACCTGCACCTGCCCAACCGCGCCTATCTGCTGCACCGGGCCCTGCGCGGCCTGCCCGAGCAGTCGCCGCACCGCCTGGTCGGCGACGAGGCCGGCCTGCTGCTGGCCGCCGGCGCGGGGCGCGACGCGGCAAGCCTCGGAGGCCTGCATGGCCAGCCTGCTTGAAGACCAGGCGGCGGGCCTGAGGAAACTCTTCGCCGGGGCGCACGGGCCGACGCGGATCGCCTTTGCCGGGCGCGAGGCCGACGGCCGCGGCGCGCTGATGGCCGGGGTGGCGCGCGGGCTGGCCGCCGCCGGCAAGGAGGTGCTGCTGATCGATGGCGCCAGCGGCGCCGCCAGCGCCGCGGCGGCGCTTGGCCTGCGGCCGCGCTTCGACCTGCTGCAGGCGGTGAGCCGCGACGTGCCGGCGGGGCGGGTGCTGCTCGGCGCCGGCCACGGCATCCGGCTGCTGCCGGCGGCGCGGGCCCTGCGCGAGTATCCCCGCCTGGCGGCCGCCGAACGACGCGCCCTCGACGAGTGGCTGCGGCGCCAGCAGGGGCAAGCCGACTTCGTGCTGGGCGAGGCGCGCGCCGGCGAGGCCGCCGATCCCTGTCCGCTGCTGCCGCAGCCGCAGCGCCTGGTCGTCGCGGTGACGCCGGAGAGCCAGTCCATCACCGCCGCCTACACCCAGATGAAGCGGCTGGCGCCGCCGCGCGGCGGCGCCCGCTTCCTGCTGGTGATCCTGCGCGCCGATGCCGGGGAGGCCGACACGGTCTTCGGCAACCTGCGCGAGGTGGCGGCGCGCCACCTGGGCGCGCGCATCGAGCTGGCCGGCCGCCTGGCGGCGGGCGATCCGCAGGTCCTCGGCGGCAGGCTGGCCGAGGCGCTGCTCGGCGGCGCCGCCCCGGCGCCGCGCCGCGCCATGCCGCGGACGGCGCGGCAGGCGGCAATCACCTGTCCGGTGGTATAGTTGGCCGCGACTTCAATCACAGCAGGCAGCGCGCGGATGTACACCGCCTCCGGCAACCTGGACAGGGACCAACTCGTCATGCAGTATGCGCCGCTGGTGAAGCGGATCGCGTACCACCTGCTCGCCAAGCTGCCGGCCAGTGTCCAGGTCGATGACATCATCCAGAACGGCATGCTCGGGCTGATCGACGCCCTCGGCCGCTTCGAGGAGGGGCTCGGCGCCCAGTTCGAGACCTACGCCGTGCAGCGCATCCGCGGCGCCATGCTCGACGGCCTGCGCGAGAACGACTGGCTGCCGAGGAGCCTGCGACGCGACATGCGGCGCATCGAAGGCGCCGTCAGCCAGCTCGAGCAGCGCTACGGCCGCCAGCCGACCGAGGGCGAACTGGCCAAGTCGCTCGACATGGCGCTCGCCGACTACCAGAAGATGCTGCAGGACGCCCGCGGCTACCAGCTCGTGCACCTCGAGGACTTCGGCGGCGATGACGACGACGATTACCTCGACCGCCACCTGCCCAGCAGCGAGGCCGATCCGCTCGCCGCGCTGCTCGACAAGAACATGCGCGACGTGCTGATCCGCGCCATCCAGGACCTGCCCGAGCGCGAGAAGACGGTGATGGGCCTGTACTACGAGGAAGAACTCAACCTGCGCGAGATCGGCGAGATCCTCGGCGTTTCCGAGTCGCGCATCTGCCAGCTGCACAGCCAGGCCATCGCCCGGCTGCGCGCCAAGTTCGTCAAGAAGTCCTGAGGCCGACCGGCGCCCGAACGCCATGGACCTGATCAGCCTGCTCGGCCTCCTGCTCGGCCTGGCCGCCATCGTCGGCGGCCAGTGGCTGGAGGGCGGCCACCTTTCCTCGCTGCTGCAGCCGACCGCCTTCGTCATCGTCATGGGCGGCACCTTCGGCGCGGTGATGCTGCAGAGCCCGCTGGCCACCTTCACCCAGGGCATCGCCATGGCGCGCTGGGTGTTCTCGCCGCCGCCGTTGCCCCAGCGCGAGCTGATCGAGCGCCTGGCCGAGTGGAGCCACGCCGCCCGCCGCGAAGGGCTGCTCTCGCTGGAGGGCTATCTGGTCGAGCTCGGCGACCCCTTCATGCGCAAGGGCCTGCAGCTGCTGGTCGACGGCGCCGAGCCGGAGCGGGTGCGCGAAGTGCTGGAGGTCGAGGTCGGCGTCCAGGAGCAGCAGCTCAGGCTCGCCGCCCGGGTCTGGGAGTCGGCCGGCGGATACGCCCCGACCATCGGCATCCTCGGCGCGGTGCTGGGCCTGATCCACGTCATGGAGAACCTGACCGATCCATCGAAGCTGGGCGCCGGCATCGCCGTGGCCTTCGTCGCCACCATCTACGGCGTCGGCTCGGCCAACCTGATCTTCCTGCCGATGGCCAAGAAGCTGCAGGCCCACATCGCCCGCCTGACCCTGATGCGCGAGATGTTCATCGACGGCCTGGTCGGCATCGCCAACGGCGACAACCCGCGCATCATCGAGAGCCGGCTGCAGGGCTACCTGGTTCCGTAAAAAGTCGGTCTGCGCGGCACGGCGAAGAAGTTAGGGGCGACGAAGGGCCGCGAATGCTGCCGCTCGTGCATGCAATGAAATGGCGAAATTACGAATACTTCATTCCGAGTTCGGCTGATTGAAGCCGCCACGAATGCCTGTTTTTGCGTTGGAGGTAAAGAAACAGGCAGCATCGTAGAGCATTTCGCGCACCAGACGCTCGCAGACGAGTTCGTAGCGCTTGGCGTAGCTCCGCTCCTGAAACGCCTTGTCTACGCTGAACGGCTTCAGGTCGATGCGCTGGGTAGGTCTGACCGACTTTTCGTCTTCCTCCAGCATAAAGAGATAGCCGAGCCAGGGTTTCTGGGATGGCTTGAAGACGCCCTTCTTGTAGGCCGTCCAGAAATCGGTTGCGTTGCCGAGGGCTTCCTCGACGCGGTTGTTGAAGTTGTTGCCGAAACTGCCGACCTGCGATTTCACTTCGACGGCGCCAACCAGATCAGAGCCGGAGACGATGACCAGGTCCCATTCCTTGGTCGGGCGGAAAAAGCCGGGCAGGGTACGCTGAGTTTTCTGCGTGGTGAAGATTGTTGCGTCGGGGAGTCCGGCATCGCTGACGATGCCGGCGATCAGTTTCACGAAACCATCGGCGTGCTTGCCGCCCGTAACGGCTCCGCGGTTTCCAGCGTCTTTTCGACCGGAGTCCGCTCCCTGCCGCTTCTTCTGGTGGGTACGCGTCTTCCAGAAGTGCTTGACCGCTTTGCCGAGTTCGGTTTCGACGTCGATCAAATCACACCCCGTGCAGCCGTACCGCGTGGCCGGAAAAGAGCTTCGGGATGTCCCGCTCCATGCGCTTGGAGGCCATCTCGAA
>JAEUNH010000137.1 GCA_016791205.1 Rhodocyclaceae bacterium | reverse complement strand
CCCGAATTGCGCGGCGCGGCCTGGGTGGCCGAAACCGCCGCGGTCATCGGCAATGCCCTGCTCGAGGACGGCGCCAGCGTCTGGTTCGGCGCCGTGCTGCGCGGCGACAACGAACTCATCACGATCGGCCGCGGCAGCAACGTCCAGGACGGCGCCGTGCTGCATACCGACCCGGGCTTCCCCCTTACCCTGGCCGCGGAAGTGCTGGTCGGCCACCAGGCCATGCTGCACGGCTGCAGCGTCGGCGAAGGTTCGCTGATCGGCATCCAGGCGGTGGTGATGAACGGGGCGGTGATCGGCCGCGAATGCCTGATCGGCGCCGGCGCCCTGGTCCCGGAAGGCAAGGTCATCCCCGACCGCTCGCTGGTGCTGGGTTCGCCGGGCAAGGTGGTGCGCCAGCTCTCCGACCAGGAGGCCGCCGCCATCCGCCTCGGCTGCGCCAATTACGCCGAGCGCGCCCAACGCTACCGCCAGGAGTTGCAGCGCCTGCCCGACTAGGTCAAACTGCGCGCCATGACACCGGCAAGCCGCTCCGCAACCCTGCTCCTCACGGGATGGATCGCGGCCGCTGCTGCCAGCGCGCAGACCGGCGCCCCGCCGGCCGGCGACGGCCGTCAACCCTCGCGCCTCACCGCCTACCTCTACGGCAAGGAGCAGATCGGCGCTCTGTACGAGGCCGGCCGTCAATGGGACAAGAAGCTGGGCCTGCAGCAGGACTGCAAGGGGCCCTACAACATCCAGCCGGCCGGGCTATTCCTCCTCAAGGCCATCGACTTTCCGGAAAACAGGCCGCACCCCGTCGCCGGCATCTGGCAGCACCGCTATGTCTTCGAGCGCTGCGGCAGGCGCATGACCTACAACGTCGTCTTCGCCGCCCGCCCCGGCGACAAGCCGGATGCCCGGCCCCATGTGCCGGGCAACACCAACGCCTCGGCGCCGCTCCTCGCCGACACCCTCAACGGCGCCACACCCGCCGCCCTGCTCCGCCTGGGCAAGCGGGCCAAAGAATGCAAATCCGCCGAACTCATCGATACCCGCCTGGTGCACCCGCCGCGCGAGGCGAAGGACGCCGACAAGCCGGCCGGCCACTGGGAGGAGACCTGGACCTTCCGCGGCTGCGGCCATGACGTCGAACTGCCCATCGTATTCACCCCGGACGGCAAGGGCGGCACCCATTACCTGCTCAAGGGCGGAAGCTGAGCCCATGACCGATAGGTAATTCTTATCGCTCCGGCCGAAAGTTTTCTGGCCGCACCCTCAAGCTGCAGCCAACTCGGCCGTTGAAACGGGCAAGGGCGGATTGCCCTCTACCTGGGAGAGCGGCGATGCAGGACTGGGCGACTTTCTTCTTCACCGGCAGCAGCACGCTGCCGGCATTCATGGTTCTGGTGAACGATGAAGCCATCGGGTTGGCGATTCTGGTCTTTGTCGGGCTGCTGATCACCGCCTGCGTGATGGGCCTGCGCGACCAGGACTCACCGGCCCGCAAGGCCGTCAGGCTGGACCTGGACAAGCCTGCCCGGGACAGGTCGCGCGACGAAGGCGACCGGCGGTAAGCCTCTTCTATTCGGCCCGGTGCTGGGCGCCGAGGTAATCCCGGCTGCGCATCTCGACCAGGCGGCTGACAGTGCGCTGAAACTCGCCGGACTGCGGACCTTCCCGATAGAGACCGGCAGCCTCGCAATCGGCGGTCATGACGAGCTTGACCTTGTGATCGTAGAAGACATCGACCAGCCAGGTGAAGCGGCGCGCCTCGTTGGCCATCTCGCGCGTCATGCGCGGCACGCCGGAGAGGAAGACGGTGTGGTAGCGGCGGGCGATCTCCAGATAGTCGTTCTGCGAGCGCGGACCCATGCACAGCGTCGGGAAATCGAACCAGATGACGCCGATGGCGCGGCGCTCGACCGGCAGCTCGCGCTCGAGGATGTTCACCGGACGCCGATGGCCCTCGCCGCCTGAAATCTCCCGAAAGGCCGCCTCCATCTTGGCCTCCCCCTCGGCATCGGCCGGGACGTGGAAAACCTCCACCTTCTCCAGAGCGCGCAGTCGGTAGTCGATGCCGCCGTCGACCTCCAGCACGTCGAGCCGCTCCTTCAGCAGCGTGATGGTGGGCAGGAAGTTGTGCCGCTGCAGGCCGTTCGGGTAGAGGCCGTCGGGCGGGTAGTTGGAGGTCAGGCAGAACACCACCCCGCGCTCGAAGAGCGCCTCCATCAGGCGGCCGAGGATCATGGCGTCGGCGATGTCGGAGACGTGGAACTCGTCGAAGCACATCAGCCGCGTCTCGCGGGCGATGCGGTCGGCGACCTTGAGCAGCGGGTCTTCCTCGTTTTTCAGCGCGCGCAGGCGCTCGTGCACCTCGCGCATGAAGGCGTGGAAATGCACGCGCCGCTTGCGCTGGTAGGGCACGGTGTCGAAGAAGCAGTCCATCAGCAGGCTCTTGCCGCGCCCCACTCCGCCCCACAGGTAGGTGCCGCGCGGCAGCGGCGGGTTGACGAGGAGCTTGCGCAGCTTCGAGCGGCGCTGGTGCTTGAAGGCGACGAGTTCGTCGTAGAGGCGCTGCAGGCGCTCGGCGGCGGCCTGCTGGGCGGCGTCGGGGATGATGCGGCGGGACTGGAACTGGGCATCCAGCTCCCGCAGCATGCCTTGGTTGCCGGTTGCCAGTTGCCGGTTGTCAGTTAGATCGTGCGGACTGGCACCCATCTGGCAACTGGCAACCGGGAACCGGCAACTAAAAATGCAGCGGACGCTTGTCGACCGCCAGCGCCGTCTCGTGCATGACTTCGGAGAGCGTCGGATGGGCGTGCACGATGCGGGCGAGGTCTTCCGAACTGGCGTGGAACTCCATCGCCACGACGGCCTCAGAAATCAGCTCCGAGGCATTGGTGCCGATGACGTGCACGCCGAGGATGCGGTCGGTCCTGGCGTCGGCCAGCATCTTGACGAAGCCGGTGGTATCGCCCTGTCCCAGCGCGCGGCCGTTGGCGGCGAAGGGGATCTGGCCGGCGCGGTATTCGATGCCGGCGCGCTTCAGTTGCTCTTCCGTCTTGCCGACCCAGGCGATCTCGGGGTGGGTGTAGATGACCCACGGCACGGCGTCGTAGTTGCAGTGGCCGGCCTGGCCGGCGATCAGCTCGGCGACCATGACGCCCTCTTCCATGCCCTTGTGCGCCAGCATCGGGCCGCGCACCACGTCGCCCACCGCCCAGACGTTGGGCAGGTTGCTGCGGCAGTGGTCGTCGACATCCACCCGGCCGCGCTCGTCCAGCCGGAGGCCGACCGCCTCGCAGCCAAGCCCTTCGGTGTTCGGCACCCGGCCGACCGAGACGATGAGCTTGTCGCATTCGAGGACGTGGCTTTCGTCGCCGGCCTCGTATTCGACCGTGACGGTTTTCTTGCCGGCCGTGACCTTGCCGATCTTCACGTCCAGGCGGATGTCGAGGCCCTGCTTTTTCGTGAACACCTTCCAGGCCTCCTTGGCCACGGCGGAATCGGCCGCGGCGAGGAATTCCGGCAGGGCTTCGAGGAGGGTGACCTCGGCGCCGAGGCGCTTCCAGACGCTGCCCAGCTCGAGGCCGATGACGCCGGCGCCGATGACACCGAGGCGCTTCGGCACGGCATCGAAGGCCAGCGCGCCGGCGTTGTCGCAGATCTGCTTGTTGTCGACCGGAATGCCGTCGAGGTGGCGCGGGCGCGAACCGGTGGCGACGATGACGTGCTTGGCCACGACGGCTTCGCCGGCGACGTCGATCTCCCAGCCGTCCTCGCCGCCGCCGGTGAACTTGCCGTGGCCGGGCAGCAGGGCAACCTTGTTCTTCTTGAACAGGCCCTTGATGCCGCCGGTGAGCTGGGTGACGATGTTGTCCTTGCGCTTGACCATGGTCTTGACGTCGATGCTGAGCTCGCCTGTGGCGATGCCGTGCATGACGAAGCCGTGGCGGGCGTTGTCGAAGTGCTCGGAGGACTGCAGCAGCGCCTTGGAGGGGATGCAGCCGACGTTGAGGCAGGTGCCGCCGAGGCGCACCTCGCCCTTCGGGTCGTCGTAGGACTCGGATTCGCAGCAGGCGGTGTTGAAGCCGAGCTGCGCCGCGCGAATGGCGGCGACATAGCCGCCGGGGCCGCCGCCGATGACTACGACGTCGAATTGTTTAGCCATGGAAAAACCCTTTCTCACCACAGAGACACAGAGGCACAGAGAGATTCATAGAGAAGGGCTTCATCTCTGTGTCTCTGTGCCTCTGTGGTTAATGGTTCTCAAATTTCCAGCAGCAGGCGCGCCGGGTCTTCCAGCGCTTCCTTCATGGTGACGAGGCCGAGCACCGCCTCGCGGCCGTCGATGATG
This sequence comes from Rhodocyclaceae bacterium, assembly GCA_016791205.1. Taxonomy (GTDB): domain Bacteria; phylum Pseudomonadota; class Gammaproteobacteria; order Burkholderiales; family Rhodocyclaceae; genus Desulfobacillus. Next base: position 5,151 of record JAEUNH010000137.1, on the reverse strand, counting down.
CGGTGGTCGTAGGACAGTGCCAGATAGTTGATCGGACGGACGACGACCTGGCCGTTCTCCACCACGGCGCGATCCTTGGTGGCGTGGATGCCGAGGATGGCCGACTGCGGCGGGTTGATGATCGGCGTCGACAGCATCGAGCCGAAGACGCCGCCGTTGGAGATGGAGAAAGTGCCGCCGGTGAGCTCCTCGATGGAGAGCTTGCCGTCCTTGGCCTTGGCGCCGAACTCGGCGATCTTCTTCTCGATCTCGGCCAGCGAGAGCTGGTCGGCGTCGCGCAGAATCGGCACCACCAGGCCGCGCGGACTGCCCACGGCGATGCCGATGTCGAAGTAGCCGTGGTAGACGATGTCGTTGCCGTCGATCGAGGCGTTGAGCACCGGGTACTTCTTCAGCGCGGCGACCGCCGCCTTGACGAAGAAGGACATGAAGCCGAGCTTGGCGCCATGCTCCTTCTCGAACTTGTCCTTGTACTTGTTGCGCAGCTCCATCACCGGCGCCATGTTCACTTCGTTGAAGGTGGTGAGGATGGCGGCGGTGGACTGCGACTGCACCAGGCGCTCGGCGACGCGGGCGCGCAGGCGGCTCATCGGCACGCGCTGTTCGGTGCGCTCGCCGACGATGGTGTCGACGTTCACGGGAGCGGCGGGTTGGGCCAGGGCGGGGCGCGCCGCAGGCGCGGCGGCGGCCGGGGCGCTGGCCGGGCGCTGGCCGGCCTCCAGCACGTCGGCCTTGGTGACGCGGCCGCCGCGGCCGGAGCCCTCGACGGCGGCGGCATCGAGACCCTTTTCGGTCATCAGCTTGCGCGCGGCGGGGCCGGCGGGTGCTGCGGCGGCGGGCGCCTGGGCGGCCTTGGCCGGCGCCGGTTTGGCTGCGACCGGTGCGGCAGCCTCCGCCTTGGCCTCGGTGTCGATCTGGGCAATGACTTCGCCGGCGACCACGGTGTCGCCGTTGCCCTTGATGATCTTGACCAGCACGCCGGCGTCCGGCGCGGGCAGCTCCAGCACGACCTTGTCGGTCTCGATGTCGATGAGGTTCTCGTCGCGGGCGACAGCCTGGCCTTCCTGCTTGTGCCAGGAAACCAGGGTGGCCTCGGCGACGGATTCGGACAGTTGGGGGACTTTCACGTCTATCAGCATTTTTCTCTCCGCTTGTTGCTGCTTACTTCTTGGAGCCAAGGGCTTCGTCGACCAGGGCTTTCTGCTGCTCCAGGTGCTTCGAGGCATAGCCCACGGCGGGCGAGGAGGAAGCCGGCCGCGAGGCGACCAGCAGCTCCTGGCCCTTGCGCAGGACACCGTCCAGGCGGTGCGCCTTGGCATACCAGGCGCCCTGGTTGAGCGGCTCCTCCTGGCACCACACCAGCTCCTTGGCGTTCGGATAGCGCTTCAGTTCCTCGGCGAAACGGCGGTCATCGAAAGGATAGAGCTGCTCGACGCGCAGCAGCGCGACGTTGCCGAGCTTGCGCTCGCGCCGCGCGGCGAGCAGATCGTAGTAAACCTTGCCGGCGCAGGCGACAATGCGGCCGACCTTCTTGGGATCGATCTCGTCGATCTCGCCGATGACGGTCTGGAAGGTGCCCTTGGCCAGGTCGTCGAGCGAGGAGGTGGCATCCTTGTGACGCAGCAGCGACTTGGGCGTCATGACGATCAGCGGTTTCCTCTGCTTTCTCAGCATCTGCCGGCGCAACAGGTGGAATATCTGCGCGGCGTTGGAAGGCACGCAGACCTCCCAGTTGAAGTCGGCCGACAGCTGCATGTAGCGCTCGAGGCGCGCCGAGGAGTGCTCCGGGCCCTGGCCCTCGTAGCCGTGCGGCAGCAGCAGCACCAGGCCGCAGCCGCGACCCCACTTGGCCTCGCCGGACGATAAAAACTGGTCGACGACCACCTGGGCGCCGTTGGCGAAGTCGCCGAACTGCGCCTCCCAGATCACCAACTCGTTGGGGCTGGCGGTGGCGAAGCCGTATTCGAAGGCCAGCACGGCTTCCTCGGAGAGGACCGAGTCGAAGCAGTGGAACCAGCCCTGCTTTTCCTGGATGTGGGCCAGCGGCCAGCGGGTGCCCTCGTCCCAGCGCTCGCGGTTCTGGTCGTGCAGCGCGGCGTGGCGATGGAAGAAGGTGCCGCGGCCGACGTCCTCGCCGGAGACGCGGACGTTGAAGCCGGCAGCGAGAAGGGAAGCATAGGCCAGGTTCTCGCCCATGCCCCAGTCGACCGGCAGCTTGCCCTCGCCCATGGCACGGCGGTCATCGATGATCTTCTGCACACGCGAGTGCAGCGTGAAATTGGCCGGCACGTCGGTGAGACGCTCGGAGAGCCGCTTCAACTCCTTCAACGAGACGGTGGTGTCGCATTTCTCGGTGTAGGGCACATTGACGTGCGGTGTCCAGTCGATGGCGAACTTGCTGTGGTAGTCGGTGATCACCGGGTCGATCAGGTGGCGGCCTTCGTCGAGCGCCGCCCGGTATTCCTTGATCTTGCGCTCTGCGTCGCCGGCGCCGATGACGCCCTGGGCCTCGAGCTTGTCGGCGTAGAGCTTGCGCGTGCCGGGATGCTGGGCGATCTTCTTGTACATCAGCGGCTGGGTCACCATCGGTTCGTCCTGCTCGTTGTGGCCGAGCTTGCGGAAGCAGATGATGTCCACCACCACGTCCTTGCGGAACTCCTGGCGGAACTCCATGGCGATCTGGGTGACCAGGGCGACCGCCTCGGGGTCGTCGCCGTTCACGTGGAAGATCGGCGCCTCGACCATCTTGAAGATGTCGGTGCAATAGAGCGAGGAGCGGTAGTCGCGCAGGTCCGAGGTGGTGAAGCCGATCTGGTTGTTCACGATCAGGTGCACCGTGCCGCCGGTGCCGTAGCCGCGCGTCTGCGAGAAGTTGAGCATCTCCTGATTCACACCCTGCCCCGCCACGGCGGCGTCGCCATGCACCAGCACCGGCAGGGCCTCGGCCTTGCCGTTGGGGCCGCGCTTGACCTGGCGCGCATACACCGAGCCGGCCACCACGGGGTTCACGATCTCCAGGTGGGAGGGATTGAAGGCCAGCGTCAGGTGCATCGGCCCGCCCGGCGTGGCGACGTCTGAGGAGTAGCCCATGTGGTACTTGACGTCGCCGGCGGAGAGTACGGCGGCCTTCTTGCCCTCGAATTCCTCGAAGAGCATCTTCGGCTGCTTGCCCAGGGTGTTCACCAGCACGTTGAGACGGCCGCGGTGGGCCATCCCGATGACCATCTCCTGCACCCCGACCGTGCCGGCGGTGCGTACCAGCTGGTCCATGGCGAGGATCAGCGACTCGCCGCCCTCCAGCGAGAAGCGCTTCTGGCCGACGTAGCGGGTGTGCAGATAGCGCTCCAGCGTCTCGGCCTGGGTGACCATGCGCAGGAAGCGGCGCTTGTCCTCGGCGCTCCAGGCTGGCGTCGAGCGACTGGTCTCCAGCCTGGCCTGGATCCAGCGCTTCTGCGCCACATCCGAGAGGTACATGTACTCGGCGCCGATGGTGCCGCAGTAGGTCTGGCGCAGCGCCTCGAGGATCTCGCGCAGCGTGGCCTGCTCGGGCGCGGCGGAAAAGCTGCCGGTGGCGAAACTCTGGCCGAGGTCGGCCTCGGTGAAGCCATAGAAAGCCGGATCGAGCTCCTGGATGGCCGGCCGCTCGGTGCGTTTGAGCGGATCGAGCTGGGCCCAGCGGTTGCCGAGGAAGCGATAGGCATTGATGAGCTGCAGCACGGCGACCTGTTTCTTGTCCGCGCCGGTGCCCGTGGGCGCGGCGCGCAGCGTGCCGAGCTTGGCACGCTGGGCGAAGGAGGCCACCACCGGGGCGTGGGCGACGTCGCGGCCGGCGGCGCCGCCGGGCAGGTTCTGCAGCCTGTCGAAATAATCGCGCCAGACCTCGGTAACCGAGGCCGGGTTCTCGAGGTAGGACTCGTAGAGCTCCTCGATGAAGGGCGCATTGGCGCCGAAAAGATAGGAGTTGCCGAGCATCTGTTTCATTAGGCTCATGCTGTTGCCTCTCTGGGGTCGGGGCGGGGATGCGCGGGATGAGGGGCAGGACGGCCCCGCCCTGCTCCCATTATTTGACGATCAGCGCTTGTCCATGGCCGGCACGTCGCGGCGGGCGGCGCCGACGTAGAGCTGGCGCGGGCGGCCGATCTTGTACTCGGAGTCGGTGATCATCTCTTCCCACTGCGTCATCCAGCCGACGGTGCGAGCCAGGGCGAAGATGCAGGTGAACATCGAGGTCGGGATGCCGATGGCCTTCTGCACGATACCGGAATAGAAGTCGACGTTCGGGTAGAGCTTCTTCTCGACGAAGTAGGGATCCTCGAGGGCGATCTTCTCCAGTTCCATGGCCAGCTTGAAGAGGCGGTCGTTCTGCAGGCCGAGTTCGTTGAGCACGTCGTAGCAGACCTTGCGCATCAGCTTGGCGCGCGGGTCGTAGTTCTTGTACACGCGGTGGCCGAAGCCCATCAGCTTGAAGGAGTCGTTCTTGTCCTTGGCGCGCTTGATGTACTCGCCGACGCGCGAGACGTCGCCGATCTGTTCGAGCATCTGCAGGCAGGCCTCGTTGGCGCCGCCGTGCGCCGGGCCCCACAGACAGGCGATACCGGCGGCGATGCAGACGAACGGGCTGGCGCCGGAGGAGCCGGCGAGACGCACCGTCGAGGTCGAGGCATTCTGCTCGTGGTCGGCGTGCAGTGTGAAGATGGTGTCCAGGGCATTGACCAGCACCGGGTTCGGCTTGTACCTCTCGCACGGCGTGCCGAACATCAGGCGCATGAAGTTGGCGGTGTAGTCGAGATCGTTGTCCGGGTACATGAACGGGGCGCCGGTGTTGTACTTGTAGGCCATGGCAACGATGGTCGGCAGCTTGGCCACCAGCCGGTTGAAGCTGACGTTGCGGTGCTCGACGTCGGAAAAGTCCATGGCGTCGTGATAGAAGGCGGACAGCGCGCCGACGACGCCGACCATGACGGCCATCGGGTGGGCGTCGCGCCGGAAACCCGAGTAGAACTTGGTGAGTTGCTCGTGCACCATGGTGTGCTGCTTGATGGTCGTTTCGAAAGCGACCTTCTGCGCGGCATTCGGCAGTTCGCCGTTCTTCAGCAGATAGGTGACTTCGAGGAAGTTGCACTGCTCGGCGAGTTGTTCGATCGGGTAGCC
>JAEUNH010000073.1 GCA_016791205.1 Rhodocyclaceae bacterium | reverse complement strand
GGCGATGGGCGCCCACGGCGAGCGCGTCTCCGACCCGAAGGAACTCAAGCCGGCGCTGCAGCGGGCCATCCAGTCGGGCCGGTGCGCGGTGATCCATGTGGATGTCGATCCGGTCAAGCACATGTGGGCGCCGGGGCTGATCCATTTCAAGAAGATGCACGAGGAGCCGAAGGGCTGAGAAAGGGGGGGCGCCATGAACGAGATGGACCTGGTCCGGCTGAACTTCAACCCGCAGTCGCTGTGGGCGCTGAACTTCATCATCGGCCTGGTGATGTTCGGCGTTGCGCTGGATCTCAAGGTGTCCGACTTCAAGGCCGTGCTGGTCATGCCGAAGCCGGTGCTGATCGGCCTGACCGGCCAGTTCGTCCTGCTGCCGGCCTTCACCTTCCTGCTGGTGCTGGCGATCCGGCCCTCACCCAGCGTCGCCCTGGGCATGATGCTGGTGGCGGCCTGTCCGGGCGGCAACATTTCCAACTTCCTTGCCCACTACGCCCGCGGCAACACGGCGCTGTCGATCACCATGACGGCGATCTCGACGGCGGTGGCGATCGTCATGACGCCGCTCAACCTGTCCCTGTGGGGAGGCCTCAATCCGGAAACGGCGAAAATCCTCAGGATCGTCGCCCTCGATCCGCTCGACATGCTGCTGGCGGTGTTCCTGCTGCTCGGCCTGCCAATGGCCGTGGGCATGTGGGTCGGCCACAGCTTCCCGAACTTCGTCGACAAGGCGCACAAGCCGGTGAAGATCTTCTCGCTTGTCGTATTCGGCCTGTTCGTCATCGGTGCGCTGGCGGCGAACTGGCGCTATTTCCTGGATTTCGTCGGCTTCGTGGTGTTCGCGGTGTTCCTGCACAACGGACTGGCCCTGCTCACCGGCTACTTCGCCGCCAGGTTCGCCGGCCTGCCCGAACGCGATCGCAGGGCGGTTTCGATCGAGGTGGGGATCCAGAATTCCGCCCTCGGCCTGATCCTGATCTTCAATTTCTTCGACGGCCTCGGCGGCATGGCCATCGTCACCGCCTGGTGGGGCATCTGGCACATCATTTCCGGCCTGACCGTGGCGACGCTCTGGTCACGCCGTGAGCCTGACCCGGCCGCATGAGCGGACCGTCCGTCCTCGTCACCGGCGCCGGCGGCTACCTCGGCTCGCAACTGATAGCCGCCTTGGCGGCCGGCACAGCGCAGGTCAGCCGCGTTGTGGCGGCGGATGTGCGCGAGGTGCCGGCCGAGAAACGCCTGGCAGGCGTCGACTACGTGCAGGCCGACGTGCGCTCGCCGGCGCTGATCGAGCTGTTCGACCGCTGCAAGGTGGACACCGTCGTGCACCTCGCTTCCATCGTCACGCCGGGCAAGGACAGCAATCGCCAGTTCGAGTATTCGGTCGACGTGCAGGGCACCGAGAACGTGCTGATCGCCTGCACCACCACTGGGGTGAAGAAGATCGTGGTCAGCTCCAGCGGCGCGGCCTACGGCTACCACGCCGACAACCCGGCCTGGCTGACCGAGGACTGCCCGCTGCGCGGCAACGAGGCCTTCGCCTACGCCCACCACAAGCGCCTGGTGGAGGAGATGCTGGCGCGCTGGCGCACCGAGCACCCGGCACTGAAGCAGGTGGTGTTCCGCATCGGCACCATCCTCGGCGAGACGGTGCGCAACCAGATCACCGCTCTCTTCGAGAAGCCGCGCCTGATCGCCCTCCGCGGCGCCGACAGCCCTTTCGTCTTCATCTGGGACCAGGACGTGGTCGGCTGCCTGCTGCGGGCCATCGAGACGGACAAGACCGGCATCTACAACGTAGCCGGCGACGGCGTGCTGACGATTCATGAGATCGCCGCGAAGCTGGGCAAGCGCTGCCTGGTGCTGTCGCCCGGCCTGCTGCGCCTGGCCCTGCGGCTGCTCAAGTCGCTGGGCCTGACGCAGTACGGACCCGAGCAGGTCGACTTCCTGCGCTACCGCCCGGTGCTCGACAACAGCCGGCTGAAGAACGAGTTCGGCTATGTGCCGCGGCTGAGCTCGGCGCAGGTCTTCGATCTTTACCGCAAGTCGCTGCAGCATGGGGCGTGAGTTCGCCGGCAAGACGGTGGTGGTCACCGGCGCCGCCGGCGGGCTGGGGCGGGCGCTGTGCCTGCGCTTTGCCGCTGCCGGCGCCCGCATCGTCGCGCTCGATCGCGACGCCGCCGTGCTGGGGACACAGACTTTTCCGGAAGGCGCCGCCGCGCTGCGCCTCGGCTGCGACGTATCGGACGAAGAGGATTGCATCCGAGCGATGGCCGAAGCGCGGCGCGCCTTCGGCGGCATCGACCTGCTCATCAACAATGCCGGCATCACCCATCGCAGCGCCTTCGCCGCCACCCGCCCGGAGGTGATCCGCCGCGTCATGGCGGTTAATTTCTTCGGTGCCCTGCACTGCACGCATGCCGCGCTGGAGGATCTGCTGGCGCGGCGCGGCATGGTCATCGCCGTCTCCAGCGTCGCCGGCTTCGCGCCGCTGGTCGCCCGCACCGGCTACGCGGCGAGCAAGCATGCCCTGCACGGATTCTTCGACAGCCTGCGGACGGAGATCGAGCCGCTGGGGGTCAAGGTGCTGCTGGTCTGCCCGTCCTTCATCAGCACCGGCATCGAAAGAAATGCGCTGGCCGGCGACGGCGGCTCGGCGCGGCACCCGCAGTCCATCGTCGGCCGCCGCTCGACCCCCGAAGGCATGGCAGAACGCATCTTCCGCGCCGCGGTGGAGGAGCGGCGCCTGCTGCTGCCCGACCGCGTCTCGCGCCTGTCGTGGTGGCTGTCTCGGCTGGCGCCGCGCTTCTACGAGCGGCAGATGGTCAAGAAGCTCGGCAAGGAGATGCAGGGTCGGGAGTAAAGCCTGTCGTCCCCGCGCAGGCGGGGACCCATGGATTCCCGCCTGCGCGGGAATGACGGGTAAGTCAGTGCAGGTGCGCCGGTGCCTGGGGCAGGTCCTCGGGCAGCTCGGCATGGGCGGTCTCGCCCTCCGGCGTCGGGTACATCGGCATGCCGCAGTCGTCGCAGAACTCCAGCGGGAAGCGCTGCTCCAGCGAGACCACGCTGCCGACGCCGGCTTCCTCCAGCACCGCCTCGATCTGGCCGACGCAATCGGTTGACTCGTCTTCGGCGCCGAGCAGGGGCCAGACCACGCCGTGCACCACCTCGCTCGCATCGGCGAGGGTGAAGCCGACCCGGTATTCCTCCAGCCGTTCCTCGTGGAAGGGCGCCACCACGGCACGCAGCTGTTGCGGCTTGACATTGAGCACCGTCTGCAGGAAGGCCGCCGCCGCCCGCAGGGAATAGACGCGCAGGCCCTGGTCGGCACTGCGGCAGGCGGCATGGTAGGCGTCGGGCAGCAGCGGCTCCAGGGCGCAGCCGGTGAACAGCGGCTGCAAGGCGGCGCCGCCCTGGGCCGCCCATTGCGCGGCGGCCTGTTCGCGCGTGCCGTCCTCCTCCTGCCAGCGGAACAGCGCCTGGCCCCGCGGCGCGGCGACGGCGCCGATCAGGTAGCGGGTGTCGGAGATGAAGCGCGTCGTCTCCGGCAACTGGCGCGGGTCGACGCGCAGGTCCTTGCCGTCGGCCGCGGATTTGGCGAGCTGGTTGGCGAGCCGGTAGGTGTCGACGAAGCCGCGCGGCAGCTGATCCGGGCTGTAGAGGAAGTCGGCCAGCGCCAGCCGGCTGCCGGCCGCCAGGGCGTGGGCCTGCAGCTGGGTGCGCGCCGCCGCCAGGGCGGCGGCCGGCAGCGTGCCGGAAGGGATGGTGAAACGCGACCAGGCTAGCAGCGGCGCGGCGAACAGCGCTACATCGAACTCGCCCTGGCCGGCGCCGAGCACGCCGCTTTCGGCGCGCGACTCGATCAGGTCGGCCAGCGCGTCGTAGGCGCGGCCGTTGGCGCCGAAGAGGTGATCGAGCGCCAGGTTGAGGGTGTCCTCGTTGCCGGTGCGCAGCAGCCGGTCGACGGCTTCCTCGAGCCGGGATTCCCAGAAGCGGTCCTCGATCCGGCTGGTGGCGGCGGCCAGGCCGGCGGCCAGGCGGGCCAGCAGCTCGGCTTCGCGGTTGAGGGCGCCCCGGCGGGCGAAGCGGCTTCTTTTCATGGCGGAAACCTCGGTAGGGAGCGGCATTTTACTCCGACGGGGCGTTCCGGCCAGAATGACAATAATATTGACAATATGACAACAATACTGTCAAATGACCGGCATGAGGGGAGACAAGCGTGCGGCGGAGGCCGCCCTCGAGCCGCTGCAGCAGGCCATCCAGGCGGTGCGCCGCCTGTTCCAGGCCCTGGCCGGCACGGCCGGCCGGGCCCAGGCCGGGGCGGGCATCACCGCCAGCATGCGGGCCGTGCTGGAGGCGCTGCAGTCCGGCGGGCCGCGCACGGTGCCGCGCATCGCCCGCGAGCAGGGCGTCAGCCGCCAGCACGTGCAGGTGGTGGTCAACGCGCTGCTGGCGCAGGGGCTGGTCGAGTGCCTCGACAACCCAGACCACCTGCGCTCGCCCCTGCTGCGCCCGAGCGCGGCAGGGCTGCGGGCCTGCGAGGCGGTGCGGCGGCGCGAGGGCCGGCTGCTGGCCGATGTGGCGAAGCGGATTCCGGGCGGCGACCTGAAGGTCACCCTGAAGACGCTGAATGCGATGGCGTCGGAGTTGAGCCGGCCGCAGGGACGGGCCGGTTCGCGTTAAGTGCGAAAGGAGGCGGAGATGCGGCGATACGGAAACATGCTGGGGGTGCTGATGGCCGGGCTGGCGCTGCTGCTGGGCGCGGCGCTGATGCTGCGGATGGCCTGGAACTGGACGCTGCCGGATCTGTTCGGCTTCGGCCCAATCATGTTCAGGCACGTGCTCGGCTGGGTGCTGCTCGGCCTGATCTCGGCGGCGCTGCTGGCCGTATGCCGGCACCGCGAGAGCGGGCGGCTGTTCAACTGGCGGGGGTAGCCCTTCCCCCGCCCCTCGTTGCCTGAGGGGCGGGGATTTTCTTCAGCCGGCGTAGCTGCGGCGGGCGGCCTTGGCCGGGCGTTTGCCGAAGCCGGGCTTGTCTCCCCAGGCCGCCTTCCGATCGCCGAATCCGCTCCTGGCGCCGTAGCCGCCGCTCTTGCCATGGCCGTTGCCGCGGCGCTTGTCGGCGAAGCCCTCGGGCCGTGCCGGCCGCGACTTGGGCTCCAAACCGGGAATCACGCCGATGCGGATCGACTGGGCGGTGTAGCGCTCGATGTCGCGGATCTGCCGCTTCTCGAAATGCGCCGCCAGACTGATGGCGATGCCTTCGCGGCCGGCGCGGCCGGTGCGGCCGATGCGGTGCACGTAGTCTTCCGCCTGGCGCGGCAGGTCGAAGTTGATGACATGGCTGATGCCCGGCACGTCGAGGCCGCGGGCGGCGACATCGGTGGCCACCAGCACCCGGGTGCGGCCCTGGCGCAGGCCCTGCAGGGTGCGGTTGCGGTCGCGCTGGCTCATGTCGCCGTGCAGCGCTTCGGCGGCGAAGCCCTCGCCGCGCAGCTGCACGGCGAGGTCGTCGGCGGATTTCTTGGTCGAGGTGAACACCACCGCCTGGGTGAGTTCGACGTCGCGCAGCAGGTGGTCGAGCAGGCGCGACTTGTGCGAGAAGTCGTCGGCGAAGTGGAGGCGCTGCTCGATCTTCCCCTTGAGTTCCGGCGCGGTCTCGATCTCGATGCGGCGGGCGTTCTTCGTCACGCGCTGGGCGAGGCGGCCGACGACGCCTTCCAGGGTGGCCGAGAACAGCAGCGTCTGGCGGGTGGCTGGCGTGCGGGCGATGATGGCCTCGATGTCGTCGATGAAGCCCATGTCGAGCATGCGGTCGGCCTCGTCGAGGATCAGCGTCTCCAGGCGCGAGAAGTCGACGCGGCCGCGCTGAAGGTGGTCGATCAGGCGGCCCGGCGTGGCGACGACGATGTCGACCGGCTGCGACAGCAGCTTGGCCTGGACGTGCAGCGGCGCGCCGCCGACGGCGGCGACGACGCGCAGGCGCTTGAGGAACTTGCCGTAGGTCTCGGCGGCGCGGGTCACCTGCTGCGCGAGTTCGCGCGTCGGCGTCAACACCAGGATGCGCGGGCCGCGGCCGGGCAGCGCCGAGGGTTGGTCGAGGCGGTGCAGGCAGGGCAGCATGAAGGCCGCCGTCTTGCCGCTGCCGGTCTGCGAGGAGACGAGCAGATCCGCGCCTTGCAGCGTGGCGGGGATCGCCTGAATCTGCACGGCGGTGGGTTCGGTATAGCCGCTGGCCTCGACGGCCTTGACGACTGACGGGTTCAAACCGAGCTGGGCGAAAGCCATGGCTCTTTCCTTTTCAAAAATGATGGGCGCCACGTGGCGTGACGCGGTATCGCCGGCAACTACTCAAATGCCGATCGAAAAGGAAGGGCGGGAGAGGTCGAGGACGGAGACTGTGTGTGGAATACAGTCAATGGAAACCGCAGATGTTGGCCGCGGCTCGGGGAAAATGCTGCTTGCTGCATTGCACAAGCGAATTATACACAGATTCGGCTTATCCCTATCACTAAAGTGGTAACTAACGGAAATTTCACACATTATTGGCGTGAAATATCTCCTTGCCGAGAGACCCGAAAGAATAGTAATTTAGGCGTCAAGCAATAAGGAGGATCTCCTGTTATGGCTTATGTCTATCGAGTCGAAAGTATCGAGCGCCTGCGCAAAATGTCGGTGCCGCTGCTGCATCTGGAGCGCCAGTTCGGCCCGCCGATCGACTATCCCCACGCTCTGCTCGAGAAAGTCCGCAAGCAGTTGCCGGTCTCCCGCGCGGTCTACAAGCTCGAATGCCGTCGCCGGCCTCTCCTCAACGAACTCGAACATGGCAGGAAGGTCCTGTTGCGCATACCCGAGCGCAACCAGCTGTTCGCCGAGGTCACCCGCGTCGAGGACGCGCGTGCCCCGGCGGATGGCGTCGTTTACTTCGGCGTCGACGATGCGGTGGGCCCGACCAACCGGCTCAGCCCGAACCTCTACATTCCCTTCAGCAAGGTCAGCGTGCTGGTGGCCGGCGGCTGGATGCCGCTCAGCTTCCCGGTCATCGCCGCGCTGTCCCACATCGACGACGCGCCGCCGGCGAGGCTGGTGGCTTAAGCGCCTGCTTCGAGCAGATCCAGCAGCGCGGCGCCGAAATTCTCCAGCTTGCGTGCGCCGATACCGCTGACGTGGCGCATCGCCTCGAGGCTGTGCGGTCGCGCGCGCAGCAGTTCTAGCAGTGTGCTGTCGTGCAGGATGACGTAAGCCGGCACGCCGTGCGCCTGCGCCGTGGCGGCGCGCCAGGCGCGCAGGCGCTCGAACAGGGCGTGCTCCTCGGCGCTGAGGTCGCTGTCGATGCGGCGGCTCTTCGTCGTCGCGGCCTTCTTCCTTTCCGGCGCGCGGCGCAGCGGCACGTCCTGCTCGCCCTTCAGCACCGGCCGGCTGGCGGCGGTGAGGACCAGCGCGCCGTGTGCGTGGTCGACGGCGAGCAGGCCGAGCGCGACCATCTGGCGGAAGATGCCGCGCCATTCCTTCTCGGCGATGTCGGCGCCGATGCCGTAGGTCGTCAGCTTGTCGTGGCCCCACTGGCGCACGCGCTCGTCGTCACGTCCCATCAGCACGTCGATGACGTGGCCGGCACCGAAGCGCTGGCCGGTGCGATAGACGCAGGACAGCGCTTTCCTCACGGCCTCGGTGCCGTCCCAGGTCTGTGGCGGATCGAGGCAGGTGTCGCAGTTGCCGCAGGGGCCGCTGTCCTCGCCGAAGTAGGCGAGCAGGCGCTGGCGGCGGCAGGCGCTGGTCTCGCACAGCCCCAGCAGGGCGTCGAGCTTGGCGGAGGCGATGCGCTTGTGGCGTTCGTCGGCCGGCGATTCGACGATCATGCGCCGCTGCTGCACCACGTCGGCGAGGCCGTAGGCCATCCAGGCGTCGGCCGGCAGGCCGTCGCGCCCGGCGCGGCCGGTCTCCTGGTAGTAGCCCTCGATGCTTTTCGGCAGGTCGAGGTGGGCGACGAAGCGCACGTCGGGCTTGTCGATGCCCATGCCGAAGGCGATGGTCGCCACCATCACCACGCCGTCCTCGCGCAGGAAGGCGGTCTGGTTGCGCTCGCGGTCCGGCGTGTCCATGCCGGCATGGTAAGGCAGGGCGCGCAGGCCCTCGGCGCTGAGGAATGCAGCGGTTTCCTCCACCTTGCGCCGCGACAGGCAATAGACGATGCCGGCTTCGCCCGCGTGCTCGGCGCGCAGGAAGGCCAGCAACTGGGCGCGGGCGTTGGCCTTCTCGACGATGCGGTAGCGGATGTTGGGCCGGTCGAAGCTGTCGATGAAGACGCGCGCCTCGCCGAGCTGCAGGTTGGCGAGGATGTCCTGGCGCGTCGTCTCGTCGGCGGTGGCGGTGAGCGCGATGCGCGGCACCGCCGGATAGCGCTCGTGCAGGAAGCCGAGCTTGAGGTACTCCGGCCGGAAGTCGTGGCCCCACTGCGAAACGCAGTGGGCCTCGTCGATGGCGAAGAGGGCCAGGCCGTGGCGCTCGGCCTTGCCCAGGAGGTGGGTGAAATAGGGAGAGAGCAGCCGCTCGGGCGAGACATAAACCAGGTCGAGCTTGCCGTCGGCGAAGGCCCGCTCGGCGCGGTCGGATTCGATGGTGTCCTGCCCGGAATGGATGCAGGCGGCGCGCACCCCGGCTTCCCGCAGCGCCGCCACCTGGTCCTGCATCAGGGCGATGAGCGGCGAGACGACGATGGCCGTGCCCGGCCGCAGCAGGGCCGGGATCTGGTAGCACAGCGACTTGCCGCCGCCGGTGGGCATCAGTACCAGGGCGTCGCCGCCGGCGGCGACCCGGTCGATGATCGCCGCCTGCTGGCCGCGGAAGGCGGCATAGCCGAAAACCTCGTCGAGAATCGAATGGGCGCTAGCCGTCATGTCGGCAGGGAAGTCCCGAAGATGCTAAAATGAAATCACAAATATATGACGGCATGCTGGGACCCGCGAGGGCCAAAGCATGCCGCGGCGGCGGACGGCCCAACAGGAATCGCGCATGGCAAGTTACGTCTACCGTGCCGAGCCGCTGGCTCGGCTGTTGAAAGCCCGGGACCAGGTCCTGCGTCTGGAGCGGCAGTTCGGGCCGCCCCACGATTATCCCCAGAAAATGCTGGAAACGGTGCGCAAGCAATTGCCCGCCAGCCGTGCCGTATACCGCCTCGAATGCCAGACCCGGGCGCCAAAGCCGAACGGCGGGGCCTCGGTGATCCTGCGCATTCCGGCGCGCAACGCCCTCTTCGCCGAGGTGACGCGCATCCCGGACGAGCGCAACCTGGCTTCCGGCGTGATCTATTTCGGCGTCGACGATGCCGTGAACCCCACCAACCGGCTGAGCCCGAACCTGGCCATTCCCTTCGAGAAGGTGGACGTTCAGGTCGGCGACCGCTGGCTGCCGCTGACGCCCGATACGCTCGGCAAGCTGTCGGCCTGAGCTTCCTCCAGAAGCTTCGCCGCCCCGGCCGGGGTGGCGATGCGGAATCCCAGCCTTGCGCTCTTCCTGGCCAGGGCGAGCAGGGCCTTGTCCTTGGTGACGAGCAGATCGGCCCCGGCGGCCTGCGCCAGCGCCAGGAATTTCTGATCGTCCGGGTCGCGGCAGGGCGGCAGCGGCGGCAGCGGCCTTTCGGCGGCGGGGCTGGCCGGCGCCAGCAGGGCATAGTCGGCGGCGATGCGGCGGGCTTCATGCTCGGGGATTTTGAACTGCGGGTAGCTCAGCACGTGAGCCAACTCGTCGCGGCAGGCGGCGTCGCTGAAGCAGGCGGCGCGCCCCGCCTCGAGGGCACGACGGATCGGCGCCACCCCGGGGTCGGCGAAATGCAGCAGGTCAAGCACCACATTCGTGTCGAGAACGAGTGCCAGCCTTTGTTTCTGTGGTACTAGCCGCAGCATCAGAGCGCGAGTTCGTCGCAAACATGTTCGGCCAGTGCCAGGCTGGCGGTCAGGCCGGGCGACTCGATGCCGAACAGGTTGATCAGCCCGGGCAGGCCATGCGCGGCGGCCGACTGAACCATGAAATCGGCCGCCGCATCCTGCGGTCCGCCGAGCTTGGGCCGGATGCCGCAATAGGCCGGCTGCAGGGCGCCGTCGGCCAGCCCCGGCCAGTACTTGCGGACTTCGGCGTAGAAGCGCTCGCCGCGGCGCGGGTCGACGGCGTAGTCGATGGCCTCCACCCATTCCACGTCTGGACCGAAGCGGGCCTGGCCGCCGAGGTCGAGCGTCAGGTGCACGCCGAGCCCGCCGGGCTCGGGCAGGGGATAGACCAGGCGCGAGAAGGGCGCGCGGCCGGCCAGGGTGAAGTAGTTGCCCTTGGCCAGGCGCAGGGCCGGCACGTGGCGGGGCTCGATGCCGGCGATCGTGGCGGCGACCTTCGCGGCCTGCAGCCCTGCCGAATTGATGAGGATTCCAGTCGCCAGTCGCATCGGCTCCTCGCCGCCCACCTCCAGCAGGAAGCCGTCGGCGCGCGCCTCGGCGCGGAGCAGCGGGCTTTTCAGGGCCAGCGCCGCGCCGTGCGCCGCGGCCTCGCCCAGCAGGGCCAGCATCAGGCCATGGCTGTCGACGATGCCGGTGGACGGCGAGAGCAGGGCGGCCGAGGCGGCGAGATGCGGTTCCAGCGCCCGCGCCTCGGCGCCGGTCAGCGGCTGCAGGTCGTCGACGCCGTTCTGCGCAGACCGACTTTTCAGCGCGGCGAGTTTCTCCTCCTGATCCGGCGCGGTGGCGACGATCAGCTTGCCGCAGCGGCGATGGGCGACATGGTGAGTCGCACAGAATTCGTAGAGCTGGCGGTTGCCTGCCACGCACAGGCGAGCCTTGAGCGAGCCGGCCGGGTAGTAGAGGCCGGCGTGGATCACTTCGCTGTTGCGCGAGCTGGTCTCCAGGCCGATGGCCTCGTTGGCCTCGAGGATGACGGTCTCGATGCCGCGCCGCGCCAGCGCCCGCGCGCAGGCCAGGCCGACCACGCCCGCGCCGATGACGACTGCGCCGACTTTCTCTGTCATGAAGGCAATTCCAGCAGCGCGGCAATCCGTGCCGCATCGGGCGCCGCCTGGTGCGGCACGAAGCCCAGCAGCGGCGCATCGATGCGCGCGCGCAGCGTGGCGACGTTCTCTTCCACGCAGGCCATTTTCGGGACGACCTGGTTGGCGACCCAGCCGGCGAGCGGCAGGCCGCGGGCGCGGATGGCTTCCTCGGTGAGCAGGGCGTGGTTGAGGCAGCCCAGCCTCAGGCCCACCACCAGGATCAGCGGCAGGCCGAGCCGGGCGGCGAGGTCGGCGCCGTCCAGCGTCTCGGTCAGCGGCACGCGGAAGCCGCCGGCGCCTTCGACGATCAGGAAATCGGCCCGCTGGCGCAGCGCCTCGCAGCAGCGGGCGAGGTGTTCGACGTCGATGCTCACGCCGTCGCGGCGCGCGGCGAGGTGCGGCGAGAGCGGTTCGCCGAGCAAATAGGGGTTGGTGAGTTCGCGCGGCGCGGCGACGCTGCCCGCAGCGATCAGCGCTGCAATGTCCTCGTCTCCGCCCGCCGCCACCGGCTTCATGCCGAGCGCACGCAGGCCCCGCGCGGCGGCGGCGCCCAGCAATGCCGCGGCGATCAGCGTCTTGCCGACTCCGGTGTCGGTGCCGGTGAGGAAAAAGGCGCGATTCACCGTTCCAGCCCCGTCAGCGTCTCGACCAGCCGTGCCACCTGCGCTTCCGTGTGCGCGGCGCAGAGCGTGATGCGCAGCCGCGCCGAGCCGGCCGGCACGGTGGGCGGGCGGATGCCCGGCACCCAGAGGCCGCGCTCGAAGAGCTGCGCGGCAACCGCCATCGTTTCCGCATTTTCGCCGATCACCAGGGGCTGGATGGCCGTTTGCGAGGGCAGCAGGGTCCAGCGCTTCGGCTTGAGTGTCGCGCGCAGCTGGGCGATGCGGGCGGCGAGATTCGCGCGGCGCATGTCGCCCTGCTCGATGAGGTCGATGGCCGTCAGCAGCGCATGGGCAATCAGTGCCGGCTCGGCGGTGCTGAAGATGTAGGTGCGCGCCTTCTGCAGAATCCACTCGATGGCCTCGTCCGATCCGGCGACGAAGGCGCCGGCGCCGCCGGCCGCCTTGCCCAGCGTGCCCATGATGAGCAGCCGAGGCGAGGCGAGGCTGAAATGTGCCGCACTGCCGCGGCCTTGCGGGCCGAGCAGGCCGAAGCCGTGGGCGTCGTCCACCAGCAGCCAGGCCTTGTGCTGATCGGCCAGCGCCAGGATTTCCGGCAGCGGGGCGAGGTCGCCGTCCATGCTGAATACCGCGTCGGTGACGATCAGCTTGCGCTTGGCCCGCGAGGCAGCCAGCGCGGCGGCGAGCGCCGACAGGTCGCAGTGCGGATAGACGTTGAGCTCGGCGCGGCTCAAGCGCGCGGCGTCGATGAGGGAAGCGTGATTGAGGCGGTCGGAGAAGATGGCGTCGCCGCGGCCGGCCAGCGCCGGCACCGTGCCGAGGTTGGCGAGGTAGCCGGTGGAGAACAGCAGGGCGCGTTCAAAGCCGGTGAATTCTGCGAGGCGGCGTTCGAGCTGTGCATGCGGCGCCTGGTGGCCGCAGACCAGTGGCGAGGCGCCCGAGCCGAGGCCATGCAGGCGGGCGCCCTCCTGCGCGGCGGCGGCGAGCGCCGGGTCATTGGCCAGGCCGAGGTAGTCGTTGCTGCAGAAGGCCAGCAGCGGCCGGCCGTCGACGACCAGCTCCGGCGCGCAGGGCGAGTCGACGACGCGCCGCCGGCGCCGCAGCGCCTGGGCGTCGAGCGCGGCGAGCTCATTGGAAAACCCGGCAGAAAAGTCGGTCACGGCAGCACGGCGTCGAGGGCCGCCTGGGTGCCCTCGACCAGCAGTTCGATCTCCTCGCCGTCGAGGACGTAGGGCGGCATGAAGTACACCGTATTGCCGAGCGGGCGCAGCAGCAGGCCGCGTTCCATCGCCGCCTGGTGGAAACGCCGAGCGAAGAGCGGGTCATCGGTGGCGGCGTCGAAGGCCCAGATCATGCCGGTGTGGCGGAAGTGGCGCAGGCGCGGATCGGCGGCGAGCGGCGCCGCCGCGGCGGTGATCTGGGCGGCGAGGCGGCGGTTGGCGGCGAGCGCGTCCTCCGTCTCGAAGAGCTCCAGCGTCGCCAGCGCGGCGCGGCAGGCGAGCGGGTTGCCGGTGTAGGAGTGCGAGTGCAGGAAGCCGCGCGCGGCGCTGTCGTCGTAGAAGGCGGCGTAGACGGCGTCCGTCGTCAGCACCACCGAGAGCGGCAGCGTGCCGCCGGTGATGCCCTTCGAGAGACAGAGGAAGTCCGGCACGATCTCTGCCTGTTCGTGCGCGAAGAAGCTGCCCGTGCGGCCGCAGCCGACGGCGATCTCGTCGGCGATGAGGTGCACGCCGTAGTGGTCGCACAGGCTGCGGGCGCGGCGCAGGTATTCGGGGTCGTGCATGGCCATGCCGGTGGCGCATTGCACCAGCGGCTCGACGATGAGCGCCGCGACTTCGGCATGGTTTTCGGCGAGGGTGGCTTCCAGCGCGACGGCGGCCGCCACGGCGACGTCCCGTGCCGACTGTCCTTCCCCGGCCAGGCGCCCGTCGGGGCTGGGCACGCTGTCGCAGGCGCGCAGCAGCGGCGCGTAGGCGTCCCGGAAAAGCGCGACGTCGGTCACCGCCAGCGCGCCGAGCGTCTCGCCGTGGTAGCTGCCGGCGAGGCTGAGGAAGCGGTTCTTGCCGGGATGGCCCGTGTTGCGCCAGAAGTGGAAACTCATCTTCAGGGCAATCTCCACGGCCGAGGCGCCGTCGGAGGCGTAGAAGCAGTGGCCGAGTTCGTGGTCCGTCAGGGCGGAAAGCTTCTCCGAGAGCATCACCACCGGCTCGTGGGTGAAGCCGGCCAGCATTACGTGGTCGAGGGTGTCGAGCTGTTCGGCGAGCGCGGCCTTGATGCGCGGATGGCCGTGGCCGAACAGGCTGGTCCACCAGGAGCTGATGGCGTCGAGATAGCGATGGCCGTCCATGTCCTCCAGCCAGGGGCCTTCGGCGCGGCGGATCGGCACCAGCGGCAGGGTCTCGTGCAGCTTCATCTGGGTGCACGGGTGCCAGACGGCGTCGAGGCTGCGGCGGAGGAGGTCGTCGTTGTTCATGGCTGGATTCGCGGCAGGCGCAATTCTACGGGAGACGGGCCCGGCCCATGCAAAATCGCAACAATATTGCGCCCAAGCTTGGGTAAACTTGCGTCTGGCGGGGCGCCGGGAGACGCCGCCGCGACTATCGAGAGGAAACATCATGGCTTTCAGGAAAATCGGCGTCGTCGGCGCCGGCACGATGGGCAACGGCATCGCCCAGGCCTTCGCCCAGGCGGGCTTCGAGGTGGTGATGAGCGATGTGGCGCAGGCCGCGCTCGACCGCGCCCTGGCCACCATCTCGGGCAGCTACGACCGCCTCATCAAGAAGGAGAAGATGACGGCCGAGCAGAAGGCCGCGGCGCTTTCGCGCATCAAGACTGCGACGGATCTCGCCGCACTGAAGGACAGCGACCTCATCATCGAGGCCGCCACCGAGAACCTCGATCTCAAGCTGAAGATCTTCAGGCAGCTCGACGATCTGGCCAAGCCCGACGCCGTCATCGCCAGCAACACCTCGTCGATCTCCATCACGAAACTTGCGGCATCGACGAAGCGCCCGGACAAGGTGATCGGCATGCATTTCTTCAACCCGGTGCCGCTGATGGCGCTGGTCGAGCTGATCCGCGGCCTGCAGACCTCGGACGCCACCTACGCGGCGGTCGAGGAAGTTTCGAAGGCCGTCGGCAAGTCGCCGGTGCAGGTGCGCAACAGCCCGGGCTTCGTGGTGAACCGCATGCTCTGCCCGATGATCAACGAGGCCATCTTCGCACTCGGCGAGGGACTGGCCACCGCCGCACAGATCGACGAGGCGATGAAGCTCGGCGCCAACCACCCGATCGGCCCGCTGGCGCTGTGCGACATGATCGGCCTTGACGTGCAACTGGCGGTGATGAACGTGCTCTTCGACGGCTTCAAGGACCCGAAATACCGTCCCGCGCCGCTGCTGGTGGAGATGGTCGAGGCGGGGTATCTCGGGCGCAAGACGGGCCGGGGCTTCTTCACTTACGCCTGATCGTCATTCCCGCGAACGCGGGAATCCAGGGTCTTCTTCATACTCATGGATCCCCGCTTTCGCGGGGATGACGACCGCTCAAAATGTCCCGCCTCATCCTCGCCCCCATGGAGGGCCTCGCCGACGACATCCTGCGCGGCGTGCTGACGCGCGCGGGGCGCTACGACTGGTGCGTTACCGAGTTCGTGCGCGTCACCGGCACCCTGCTGCCGAGGAAGCGCTTCACCCGCGTCAGCCCGGAGCTGCTGAATGGCGCGCGCACCGCAGCCGGCACGCCGGTGCGGGTGCAGTTGATGGGCTCCGATCCCGCGTGTCTCGCCGAGAACGCCGCGCGCCTGGCCGAACTCGCGCCGGCCGGCATCGACCTCAACTTCGGCTGCCCGGCGCCGCTGGTGAACCGCCATCGCGGCGGCGCGGCGCTGCTCGACGAGCCTGAATTGCTTCATGACATCGCCGCCGCCGTGCGCGCCGCCGTGCCGCCGGGACTGACTTTCAGCGCCAAGATGCGCCTCGGCATCGACGACACGGTGCGCGCCCTCGACTGCGCGCGGGCGCTGGTGGCCGGCGGCGCGCAGGAACTGGTGGTGCATGCCCGCACCAAGAGCGACGGCTATCGGCCGCAGGTGCGCTGGGAATGGGTGGCGCGCATCCGTGAGGCGGTGGCCGTGCCGGTGATCGCCAACGGCGAGGTGTGGAACGTCGCCGGCTGGCGCGCCATCCGGGCGGCGACCGGTTGTTCAGATGTCATGCTCGGCCGCGGCGCGGTGGCTGATCCCTTCCTCGCCGAACGCATCCGCGGCGCGCGCGCGGAGCAGCCCGACGAATACGACTGGCGGGCGCTGCAGCCGCTGATTGCCGACTACTGGTCGCAGGTGCTGGAGAAGCTGGTGCCGCGCCATGCACCCGGGCGGCTCAAGCAGTGGCTCGGCCTGCTGCGGCGGCGCTACGCGGGTGCGGAAACGCTGTACCGCCGTGTGCGCGAGCTGAACGACGTTCCTGCGATCAGTGCCGAGCTGACGGCTAGGTAAAGGATGGCATCCGAGTTGAGTTGGAGTTGAGTCGTTCCGCAAGCTCCAATTTTCGTTGTAGTCCCTGCAGCCTGCGCTTAAATGCCTAAATCCGTCCTTGGGAATACATAAAAACCCTAAATGCTGTGGAACCCCCTGATGGGATAGACTCGCTCCGCTACGGGCCGCCGGCCCGTTTTTTACGCGCGCTCCTCATGAAGAAAATCCGCAGCCTCCTCGTCGCCAATCGCAGCGAAATCGCCATCCGCGTCATGCGCGCGGCGTCCGAAATGGGCATCCGCACGGTGGCCATCTACTC
>JAEUNH010000020.1 GCA_016791205.1 Rhodocyclaceae bacterium | reverse complement strand
TTCATTTGCCTCGACGGCAGTGACGCTGGCCAGCGGCGGCGCATCCGTCTCCAGTCGGGCGAGGAAGACCCCCAGCGCTTCCGCCGCACCCTCGGCCTCGATGTCCACCCCCTCGCCGTCGTTGCGCACCCAGCCGGCGAGTTGCAGTTCCTGCGCCAGCCGAAAGACGAAGGGCCGGAAGCCGACGCCCTGCACCTGTCCGCGCACGCGGATGCGGCGGCAGACGGTGGTCGAGGCGCTGACGGCAACGGGCATGTCAGTTCTTCGCCGCAGCGACGCCCTGCTCCAGCCAGGCAAGCCACTCGTCCATGCCTTCGCCGCTCTTCGCCGAGACCTGCAGCACCGCGATCTTCGGGTTCACGCGGCGGGCGTACTCGATGCACTTCGCCGTGTCGAAGCTCAGGTGCGGCAGCAGATCGGTCTTGGTCAGCAGCATCAGGTCGCTGGCGGCGAACATGTTCGGGTACTTCAGCGGCTTGTCCTCGCCCTCGGTGACGGAGAGGATCACCACCTTGTGCGCCTCGCCGAGGTCGAACTCCGCCGGGCAGACCAGGTTGCCGACGTTCTCGATCAGCAGCAGGCCGCCCTCTTTCAGGTCGAGCCGCTCGAAGGCGTGGCCGACCATGTGCGCGTCGAGGTGGCAGCCCTTGCCGGTATTCACCTGGATCGCCTGGGCGCCGGTGGCGCGGATGCGCTCGGCGTCGTTGCTGGTCTGCTGGTCGCCCTCGATCACCGCCAGCGGATGGCGGCCGGCGAGCTTTCCAATCGTCTCGACCAGCAGGGTGGTCTTGCCCGAGCCGGGGCTGGAGACGAGGTTGATGGCGAACAGGCCGCGCGCCTTCCAGTCCTTGCGGTTGGCGCTGGCGTAGGCGTTGTTCTTGGCGAGGATGTCCTGCTCGATCTGCACCATGCGGCCGGGCGTGAGGCCCGGCGCGTGGGCGTGTTCATGTCCGTGGGGGTGCCGCGGCGCGTAGCTGAGGCCGCCCGGCGCGTGCGGATGGGTATGCGCATGTTGGCCGTCGTGGTGGTGGGCATGGCTATGCACCGTGCCGTCCTCGTGGCGATGCTCGTGCTCGTGATCGCCCTCGATCTTCGTTTCGCCCTGGCCGCAGCCGCATACCGTGCACATAATTCCTCCAGTTCCCGGTTGCCCGTTGCCGGTTGCCTGTTCGCATTGCCGCCTTCCGGCAACCGGCAACTGACAACCGCTTCTAATCCACTTCCAGTTCCTTCACCCGCATCTCCGTGCCGCCCTGCACCTGCAGCTGGTAACCGCCGCAGCGCGGGCAGGGGTCGTAGCGCTCCGCCACCTCTACCTGCACGCCGCACTGCATGCACCAGCTCGATCCGGGCACGGCGACGATCTCCAGCGCGGCGCCCTCGGCACAACTGCCGCGCGTCACCGCGTCGAAGCAGAAGCGCATCGCCTCGGCCTCGACGCCGGAGAGCGCACCGATCTCCAGCCACACGGTCTTGACGCGGGCGAAGCCGCCTTTCGCCGCCTGGTCCTCGATGATCTGCAGCACCCCTTCGGCGAGGCTCATTTCATGCACGATTCACGCTCACTTCGTAGGCCACGCAGGGGTCCAGCGCATGCGCCAGCAGCCCCGCCGCACCGCGCGCCTCGATCTCGCTCTTCACCGGGCAGCCGCCCAGGCCGCGCACGAAGGCGCCCTTCGGGTGGAAGTTCCATTCCGTCGGCGCGACGATGCGATAGCGCAGGACCCGCCCTTCGGCCAGTTCGACCCAGTGCAGCAGCGTGCCGCGCGCCGTCTCCACCGCGGCGATGCCGATGCCCGGCCGCGGCGAGGCGCTGCGGATGCCGCTGGCGCGCGGCTCGCGCAGCTGCTCGGGCAGCTGCGCCAGTTCCAGCAGGCGGGCAAGCATGCGCGCCGCCGCGCCGGCGCCGTGCTGCGCAACCTCCCGCTCGATCGCCGGATGCGCCCGCTGCCGCGCCAGCGCCCCGGTCTCCGCCGGCCGCTCCTGCCAGGTCGGCCGCTGCGCGAAATTCGGCTCGTTCCCGATCCGTTCGGCCAGCGCCGGCAGACCGGCTTCCGCCAGCCACGGCAACAGGCCGAACTCGTCGCCGAGCCGCAGCCGCCGCAGGCGCGCCAGCAGGCGCGGCGTCGGCGATTCGCCGCGCTCGATCCAGCCCTCCAGCGCCGCCGGCCGCAGCTTCAGCCAGGCGCCCGGCGACATGTCGAAGACAGCGCGTTCGAGCAGTTCCTCGGCGGCGGTGGCCACATCCCCCCATTTGAATTCCTCGTCGGCGGCGGCGATGCGCCGGCGCAGGTCGGCCAGTTCGCCCGGCCGCGCCGCCTCGCCCAGCAGCGCCGGCAGGTCGATCAGCATGCGCCAGCAGTATTCCTGCAGGCATTCGCCGGCAATGGCGCGCTCGCGCGCCAGACGGGCCGGCTCGCCGGCGCGCAGGCCGCGTGCCGCTTCAACGGCCGTCGCCGCGGCCACGCCCTGGGCCCGGCCGCAAACGCTGAATAGCAGGGGCACCCGCCGCAGGACTTCCTCGACGGGCCGGCCCTCCAGCACGCGATAGGCCGCAGCGGGACGGGTGGAACGGATCTTCACCCTGGCAATCCGCTTGCCGTCCCAGGCGATCTCGATCTCCAGCTTGCCTTCGGCGATCATCTTCTTTCCAATCCGCAAGGTCTCATGGATAACAAGAAGCATGCCGGCTTGCCTGGCATTTCTTGTCGTTTTTAAACAATGAGTTAAAAATTATGCGCAGCCATGAATAAACCGAAACTACCGCTTCGATGGCTGAACCGGAAGGATACTAACCGGCAGGTGAATTTACGCTCGTTGACCCAGGTCAGTCAAAGGTCTTCCAATGGCCCGAAAGCAGGGATTCGACGAAACCGGCCGCCGCTTCCAGGTTGGCCGCGGCCTCGGCGCTCAGCGGCTCGCCGAGCCCGAAGGACAGGCCGCGAATGGTCAGCAGCCAGGCCGGCGACGGCTCGCGCCCGGTGACCTGGCGAAACACCCCCAGCAGCGCCTCCGGCTGCATGGCGTGGGTGGTGTAGCCGAAGCCGGCAGATGGCTGCAGCCGGTCGAAGACGTAAGGGGAAGCGCAGGAGACGCTGGCATCGACGAACAGCACCCTGTCATGGCCGTCGAGGTCGAGGGCGTGCTCGGGCTGCAGCTGGAAGTCGGTGAGCAGCGCCACTTCGCCCCATTCCGGATGGGCGGGGAGCGCCACCCCGAGGCGCTCGATCAATGCCGGGCCAAGGGCATCGTCGCCGCGGCTGGGGTTGCCCCAGGCGAAGATCAGCATTTAAGCCTGCCCCCTCTCCCCGCTGGCGGGGAGAGGGTTGGGGAGAGGGGCAAGCGGCCGGGCCCCCCACCCCCCCCCCCCCTCCCCCCCCCGGGGGCGGGGGGGAAATGCCCCCGCCGCCACCCCGTACTCTGAACCACCCAGCGCCCCCCCA
>JAEUNH010000009.1 GCA_016791205.1 Rhodocyclaceae bacterium | reverse complement strand
GAACGAGACCAAACTTACGGTGCGGCGCGTCATGGAGGCGGTGCCGATCCAGCTGCTGCAGTTCCACGGCGACGAGGACGAGTCCTTCTGCCGCTCCTTCCATGCGCCCTACATCAAGGCGGCGCGGGTGAGGCCGGGCCTCGATTTGGTAAAATATGCGGGGTCCTATCCTTCCGCGCAGGGTCTCCTGCTGGATGCCCATGTCGAGGGCTACGGCGGCGGCGGCAAGCCCTTCGACTGGTCGCTGATCCCGTCCGCTCTGCCCCTGCCGATCGTACTGTCCGGCGGGCTGGATCCCGGCAACGTGGCCGAGGCGGTGCGCAGCGTGCGGCCGTGGGCGGTGGATGTCAGCAGCGGGGTGGAAGTCGCCAAGGGAATCAAGGACGCCGCGATGATCGCCGCGTTCATAGCTGGAGTGAAGCATGCAGATGTATGACCTGCCCGATGCGCGAGGCCATTTCGGTCCCTACGGCGGCACCTTCGTCGCCGAGACGCTGATCGAGGCACTCGACGAACTCAAGCGCGCCTATGCCGCCGCCAAGGCGGATCCCGCCTTCAAGGCCGAGTTCGACTACGAGCTGAAGCACTACGTCGGCCGTCCCAGCCCGATCTACCACGCCAGGCGCTGGTCGGAACTGCTCGGCGGAGCGCAGATCTACCTCAAGCGCGAAGACCTGAATCACACCGGTGCGCACAAGGTGAACAACTGCATCGGCCAGGCCATGCTGGCGCGCCGCATGGGCAAGCCGCGCGTCATCGCCGAGACCGGCGCCGGCCAGCACGGCGTCGCCACCGCCACGGTGGCGGCCCGCTACGGCATGGAATGCGTGGTCTACATGGGCAGCGAGGACGTCAAGCGCCAGGCCGCCAACGTCTATCGCATGAAGCTGCTCGGCGCCAGCGTGGTGCCGGTGGAGTCCGGCTCGAAGACGCTGAAGGACGCCTTGAACGAGGCCATGCGCGACTGGGTGACCAACGTCGGCAACACCTTCTACATCATCGGCACGGTGGCAGGCCCGCACCCCTATCCGATGATGGTGCGGGATTTCCAGTCAGTCATTGGCGAGGAATGCCGCGTGCAGATGCCGGAGTTGGCGGGGCGCCAGCCGGATGTCGTGATCGCCTGCGTCGGCGGCGGCTCCAACGCCATGGGCATCTTCTACGACTACATTCCGGACGAGACGGTGAAGCTGGTCGGCGTCGAGGCGGCCGGCTACGGCCTGGCCAGCGGCCATCATTCCGCCTCGCTCATCGCCGGCCGGCCAGGCGTGCTGCACGGCAACCGCACCTACCTGCTGCAGGACGAGAACGGCCAGATCGTCGAGACGCATTCGATTTCCGCCGGCCTCGACTATCCCGGCGTCGGTCCGGAGCATGCATGGCTGAAGGACAGCCATCGCGCCGATTACGTCGCGGCGACCGACGACGAGGCGCTCGCCGCCTTCCATGCCCTGTGCCGCTACGAGGGCATCATCCCGGCACTGGAGTCCGCGCACGCGCTGGCCTATGCCGCCAGACTGGCGCCGACGCTGCCAAAGGACACGCTCCTGCTGGTGAACCTCTCCGGCCGCGGCGACAAGGACATGCACACGGTGGCGGAAAAGTCGGGGATTCAATTCTGATGTCGCGCATCAAGAACACGTTCGACAAGCTTGCGGGGCGGGGCCGCAAGGCGCTCATTCCCTTCATTACCGCCGGCGATCCCGATCCCGCCCTGACGCTGCCGCTGATGCGCGCGCTGGTGGCGGGCGGCGCCGACATCATCGAACTGGGCGTGCCCTTCTCCGATCCCATGGCCGACGGGCCGACCATCCAGCGCGCCTCGGAGCGGGCGCTCAGGCATGGCGTGTCGCTGCGCCAGGTGCTGGCCATTGTGCGCGAATTCCGTGCCGGCGATGTCGATACGCCGGTGGTGCTGATGGGCTATGCCAACCCGATAGAAGCGATGGGCGCAGGCGCCTTCGCCGCCGAGGCCAGGCAGGCTGGGGTCGACGGCGTGCTGGTGGTCGATTATCCGCCCGAGGAGTGCGCCGACTTTGCCGCGACGCTCAGTTCGGCCGGGATCGATCCGATTTTCCTGCTGGCGCCGACCTCGACCGAGCAGCGCTTCGGCCAGGTGGCCGCGGTCGGCCGCGGCTACATCTACTACGTGTCGCTGAAGGGCGTCACCGGCGCCGGACATCTCGACTTCGAGGAGGTGGCGCGGCGCATCCCGGCCATACGCCAGAAGGTCGGCATGCCGGTTGGTGTCGGCTTCGGCATCCGTGACGCGGAGAGCGCACGGCGCATTGCGAAAGTCGCCGATGCGGTGGTGATCGGCAGCCGCATCATCGAGGAGATCGAAAGAAGCCCCCGCGATCAGGCGACCGCCAATGTCAGGGATTTCCTGAGCGGCATTCGCGGCGCGCTGGATGAACTGGCCGTTGCCAGGGAGGCCATCAAATGAGCTGGCTGCAAAAACTCCTTCCGCCAAAGATCAAGCGCGCCGAGGGCGCCAGGAAGTCGATTCCCGAAGGCCTCTGGTGCAAATGCCCGAGCTGCGAGGCAACGCTGTACAGCTCGGATCTCGAGAAGAACCTCAACGTCTGCCCCAAGTGCGGCCACCATCATCGCCTGCGCGCCCGCGCCCGGCTCGACCTGCTGCTCGATCCGGAGGGCCGCTTCGAGATCGGCGCCGAGGTGCTGCCGGTCGATCCGCTCAAGTTCAAGGACAGCAAGCGCTATGCCGAGCGTCTCAATGCGGCGGCGGATGACACGGAGGAGGGCGACGCCCTGGTCGTCATGCAGGGCGCGGTGAAGACCCTGCCGGCGGTGATCGCCGCCTTCGAGTTCGACTTCATGGGCGGTTCGATGGGCTCGGTGGTGGGCGAGCGTTTCGTGCGCGGCGTGCGTCTTGCCGTCGAACAGCAGATGCCCTTCGTTTGCATCACCGCCACCGGTGGCGCGCGCATGCAGGAGGGCCTGTTCTCCCTGATGCAGATGGCCAAGACCACCGCTGCGGTGACGCAGCTCTCGGCCAACCGGCTGCCTTTCATTTCGATCCTCACCGACCCGACCATGGGCGGCGTCTCCGCCAGCTTCGCCTTTGTTGCCGACGTGGTGCTGGCCGAGCCGGGGGCCCTGATCGGCTTTGCCGGCCCGCGCGTCATCGAGCAGACGGTGCGCGAGAAGCTGCCCGAGGGTTTTCAGCGCGCCGAGTTCCTGCTGGAGAAGGGCGCCCTCGACCTGATCGTCGACAGGCGCGAGCTGCGCGACAAGCTCGCCGCGCTGCTGACCCTCCTGCAGAAAATTCCCGCGGTCTGATCCTGACCTCCCTGCCCCGCGATCCCCCGCTGCAAGACTGGCTGGCCCACATCGAGCGGCTGCATGCGCAGCCGATCGCGCTGGGCCTGGAACGCGTACTGGCCGTCGGGCGCGCGCTCGGCGTCACGCCATGGGCGCCGCTGATCACCGTCGGCGGTACCAACGGCAAGGGTTCCACCTGCGCCATGCTGGAGCGCATCCTGCTCTGCGCCGGCTATCGCGTCGGCCTCTACACCTCGCCGCACCTGATCGACTACAACGAGCGGGTCCGGATCGACGGTGTGCCGGTTGCCGGCGCCGCGCTGTGCGCCGCCTTTGCTCGGGTCGAGGCGGCGCGCGGCGCAACGCCCCTGACCTATTTCGAGTTCGGCACGCTGGCGGCCTGGGTGGCCTTCGCCGAAGCCGGTGTCGACGTGCTGATCCTCGAAGTCGGCCTGGGCGGGCGGCTCGATGCGGTGAACGCCTTCGATGCCGATTGCGCCGTCGTCGCCTCGATCGATCTCGATCATATGGAATTCCTCGGCGAGACGCGCGAGGCCATCGGCTTCGAGAAGGCCGGCATCTTCCGCGCCGGCCGGCCGGCCATCGTCGGCGACGCGCAACCGCCGCACAGTCTTCTCGAATACGCAGCAAGCATCGGCGCCGACCTGCAGGTGCTGGGACGCGATTTCGGCTACCTGACCGAACCGGGGCAGTGGACCTGGTGGGGACGCCGCGGCCGCCGCGGCGGACTCGCCCATCCGGCGTTGCGCGGCGCCATCCAGCTGGCGAATGCCAGCACGGCGATCAGCGCATTGGATGCGCTGGCTGCGCGCCTGCCGGTGTCCATGCAGGACATCCGCCGCGGCTTGAGCGAGGTGGAGCTGCCCGGCCGCTTCCAGGTCCTGCCCGGTCGGCCGACGCTGGTTCTGGATGTCGCCCACAATCCGCAGGCGGCCGGCGTGCTCGCCGATAATCTTGGCTGCATGGCCTTTCATCCCGAAACCTGGGGAGTGTTCGGCATGCTGGCCGACAAGGACGCGGCCGGCGTGGCGGCGCGCCTCAAAGGACGGGTCGACCATTGGCTGCTGGCGGATCTGCCAGGTCCGCGCGGGATGCGCGCCGAGGCGCTGGCCCGGGTGCTGGCGGATCAGGGCCTGACGGTCGAGGGCTGTTTTGCATCGCCGGCCGAATGCTACCGAGCGGCCAGAGAGCGGGCGGGGGAAGATGATAGAATTGCGGCCTTCGGTTCCTTCCTCACCGTGGCGGGTGTGCTGCAGGCGATAAGCGATGAGCGAAAACGATCCACAACTTGAGCTGAAGAAGCGCGCCCGCCGCCGACTGGTCGGTGCGGCTGCCCTGGCGGTGCTGGCGGCCATCGTGCTGCCGATGGTGATGGACCAGGCGCCCAAGCAACCGGTGCAGGACATCCAGATCCGCATCCCCGCCCAGGACGCCGGTGCCTTCACGTCGCGCATCCTTCCCGTCAAGCCGGGCTCGACCCCGACGCCCCTGCCGCCGGCCGCGGCGCCGGAAACCAAGCCTGTCGAGCCCGCCAAACCGGCCGCAGTCCAGGCCAAGGCCGAACCGAAAGCCGAAGCCAAGGCAGAGCCGAAAGCGGCCCCGCCCAAGGCAGAAGTCGGTCTCCCTGCGACGGCGGCCAAGGCGCCCGAGCCCCGCGCCACAGCCCCCATCGACGACAAGCTGCTGACCAAGAAGCCGGAAATGGCCAAGGCCAAGCCGACGCCCGCCGCTTCGAATGGCGAGCAATGGGTAGTGCAACTGGGCGCCTATCGCGACCAGGCCAACGTGCGCAACCTGACGGCAAAGCTCAAGCAGCAGGGCTACAATTTCTATACGGAAGCGCTGCCTTCGCCCGATGGCAGCAGCCGGACGCGGGTGCGAGCCGGCCCCTTCCCGAACAAGGAAGCTGCCGAGGCGGCGCGCGAGCGGATCAAGCGGCTCGGCGTGGACGGCGTGGTGGCGCAGAAGTAAGGCAAGCGGCGGTGACCTGGTTCGATTACGCCGTGCTGGCGGTCGTCGCCGCGTCGGTCCTGCTCGGCGCCTGGCGCGGGCTGGTGAGCGAGGTGCTGGCGCTGGCAGCCTGGGTGGCGGCGGTATTGGCCGGTCGTGCCTTCGCGCCCGAGATGGCGCCGCTGTTCGGCGAATGGCTGAAGGAGCCGGCCCTTCAGTATGCGGCGGCGTTTGCCGTTGTAGTCGTTGCGGTGCTGGTGGCGGTTGCGCTGGTGCGTCTGGCCCTGTCCAAGCTGCTGCGGGCAATCGGCCTCGGCCCGCTGGACCGCTTCCTCGGCGCGGTGTTCGGCATCGCGCGGGGCGTGTTGGTGGTGTTGTTGTGCGTTCTGGTGGGCGGGCTGACGGCCTTGCCGCAACAGGCGTGGTGGCGGCAGGCCTGGCTGGCTCCGCCGCTGGAAACCGCGGTGCTGGCGGCCAAGTCCTGGTTGCCGCCGGCGGTGGCGAAACGGCTCAAGTACCGATAGGTGGTGCCAGATGTGCGGAATTCTGGGTGTCGTCGCGACGACGCCGGTCAACCAGCTGCTGTATGACGGCCTGCAGGTGCTGCAGCATCGCGGCCAGGACGCGGCCGGCATCGCCACGGCCGAGGCCGGCGTGTTCCACATGCACAAGGGTCCCGGCCTGGTGCGCGACGTCTTCCGTACCCGCAACATGCGCAGCCTGCAGGGCAACTGGGGCATCGCCCATTGCCGCTACCCGACCGCCGGCTCGGCCTACAACTCCGCCGAGTCGCAGCCTTTCTACGTGAATTCCCCCTTCGGCCTGATGCTGGCGCACAACGGCAACCTGACCAATGCCGAGGAATTGAAGCGCGAGATGTTCCTGCAGGATCTGCGCCACATCAACACCAATTCCGACTCCGAGGTGCTGCTCAACGTGCTGGCGCACGAGCTGCAGGCGGCGGCGACCAAGTACCAGCTCGACGCCGAGACCATCTTCAAGGCGGTGGCCGGCGTGCATCGCCGGGTGCGCGGCGCCTACGCCGTGGTGGCGATGATCGCCGGCTACGGCCTGCTGGCCTTCCGCGATCCCTACGGCATCCGCCCGCTGATCGTCGGCCGCAACGTCACGGCCGAGGGCAACGAATACCTGGTGGCTTCCGAGAGCGTGGCGCTGGATACCCTGGGCTTCCAGATCCTGCGCGACGTCGCGCCGGGCGAGGCGGTGCTGGTCGACACCGCCGGGCAATTCCACAGCCAGCAGTGCGCCGAGCGGACGATGCGCGCGCCCTGCATCTTCGAGTATGTCTATCTGGCGCGGCCGGACTCGCTGATCGACGGCATCTCGGTCTACGAGAGCCGCGTCAAGATGGGCCAGCACCTGGCCGAGAAAATCCGCCACACCCTGCCGCACCTCGACATCGACTCGGTGATACCGATTCCCGATTCGAGCCGTCCCTCGGCAATGGAGCTGGCCAGCCGGCTCGAACTGCCCTACCGCGAAGGCTTCGTCAAGAACCGCTACATCGGCCGCACCTTCATCATGCCCGGCCAGGCCCAGCGCCGCAAATCGGTGCGGCAGAAGCTAAATACCATCGCCCAGGAATTCCGCGGCAAGAGCGTGCTGCTGGTGGACGACTCGATCGTGCGCGGCACGACCAGCAAGGAAATCGTGCAGATGGCCCGTGACGCCGGCGCCCGCAAGGTCTATTTCGCTTCCGCCGCCCCACCGGTGCGCTTCGCCAACGTCTACGGCATCGACATGCCGTCGCGCCACGAGTTGATCGCCAGCGACCGCAGCGACGAGGAGATC
Organism: Rhodocyclaceae bacterium; assembly: GCA_016791205.1. GTDB lineage: Bacteria > Pseudomonadota > Gammaproteobacteria > Burkholderiales > Rhodocyclaceae > Desulfobacillus. The sequence continues at coordinate 1,767 of JAEUNH010000009.1, read as the reverse complement.
TGCCGAGAGATCGGCGCCGACGGCCTGATCTACCAGGACCTCGACGCGCTCAAGACGGCGGTGCATTCGCTCAACCCATCCATCACGGTGTTCGAGACCTCCTGCTTCGATGGCTGTTATGTCACCGGCGACGTCAGCGCCGAGTACCTCAGCAGCGTCGAGAACCAGCGCAACGACGGCAAGCTCTCGGCGGAGGACGCCGACGCCGCCCAGCTCGACCTCAATCTCGTCGTGGCTGATTGACAGGAAAGCGAACCACGTGTAGTTTGCCATCTGCGCCGATTTGATTTCAGCTTGCGGGCGCTTAATAAATGCGGCTAAAGCGAGGGAAAACCCGGTCGCTCAGCTGCGCCGGGTTTTTGTTTTTTGGGGCTTTGACATGGACAAGGAATTCGATCTGGACACGCTGGCGGTGCGCGCGGGCATTCAGCGCAGCCAGTTCAACGAGCACGCCGAGGCGCTCTACCTGACTTCGAGCTTCGTTTTCGACAACGCCGCCCAGGCGGCGGCCCGTTTCTCGGGCGAGGAGGCGGGCTTCGTCTACGGCCGCTTCTCCAACCCCACCGTCAGCATGCTGCAGGAACGCCTGGCGGCACTGGAAAGGGGCGAGGCCTGCATCGCCACGGCGAGCGGCATGGCGGCGATCCTGTCGACCGTGATGGCGCTGATGAAGGCGGGCGAACACATCGTCGCCTCGCAGGGCATCTTCGGCGCCACCCAGCAATTGTTCGGCGGCATCCTGCCGAAGTTCGGCATCGACACCAGCTTCGTCGGCTCGAGCGATCCGGCGGCGTTCAAGGCAGCCCTCAGGCCGCAGACCAGGCTGGTCTTCATCGAGACGCCCTCGAACCCGCTCACCGAGGTCTTCGACATCGCCGCCCTGGCCGAGGTCGCCCATGGCGGCGGCGCCCTGCTGGCGGTGGATAACTGCTTCTGCTCGCCGGTGCTGCAGCGACCGCTCGATCTGGGCGCCGACCTGGTGATCCATTCCGCCACCAAGTACCTCGACGGGCAGGGCCGCGTGCTCGGTGGCGCGGTGGTCGGGCGCAAGGAACTCACCGAGGAGGTGTTCAAGTTCCTGCGCACCGCCGGGCCGTCGATCTCGCCCTTCAACGCCTGGGTCATCCTGAAGGGCCTGGAGACGCTGCGGATCCGCATGGAGGCGCAGTCGGCGGCGGCGCTGGAACTGGCGCGCTGGCTGGAAGCGCAGCCAGGAGTGGCACGGGTGCATTACCCCGGCCTGCCTTCTCATCCCCAGCATGCGCTGGCGCTGCGCCAGCAGAAGGCGGGCGGCGCCATCGTTTCCTTCGAGGTCAAGGGCGGCCGCGCCGAGGCCTGGAAGGTGGTCGACGCGACGCGCCTGATTTCGATCACGGCCAATCTCGGCGACACCAAGAGCACCATCACCCACCCGGCCAGCACTACCCATGGGCGGATCAGCGCGGAAGCGCGCACCGCCTCGGGGATTCGGGAAGGTCTGCTGCGGGTGGCCGTGGGGCTGGAATCGGTGGCTGACCTGCAGGCCGATCTGGCACGCGGGCTGATGCGGATTTAAAGCGGGACGAGCCGGCAGCCGTCCTGGCCGCAGGCGAGGTAGCCGCCGCTTTCGTACCAGTCGGGCAGCACCCAGCGCTCGCAGGGCCGCCCTTCGATCTCCAGGGTGTGGCGGGCCGGGCGGTGAGTGTGGCCGTGGATGAGCCGCTGGCAGCGGTGAAAAGTCAGTATCCGTGATACGGCGTCCGGGCTGACGTCCATGATGTCCCAGGG
>JAEUNH010000006.1 GCA_016791205.1 Rhodocyclaceae bacterium | reverse complement strand
AGGAACAGCACGACCAGGAAAGGCTCGGTGGTGTCGAAGTATTCCGGCCGGTAGAACTTCAGGCCCCAGTTCACGCCGATGGCGAACGTGAGCAGGAAGCCCGCCACGTTGAGCGAGCGCCAGGAACGGAACCAGCTCAGGCCGAAGATGAACAGGTTGAGCAGCGTGAAGTAGGAGAACAGCACGACGTGGTTGCCGGTGTCGCTCGAGGCGAGGATCGGCGCGAGGAAGGCGCCGGCGAGGCCGAGCACCGCCAGCGAGCGGCCGTCCTGAATGGCCGCCAGCAGCATGCAGCCGATGCCGAGGGCGACGAAGAGCGCAAAGGCCGGGACGGTGGTGATGAGTTCGTAGCGCGTCAGGGCGAAGTACACGACGAGGTAGAGCACCGCCACGCCGCCGCCCTGCAAGGCGAAGCCGAACATCTCGTGGCCGGCGCGCTTGCGCCAGCCCAGCACGCCGAGCGCCACGCCGAACAGCGCGGCGATGCCGAGGCGCGCCTCGGCCGGCAGCACGCCGAACTCGGCGGCGAGCTTGAGCGCCGAGCCGACGCCGAAGATCAGCAGCACCACTCCGATCTTCGCCAGGATGTTGCCGCCGAAGAGCAGCTTCGCCAGCCAGCCCGGCTCCTTGGGGACGGACATTTCTTCGGTTTGCGGTTCGGCAACCTCCGTTTCCGAAAAAGTCGGTCTGCGTGGAACGGCGACTACCTCGGCCGCGGGCTCGGCGACCGGCTCCGCGATGGACGGCGAGGCCTCGGCCGGCCTGGGTGGGGCGGCCTGCAGCGCTTCCAGCATCTTGTAGAGCCAGCGCGTCTTCGCCTCGAGGTCGGCGTAGCGCTGTTCCGATTCGCGCCGTGCCCTGCCCAGCCGCCATTCCAGCAGGACGTAGAAGAAGATCAGCGCAAGAACAAAGCCGAAGACGGTTTCCATCGTTGCTCCTTATCTGTCATCGCCGCGCAGACGGGCGACGATTTCCTGCAGCGCTTCCGGCGTCGCGGCTGCCGGCGCCACGGGCGCCGTCACGGCCAGGCCGACTTTCGAGAACAGCCCGCGGCGGAACGGCCGCGTCATGGCCGGGCCGTCCTTGCGCGAGAAGAAGCTGCCCCACAGGCCCTTCAGCGCCATCGGCACCACCGGCACCGGCGTGCGCTCGACGATGCGCGTGATGCCCTTCCTGAACGGGTACAGCTCGCCCGTGTCGGTTATGCGGCCCTCCGGGAAGATGCCGACCAGATCGCCGGCCTCCAGCGCTTTCGCCACTTCCTCGTAGGCCTTCTCCAGCAACGCCGGATCCTCCTTCGCCGAAGCGATGGGGATGGCGCGTCCTTCGCGGAAGACGAAATTGATAATGGGCAGTTCGAAGATCTGGTGGTCCATGACGAAGCGGATCGGCCGCGGGCAGGCCGCCGCGATGACCAGCGCGTCGACGAAACTGACGTGGTTGCAGACGATCACCGCCGCGCCTTCCTCGGGGATGTGCTCGATCCCTTCCTTCTTCAGGCGGTACACCGAGTGGATCAGCAGCCACACAATGAAGCGCATGAGGAACTCCGGCACCAGCCGGTAGATGTAGAGCGCGACGACGGCATTCATCAGCGCCGTGGCGAGCAGCAGCTGCGGGATGGTGAAGCCCAGGGAGAACAGGCCGATGGCGATGCCGGCTGCGGCGACCATGAACAGGGCGTTGAGGATGTTGTTGCCGGCGATGATGCGCGAGCGGTGCGAGGGCTCGGAGCGGATCTGGATCAGCGCATACAGCGGCACGATGTAGAAGCCGCCGAAGAGGCCGATGAGAAAGAGATCGCCGAGGATGCGCCAGTGGCCGGCGTCCTGCAGGAACGGCATCAGCGCCATCGGCGCGTGCTGGAGGTGCGCCGCCAGCGCGAAATAGAGGTCGATGCCGAACAGCGTCATGCCGATCGAGCCGAAGGGCACCAGGCCGATCTCCACCTTGTGGCCGGAGAGGCGCTCGCACAGGAGCGAGCCGACGCCGATGCCGATCGAGAAGACGATCAGGAGCAGCGTCACCACCGATTCCTGGCCGGAGAGGATGTCCTTCGACAGGCTGGGGAACTGCGTGATGAAGATCGAGCCGTAGAACCAGAACCAGGAGATGCCGAGCACCGAGAGGAACACCGTGCGGTTGCCGCGCATGAACTGGAAGTTGCGCCAGGTCTCGGTGAACGGGTTCCAGTTGATCTTCAGTTCAGGGGCGGCCGCCGGCGCCAGCGGGATCAGGCGCGAGAGCAGGAAGCCCGTCGCCGAAATGGCCATCGTGACGACCGCTGCCGCGGTGACGCCCCAGCCCTCCTGGGCCACCAGCCAGCCGCCCAGCATCATGCCGACGAGGATCGCCACCGAGGTGCCCATCTCCACCATTCCGTTGCCGCCGACGAGCTCGGATTCCTTCAGGTGCTGCGGCAGGATGGCGTACTTCACCGGGCCGAACAGCGCCGACTGGATGCCGCCGAGGAAGAGGGCGGCGAACAAGAGCGGCAGGCTGTGCAGGAAGAAGCCCGCCGCGCCGAGCGCCATGCAGCACAGCTCGATGGCCACCGTGATGCTGATCAGCCGCGACTTCTCGTACTTGTCGGCCAGCTGGCCGGCAGTGGCCGAGAACAGGAAGAAGGGCAGCACGAACAGCGCCTGCGCCAGGTTCTGCAGGATGTCCGTCGACATCGTCGTGTAACTGGCGGTGGAGTAGGTGAGCAGGATCACCAGCGCCTGCTTGAAGACGTTGTCGTTGAGCGCGCCGAGGAACTGCACGCCGAAGAAGGGCGCGAAACGGCGCTCCTTCAAAAGACTGAACTGGTTGCTCATGATGCTTTCTTTTCGAAGAAGAGCCGTGTCTCGAAGACTGACTTTGCGAATCGCTTGCCCTTGAACGCCAGGTGGCGCTTCAGCACGAAGTCGAACAGCAGCGGGTTGTGCTTGCGGATTTCGGTGAGCACCGGCACCGCCGTTTCGGGGATCAGGCCGAGCTGCACCATATAAGTAACGGAAAACAGCGGCATCACGCCGGGCAGGGGGTAGTCCGAGCCGTTGTGCAGGCGGCCGTGCCAGTCCTCGCGCGCGAGCACGGTTTCCAGCGCCGGGCCGGCGCGGTTCAGTTGCGTCATCGCCGAGATGTCGCCGTTGAGCTTCGGGCCGTACACCGGATCGTCCATCAGGCGGGCGAAGAGCTCGAAGCTGTCGACGTAGGGGCCGTTCTCGCCCTTGTCGATGTCGCGGTCCTGGCCCATCGAGCCACAGTGCGCCACGATCACGCGCACGCCGTGGTCGAGCGCCCGGCGCAGCAGCAGCGGGTTGCCGAAATGCTGGGTGTTGCCGCCGTGCACCGCGCGTTCCTCGCCGGCGTGGCTGATCAGCGGCAGGCCGAGTTTTGCCAAGGCTTCGAGAAATCGGTCGCACAAGGGTGAGGCCGGGTTCATGCCCTGGGCGGCCGGCAGCCACTTGATGGCGCGGGTGCCGTCCGCCGCCGCGCGTTCCAGCGCCTCGACGCAATCCTGGCGATAGGGGTGGATCGACGCCACCCACTCGAAGACCTGCGGATGCCTGCGCGCCATGTCGCGCGCGTAGTCGTTCGGAACAAAGAACGAACTGCTGTCGCGGTCGGGCGTGCCATCTTCGCGGTGCGTGAAGTCGAAGGCGAACAGCATCAATTTCACGCCAGGCCGCATGCCTTCGAGCAGGTTGTGCATGCGCTCGATGTAGCTCTGGTCGGCCCGGCCGGGAGCGTCGTGGGCGCAGCCGGCGTTGAGGAAGAACAGCCGCTGGGCGTACTGAATGGGATGCACCATCGATTCCAGCGCCGGGTTGAGCCAGATGCCGCTGCCCGAATCCCCGGTGCCGACGAGGTGCGCATGGCAGTCCCACACCTTGGCCGGGTCGAGGCCTTCCCACGCTGCCAGCACCAGTTCGTGATTGGCCACTTCGCGCGGAAGGCCCGCCATGCAAGGGTTCAGGATTCCATGCTCGGGCCAGTAACGCCAGGCGGCGATCCCGCCCAGCCCCAGGCCCGCCGCGCCGGCAGCCATCAGGAAACGGCGGCGGTTCATGCGTTCTGCTCCAGATAATCGAGCACGCTGGCCAGGGTTTCGCGCAGGAACTCCTTGTTCAGCCAGAAGAATACCTCCTTGCCCTCCTTGCGGCTGTCGAGCACGCCGGCCTCGCGCAGGATCTTCAGGTGGTGCGACACGGCGGAGCGTGAAAGGGTGGAAACTTCGGCGATCTGGCCGACATTGAGCCGTTCTCCGGGTTCGAAAGTGAGCAGGATGCGCTGGCGATGTTCCTCGCCGAGGGCGGTAAACACCCTCGACATATCCTTCCAGGCGTCGGGGATGGCGCGGGAGTAATCAGGATTCATAACGAAATAATTAGTTATTTGGTTGCGTCCTGTCAAGATCTATTTATGCTGCTTTGCAACATTGATTGCGGTCAAGCGATGTACTTGAATACAGGGTACTAACCAGCCCGAGAGCAAGTATTGACGCGGTTTTTCCGGTTTGACAGATCTTTTATAAGACTATAAAATCGCCGTCTTTGTAAGCGGCGGCCCCCTTTGTTTTGCAGCGCGCAATAACGCAAAGCTGCGACGCAAAACTGCAGGCGGGTTGCCAGCGTGGTGAAGCCGGCATGCTGATGTTCCGGGCGGTTCTCCTGCAAACCGTCGCGACCCTGGTGGTGGCGATCGTCGCGGGGCTCCTGGCGGGAAAGCACGGCGCGGTTTCGGCGGCACTCGGTGGTGCCGCGATCGTCCTGCCCAACTCGCTTTTCGCCCTGCGCCTGTTCGCGGAAAGCCGGAAACCGGGCGGCGCTTCACCCGCCGCGTTCTTTATTGGGGAATTCATGAAAGTCGCCGCAACCCTCGCGTTGCTGGCGGCGGCCGCAAGCCTGTACCGCGATCTGCACTGGCTCGCATTGATCGCCGGTCTGGTGGTGGCCCTTAAAGCGAATCTATTGGCACTTTTGAGCAAAAAGTTCTGAACATGGCTACCGAGCACGCCCCCAACGCTTCCGAATACATCGTCCACCACCTGACCTTCCTCACCAACAAGAAACAAGTTGGCCTGGTCGACTGGTCGGTCTTCCACCTCGATACCCTGTTCTTCTCCATCGGCCTCGGCCTGCTCGGCGTGTTCATCATGGCCCGCCTCGCTGCCCGCGCCACTTCCGGCGTGCCGGGCCGCTTCCAGGCCGCCGTCGAAATCATCGTCGAAATGGTTGCCGACCAGGCCAAGGGCATAGTCCATTCGCCGAAGTCGCGCGAGTTCGTCGCCCCGCTCGCCCTCACCGTGTTCGTCTGGATCTTCCTGATGAACGCCATGGACCTGCTGCCGGTCGACCTGCTGCCGAAAATCTGGTCCTGGATTTTCGGCGCCGCCGGCCACGATCCGCACCATGCCTACCTGCGCGTCGTGCCGACCGCTGACCTCAACGCCACGCTCGGCATGTCCGCCGCCGTGCTGCTGCTCTGCCTCTACTACAGCGTCAAGATCAAGGGCCTCGGCCACTGGATCCACGAGCTGTTCACCGCCCCCTTCGGCGCCCACCCGCTGCTGTGGCCGGTCAACTTCGCCATGCAGCTGATCGAGTTCGTCGCCAAGACCGTCTCGCACGGCATGCGTCTCTTCGGCAACATGTACGCCGGCGAACTGATTTTCATGCTGATCGCCCTGATGGGCGCGGCCTGGGCCGGCACCCTCGGCAGCGGCCTGCTCTGGATCGGTGGCGTCATCGCCGGCACGCTCTGGGCCATTTTCCACATCCTGATCATCACCCTCCAGGCCTTCATCTTCATGATGCTGACCCTGGTGTATGTCGGTCAGGCGCACGAGAGTCACTAACCTTTAACCTGTCTTAAACCTCGTAACCAAAGGAGTTGTCATGGAACAAATCATTGGCTTCGTTGCTCTGGCCTCCGGTCTGATCATCGGTCTGGGTGCTGCCGGCGCCTGTATCGGCATCGGCATCATGGGCAGCCGCTTCCTCGAGTCGTCGGCCCGCCAGCCCGAACTGATGAACACCCTGCAGACCAAGATGTTCCTGCTGGTCGGCCTGATCGACGCCGCGTTCATCATCGGCACCGGCATCGCCCTCTGGTACACGACCGCCAACCCGTTCCTGCCGAAGTAATCGACCCCGTTCAATAAGGAGCGATTACCGTGAATCTGAACGCAACGCTGTTTGCCCAGCTCGTTGTGTTCTTCATTCTGGCGTGGTTCACGATGAAATTCGTGTGGCCGCCCATCATGAAGGCACTCGACGAGCGCGCGAAGAAGATCGCCGACGGGCTCTCGGCTGCGGACAAGGCGAAATCCGACCTCCAGCTCGCCGAGAAGAAGGTCGTCGATGAACTGAAGAAGGCCCGCGAATCCGCCACCGAGCTGCGTGCCGGTGCCGAGAAGCAGGGCGCCCAGTTGATCGAGGAAGCCCGCCAGGAAGCGGCGCAGATCATCGCGCAGGCCCGCAAGGCCGCCGAAGGCGAAGCCGCCGTCGCCGCCCAGCGCGCCAAGGAGGCCCTGCGCGAGCAGGTCGCCGTCCTCGCCGTCGCCGGCGCCGAGCGCATCCTGCGCAAGGAAATCAACGCCCAAGTCCACGCCGATCTGCTGGCCAACCTGAAACAGGAACTCAAGTAAGCCATGGCCGAGAACATCACCCTCGCACGCCCTTACGCCGATGCTGCTTTCCAGCTGGCGCGGGCGACCAATGCGCTGGGCCCATGGCAGCAGGCGCTTGACCGCATGGCGGCCGTCGCCGCCGACGCGCAGATGGTGGAATGCATCAGCAATCCCCGCCTGCTGCCGTCGCAGGTCTCGCAGCTGTTCCTCGACGTTGCCGGATCGGTCTCTGCCGAACAGCAGAACTTCGTCCGTCTCCTCGTCGACAACGACCGCCTGCAGGTTCTCCCCGAGATCCGCGACCTTTACGTCGAACTGAAGAACGGGCAGGAGGGCGTGCAGGAGGCCGACATCGTCTCCGCCTTCCCGCTCGACGATGCCACGCTGAAGAACCTCGTCGCCGAACTGGAAGCACGCTTCAAGTGCAGGATCCAGGCGACGGTCAGCCTCGACCCCGCGCTCATCGGCGGGGTGCGGATCGCCGTCGGCGATCAGGTCATCGACGCTTCCGTGCGCGGCAAGCTCGCAGCCATGGCCACGGCGCTACAGAGCTAAGAAACCAGGAGTCAAGACATGCAACTCAATCCCTCCGAAATCAGCGACCTGATCAAGAGCAAGATACAGAACCTGCAGCTCGCTGCCACGTCCCGCACCGAAGGCACCGTCGTCTCCGTGACCGACGGCATCTGCCGCGTGCACGGCCTGGCCGACGTCATGCAGGGCGAAATGCTGGAATTCCCCGGCAACACCTTCGGCCTCGCCATGAACCTCGAGCGCGACTCCGTCGGCGCGATCATTCTCGGCGAATACGAGCACATCACCGAAGGCGACACCGTCAAGTGCACGGGCCGCATCCTCGAAGTGCCGGTCGGCCCCGAGATGGTCGGCCGCGTGGTGAACGCCCTGGGCCAGCCCATCGACGGCAAGGGCCCGATCGCCGCCAAGCTCTCCGAGCCGATCGAGAAGATCGCCCCGGGCGTGATCTGGCGCAAATCGGTGTCGCAGCCGGTGCAGACCGGCCTCAAGTCGGTCGACTCCATGGTGCCGATCGGCCGCGGCCAGCGCGAGCTGATCATCGGCGACCGCCAGACCGGCAAGACCGCGGTGGCCATCGACACCATCATCAACCAGAAGGGCAAGGACCTGTTCTGCGTCTACGTCGCCATCGGCCAGAAGGCCTCGACGGTGAAGAACGTGATCCGCAAGCTGGAAGAGACCGGCGCGATGGAATACACCATCGTCGTCGTCGCCACCGCCTCCGAGTCCGCCGCGATGCAGTACATCGCCCCGTACTCCGGCTGCACCATGGGCGAATACTTCCGCGACAACGGCCAGGACGCCCTGATCATTTATGACGACTTGACCAAGCAGGCCTGGGCCTACCGCCAGATTTCGCTGCTGCTGCGTCGTCCGCCCGGCCGCGAAGCCTACCCCGGCGACGTGTTCTACCTGCACTCGCGGCTCCTCGAGCGCGCCGCCCGCGTCTCCGAGGCCTACGTCGAGAAGTACACCAAGGGCCAGGTCAAGGGCAAGACCGGATCGCTCACCGCGCTCCCCGTCATCGAGACGCAGGCCGGCGACGTGACCGCCTTCGTGCCGACCAACGTCATCTCGATCACCGACGGCCAGATCTTCCTCGAGACCGACCTCTTCAACGCCGGCATCCGTCCCGCCATCAACGCCGGCATCTCGGTGTCCCGCGTCGGCGGCGCCGCCCAGACCAAGGTCATCAAGAAGCTCGGCGGCGGCGTGCGTCTGGCCCTCGCCCAGTACCGCGAACTCGCGGCCTTCGCCCAGTTCGCCTCCGACCTGGACGAAGCCACCCGCAAGCAGCTCGAGCGCGGCCGCCTGGTGACCGAACTGATGAAGCAGGCCCAGTACTCGCCGATGCAGGTCGCCGAGATGGCTGTGACCCTGTTCACCATCAACAAGGGCTACTTCGACGACGTCGAGGTCAAGCGCGCCCTCGCCTGCGAGGCCGCCCTGCACCAGACCATGCGGGCGAAGCACGCCGATCTCATGAACAAGATCGAAAGCACCAAGGACCTCGACGCCGATGCGGAGAAGGCCCTCGATGCCGCCGTTCAAGAGTTCAAGAAGACCTGGGCGTAACCACTAGCCGGAGCCAACCATGCCAAGCGGCAAGGAAATACGCACCAAGATCAAGAGCGTGCAAAACACGCGCAAGATCACCAAGGCCATGGAGATGGTCGCGGCCTCGAAGATGCGCAAGGCGCAGGAGCGCATGAAGGCCGCGCGTCCCTACGGCGAGAAGATCCGCCGGCTGGCCGCCAACCTGTCCCACGCCAACTCCGAGTACAAGCACCCCTTCCTCAAGAAGATGGGTGACATCAAGCGGGTCGGCCTGATCGTCATCACCACCGACAAGGGTCTGTGCGGCGGCCTCAACACCAACGTGCTGCGCATCGCGCTCAACAACCTGAAGGAATGGGAAGGCAAGGGCGTCACCGACATCCGCGTCACCGCCATCGGCTCGAAGGGCCTCGGCTTCATGCAGCGCCTCGGCGCCAAGGTCGTGTCCAACGTCACGCACCTCGGCGACACGCCGCACCTCGACAAGATGATCGGCCCGGTGAAGGTCATGCTCGACGCCTTCCAGGCCGGCGAGCTCGACGCCGTCTACATCGCCTACACCCGCTTCCTGAACACCATGAAGCAGGAGCCGGTGCTGGAACAGCTGCTGCCGCTCTCCGGCGAACAGCTGCGCCAGACCGAGCA
>JAEUNH010000202.1 GCA_016791205.1 Rhodocyclaceae bacterium | reverse complement strand
GGCGATTTTCCCAATCAACGCGGAGCAGGATCGCCAGGGCGATGCAGTTGGCCACGATGCCCGATCCGCCAAAGCTCATCAGCGGCAGGGTCAGCCCCTTGGTCGGCAGCAGGCCCATGTTCACGCCCATGTTGATGAAGGCCTGCACGCCGAGCCAGATGCCGATGCCCTGGGCCACCAGCCCGGCGTAGGCGCGCTCCAGCAACAGCGCCTGGCGGCCGATGGCGAAGGCGCGCTGGACGATCAGGCCGAACAGCACGATCACCGCCAGCACGCCGACCAGCCCCAACTCCTCGGCGATCACCGCCAGCAGGAAATCGGTGTGCGCCTCCGGCAGGTAGAACAGCTTCTCGATGGAAGCGCCCAGGCCGACGCCGAGCCACTCGCCGCGGCCGAAGGCGATCAGGGCGTGGGAGAGCTGGTAGCCCTTGCCGAAGGCGTCCGACCAGGGGTCCATGAAGCCGAAGATGCGCTCGCGCCGGTAGGGCGAGGTCCAGATCAGGACGACGAAGGCCATGGCGAGGAAGAGGAACAGCAGGGTGAACAGGCGGGCATTGATGCCGCCGAGGAAGAGGATGCCCATGGCGATGCAGATGATCACCACGAAGGCGCCGAAGTCCGGCTCGCGCAGCAGCAGGCCGCCGACCAGCGCCATCACCAGCGCCATCGGCACGAAGCCGCGGCGGAAGCTGCCCATGTCGGCGAGCTTGCGCACCGTGTAGTCGGCGGCGTAGAGCACGGCGAAGAGCTTCATCAGCTCGGAGGGCTGCAGGTTCACCAGGCCGAGCGGCAGCCAGCGCCGGGCGCCGTTCACCTCGCGGCCGATGAAGGGCACCAGCACCAGCACCAGCAGCGCCACGCCGATCAGGAACAGCCACGGCGCGCCTTGCTGCCAGACCCGCAGCGGCACCTGGAACACCACCACCGCGGCGATCAGGCCGATGGCCAGGAAGACGCCGTGGCGGATCAGGAAATAGGCCGGCTGGTGGCCGGTGAAGCGGCTGCCCTCGGCGGTGGCGATGGAGGCCGAGTACACCATCACCAGGCCGAACAGCAGCAGGGCCAGGGCCGGCCACAGCAGCATGGGGTCGAGTTCCTGCGGCTGGGCCGGGCCGCCGGCGCGGTAGCGAAGGGTCATCCCGGCGCTCACTGGATTTCCTTCTGCCGCGCCGCGGCCAGTTCGCCCACCGCCTGGGCGAACACCTCGGCGCGATGCACGTAGTTGCGATACATGTCGAAGCTGGCGCAGGCCGGCGAGAGCAGCACCGCGTCGCCGGCGCGCGCCGCCACTGCCGCCTTGCGCACGGCCTGCTCCATGTCCTGGGCGTGGATGAGCGGCACCCCGCACTCGGCCACCGCCGCCTCGATCTTCGTCGCGTCGCGGCCGATCAGCACCAGGGCACGACCATGCCCGGCCAGGGCCGGCGCCAGCGGCGAGAAATCCTGCCCTTTCCCATCGCCGCCTGCGATCAGCACCACCTTGCGACCAAGCCCTTCGAGGGCCGCCACGGTGGCGCCGACGTTGGTGCCCTTCGAGTCGTCGTACCAGGCCACGCCGTCGAGCTCGGCGATGCGCTCGACCCGGTGCGGCAGGCCCTCGAAGTCGCGCAGCGCCGGCAGCAGCGGCGCCAGCGGCAGCTCGATGGCGCGGCACAGGGCCAGCGCGGCCAATGCGTTGGCGGCATTGTGCAGGCCGGCCAGCGCCAGCTCGTCGGCACGCAGCAGGCGTTCCCCGCCCTGCATCAGCCAGCCGTCGGCCAGTCCGAAGTCGTCCGGGCCTTGCGGCGCGTCCAGGCCAAAAGTCAGTCTGCGCGAGACGCCGTTGGCCATGGCCAGGACGCGCGGATCCTGGCGGTTGAGCACTTGCGCGCCGCAGCCTTCGAAGATGCGCGCCTTGGCGGCGGCGTAGTCGTCGAGGCCGGCATAGCGATCCATATGGTCGTCGCTGACGTTGAGCACCGCGGCGGCCTCCGCCGCCAGGCTCACCGTGGTCTCCAGCTGGAAGCTCGACAGCTCGAGCACCCAGACTTCCGGCAGCTTGCCGGCGTCGAGGCAGGTCATCAGGGCGGAGAGCGCCGCCGGGCCGATGTTGCCGGCCACCGCCGTCAGCTTGCCGGCGGCGCGGCACAGGGCGCCGGTCAGCGCCGTGGTGGTGGTCTTGCCGTTGGTCCCCGTGAGGGCGACCACCTTGCAGGCATCGCGCACGCCGAGCGCGCGCAGCGCCCCGGCGAACAGTTCGATCTCGCCGACGACCGGGATGCCGCGCCGGGCCGCCTCGGCCACCACCGGCTCGTTGAGCGAGAGGCCGGGCGAGAGGCCGATCAGCTCGGCGCCGTCGATCAGCGCCTCGTTGAACGAGCCCGACAGCAGCACCGCGCCGGGGGCGCTGCGGGCGAGCTCGGCGGCGAACGGCGGCTCCTTGCGCGAATCAGCCAGGCGCACCCGGGCGCCCTGGCGGACCAGCCATTGCGCCATGGCCAGACCCGACTCGCCGAGCCCCAGCACCAGCACCGTTTTCCCCGCCAGGTTACCCATGGAGGCCAGCCGCTTTCATCATCTCAGTTTCAAGGTTGACAAGCCGAACAGCACCAGCATGAGGGTGATGATCCAGAAGCGGACCACCACCTGGGTCTCCTTCCAGCCCTTCAGTTCGTAGTGGTGGTGCAGCGGCGCCATGAGGAAGATGCGCTTGCCGCCGCTGGCCTTGAAGTAGGCGACCTGGATCATCACCGACAGCGTCTCGACGACGAACACGCCGCCCATGATGAACAGCACGATCTCCTGGCGCACCACCACCGCCACCGTGCCGAGCGCCGCGCCCAGCGCCAGCGCGCCGACGTCGCCCATGAAGACTTCCGCCGGATAGGCGTTGAACCAGAGGAAGCCCAGCCCCGCGCCGCACAGCGCGCCGAGGAACACCGCCAGCTCGCCGGCGCCGGGGATGTAGGGCAGGCCGAGATACTTCGAGAAGCCGACGTGGCCGGCGACGTAGGCGAAGATGGCCAGGGCGCCGGCCACCATCACCGTCGGCATGATGGCCAGGCCGTCGAGGCCGTCGGTCAGGTTCACCGCGTTGCTGGTGCCGACGATGACGAAATAGCTGAGGATCACGAAGCCGACAATGCCGAGCGGATAGGCCACGGTCTTGAAGAAGGGCACGATCAGCTCGGTGTGCGCCGGCAGCGTCGCCGTGGCGGCGAGGAACACCGCCGCCGCCGCGCCGATCAGCGACTGCCAGAAGAACTTGGCGCGCGCCGAGAGGCCCTTCGGATTGCGATGCACCACCTTGCGCCAGTCGTCCACCCAGCCCACCGCGCCGAAGCCCAGCGTCACGAACAGCACCACCCAGACGTAGCGGTTGGAGAGGTCGCCCCACAGCAGGGTGGTGACGCCGATGGCGATCAGGATCAGCGCCCCGCCCATGGTCGGCGTGCCGGTCTTGGCCAGGTGCGTCTGCGGGCCGTCGTCGCGCACCGCCTGGCCGATCTTCTTCTCCGCCAGCCAGCGGATCAGCGCCGGGCCGAAGATGAACGAGATCACCAGCGCCGTCATCGCCGCCAGCACGGTGCGCAGGGTGATGTAGTTGAAGACGTTGAAGACCCGCAGATCCTTCGCCAGCCATTGGGCGAGCTCAAGCAGCACGGTCCACCCCGCTCTCATGGAGACTGCGGAAGGCATGGAGGTTTCTTCGCATGGTTGCGCCAAGCAGCCCCCTCCGGGCATCAGCATCAGTGCTGGCTTGTCTCTCCACCGTTATCGTCCCCATGCCTTCCGCGCTCTCCACGATCAGTGTTGCGTTGCCGCGGCGCCGGCCGCCACCGCGTCGGCCACCCGCTCCATGCGCATGAAGCGCGAGCCCTTCACCAGCACCACGGTCTCGCCGTCGAGCTGCGGCAGCAGCGCCTCCAGCAGGGCCTCGAGGCTACCGAAATGCTGGCCGCCGCTGCCGAAGTTGCGGGCCGCCAGTTCGCTCATCTCGCCCAAAGCCAGCAGCCGGTCCACGCCCTGGCTCTTGGCGTAACCGCCGACCTCGTCGTGGAACTGGCCTGCCTGGCCGCCGATCTCGCCCATGTCGCCCAGCACCAGCAGCTTCCTGCCCGGGGTCGCCGCCAGGACGTCGATGGCGGCGCGCACCGAGTCCGGATTGGCGTTGTAGCTGTCGTCGATCAGCACCGCGCCGGCGGCGGCCGGCCGGATCTGCAGCCGGCCCTTGACGCCGCGGAAAAAACTCAGTCCCGCCGACACGGCGGCGAGATCCGCGCCGGCCGCCAGCGCGACGGCCGCCGCCGCCAGGGCGTTGCGGGCGTTGTGCACGCCGGGCACCTGCAGCTGGACGGTCACCGCGCCCTGCGGCGCCTCGATCGCCAGGCGGCTGCCGAGCGCCTTCGCCTCGACCCGCCCGCGCACCTCGGCCGGCTGATCGAGGCCGAAGCTGAGGATGCGGCGGCCGGCGTTCATCCCGCGCCAGAGTTCGCAGAAAGGGTCGTCGGCGTTGATCACCGCCGTGCCGCCGGCGCGCAGGCCGTCGAAGATCTCGCCCTTGGCGCGCGCCACCTCGGCGACGCCGCCGAGCCCCGCCAGGTGCGCCCGCTGGGCGTTGTTCACCAGCGCCACGGTCGGCTGCGCCAGGCGGCTCAGGTAGGCGATCTCGCCGGGGTGGTTCATGCCCATCTCGATCACCGCGGCGCGGTGGCTGCCGTGCAAACGCAGCAGCATCTGCGGCAGGCCGATGTCGTTGTTGAGGTTGCCGGCGGTCGCCAGCACGGCCAGTTCCGGATCGAAGCCCTCGGCCTGGGCGCGGGCCCGCAGGATGGCGGCGGTCATCTCCTTCACCGTGGTCTTGCCGTTGCTGCCGGTGACGCCGACCAGCGGCAGTTCGAAGCGGGCCCGCCACCAGGCGCCCAGGTAGCCGAGCGCCAGGCGCGTGTCGGCCACCGCCAGCGTCGGCAGGGCCAGGCTGCGGCCCTCGGCCCAGGCGGCTTCGACCATCGCGGCGGCGGCGCCGCGGGCGGCGGCGGCCTCGACGTATTCATGGCCGTCGAAGCGCTCGCCCCGGAGGGCGATGAACAGCTCGCCGCTGGCCACCGTGCGGGAATCGGTGGACACGCCCTCGAGGCGCGGGTTGCCGCCCAGCGCCGTGCCGCCGGTGGCCAGGGCCGCTTCCATCAGGCTCATCATGTGGCCGACCCTCCGCGTGCCGCCAGGGCGGCGGCGGCGTGCTCGACGTCCGAGAACGGCAGGCGCCGGCCGGCAATTTCCTGGTAGGTCTCGTGGCCCTTGCCGGCGATCAGCACGACGTCGCGGGCGTCGGCCTCGGCGAGCGCGGCGCGGATCGCCTCGGCGCGCTCGGCGACGATGCGCGCCCCCGGCGCGCCAGTCACACCCTTGGCGATCTCGGCGAGGATGGCCTGCGGCGCCTCGTCGCGCGGGTTGTCGCTGGTGAGAATGACCGCATCGGCGCGCCGGCTGGCGACTTCGCCCATCAGCGGCCGCTTGCCCGGATCGCGGTTGCCGCCGCAGCCGAAGACGCAGACCAGCCGCCCGCCGCGAGCGGCGGCGGTGTCGCGCAGCGCCGAGAGCGCCTTGTCCAGCGCATCCGGCGTGTGGGCGTAGTCGATCACCGCCAGCGGCTGCCCGTCCCCGCCGAGGGCCTGCATGCGGCCGGGCGAAGAAGTCAGTCCCTGCAGCACGGCGGCCGCCTGGTCGAGCGGCACGCCCGAGGCCAGCAGCGTGCCCAGCACGGCGAGCAGGTTGGAGACGTTGAACGTGCCCACCACCTGGGCCTGGATGTCGACGCGTCCCTGAGGGGCAACCGCCGTAAAGCGCTGGCCGCGCGGGGTCGCCGCGATGCCCTCGGCAATCAGCGCGCCGTCGACGCCCGCCGCTGCGGCGGCATCCAGCGCATATCCGATCACCTGCACACCGCTGCCGGCGAGGTCGCGGGCGATCTTGCGGCCGAGCGCATCGTCGAGGTTGAGCACGGCCGACTTCAGGCCGGGCGTCATGAACAGTTCCTCTTTCGCCGCGCCGTAGGCCTGCATGCTGCCGTGGTACTCGAGGTGGTCGCGCGTGAGATTCGTGAACACCGCTAGGTCGAAATGCACGCCATTGACGCGGCCCTGGTGCAGGCCGATCGAGGAGACTTCCATCGCCGCCGCCTGCGCGCCCTGCGCGAGATACTGCGCGAACAGGCGGTGCAGGGTGAGCGCATCCGGCGTGGTGTTGAGGCAATCTTCCAGCTGGCCCGGGAAGCCACAGCCGAGCGTGCCGACCACCGCGCTGCGGCGGCCCAGCAGTTCGAAGGCCTGGGCGATCCACTGGCTCACCGAGGTCTTGCCGTTGGTGCCGGTGACGCCGACCGTCCACAGCTTTTCCGAGGGACGGCCATAGACGAGGTGGGCGATCCAGCCGGACAGCGCCTGCAGGTCGTCCACCGCCACGTTGGGCACGGTAATGGCGGGGAAATAGGGGACAGACCCCGTTTTAGCCATCCCCATTTCGATCGTTGTTCCCTGGCTAAAACGGGGTCTGTCCCCTATTTCCCACAGCACGGCCGAGGCGCCGCGCGCCACCGCCTCGGCGATGAAGCGGCGACCGTCGGCGCGCGCGCCAGGATAGGCGACGAACACCTCGCCCGGCGCTAGCGCGCGCGAATCCGCGCAGAGGGCTTTCGCCGTCACGCCTTGCCTTTGCAGTTCATCGAGCACGCGTTGCGCTTCTCCCGGTTCACGTTTCACAGGCTCTCCGGCACCGCCGCCACATCCCGCGCCACCTGGACCGGCTTCAGCGGCGCATCCGGCGCCACGCCGAGCGTGCGCAGGCTGCCGGCCATCACTTGCGCGAAGACCGGCGCCGCCACTTCGCCGCCGTAATACTTGCCGGCGGAGGGCTCGTCGATCATCACCGCCACCACCAGCCGCGGGTCCGACACCGGCGCGAAGCCGACGAAGGCCGCCACGTAGCGCTCGGCGTACTGGCCGCCCTCCAGCTTGTGCGCCGTGCCGGTCTTGCCGGCGACGCGGTAGCCGGCGATCTGCGCCTTCGGCGCGGTGCCGCCCGGCAGCACGGCCATCTCCAGCATGGCGCGCACCTCGCGCGCCGTCGGTGCGGAAAAAATGGATTTGCCCGCGAGCGGCGGCGATTCCAGCCGGGTCAGAGACAACGGAATCACATCGCCGTCGCGGGCAAATGCCAGGTAAGCGCGGGCCAGCTGCATCAGCGTCACCGAGATGCCATGGCCATAGGACATGGTGGCCTGTTCGATCGGCCGCCAGGTTTTGAAGGGGCGCAGCCGCCCGCCGACCTCGCCGGGGAAGCCGAGCTTCATCGGCTGGCCGAAGCCGAGCGCGTCGAACATCTGCCACATCTCCTCGGGGGCGAAGGCGCCGGCGATCTTCGCCGCGCCGACGTTGCTCGACTTCTGGATGACCTGCGCCACGGTCAGCAGGCCGTGCGGGTGGGCGTCGGAGATCGTCGCGTTGCCGATGGTGAGGCGGCCCGGCGCGGTCTGGATCTGCGAATCGAAGCGGAAGCGCCCCTTCTCCAGCGCCAGCGCGACGGTGAACGGCTTCATGGTCGAGCCGGGCTCGAAGACGTCGGTCAGCGCGCGGTTGCGCAGTTGCGCCCCGGTCAGCTTGACGCGGTTGTTCGGGTTGTAGGCCGGCAGGTTGGCCAGCGCCAGCACCTCGCCGGTCTTGGCGTCGAGCACCACCACGCCGCCGGCCTTTGCCTTGTGCTCGGCCAGCGCCTGCTTCAGGTGGGTGAAGGCCAGGTACTGCACCTTGGCGTCGAGCGCCAGGGTGAGGTCCTTGCCGTCTTGCGGCGGCTTGATGCTCTCGACGTCCTCGACGATGCGGCCGAGGCGATCCTTGATGACGCGGCGGCTGCCCGGCTTGCCGGCGAGCTGGGCGTCGAAGGCCAGCTCGATGCCCTCCTGGCCGCGGTCCTCGACGCCGGTGAAGCCGAGCATGTGGGCGGTGACGTCGCCGGCCGGGTAGTAGCGGCGGTATTCGCGCTGCTGGTGGATGCCGGGCAGGTTGAGGGCGGCGATCTTCTCCGCCGCATCGGGCGGGATCTGCCGCCTGATGAAGACGAAGTCCTTCTCGGAGGCAAGCCGGCGATTGAGTTCGCGCACGTCCAGTTCCAGCAGACCCGCCAGCTCGCGCGCCTGTGCCGGCGTCAGCCTGGCATCTTCCGGAATGGCCCAGACGGACTTGACCGGCGTCGACACCGCCAGCATGTCGCCGCTGCGGTCGGCGATGCGGCCGCGAGTGGCGGAGAGCTCGATCACTCGCGAGTAACGCGATTCGCCCTTCTGCTGCAGGAAGTCGTTCCTCACCACCTGCAGCCAGGCCGAGCGCGCCGCCAGGGTGCCGAAGGCCAGCAGGATCAGCGCCGCGACGAAGCGCGCGCGCCAGGCCGGCAGGAGTTGCGAAAGCAAGGGGCTGTTTGTGAACTTCACCTTGCCGCCTCCACCGCCAGCACCTGCCCCGGCGCCGGCGGCTTCATGTGCAGCCGCTCGCGGGCGACCTTCTCGACCCGGCTGTGCGCCGCCCAGGTGCTCTGCTCGAGCTGCAGCTGGCCCCACTCCACCTCGAGCTGGCGCATGCGCTCCTGCTCGCGCTCCATCTCGGTGAACAATTTCCGCGCCTTGTGCTGCGAGGCCACCGCCCCCAGCGCGCTGGCCAGGACAATCGCGATGAGGGCGAGGTTCAGCCTGAGCACGGGATCAGATCCTTTCCGCCACCCGCATCACGGCGCTGCGGGCACGCGGGTTGGCGTCGATCTCGGCCGCCGTGGGCATGATCGGCTTGCCCACCAGCCGCAGCCGCGGCGGCGGCAGCTCGGCGGCGCGCAGCGGCAGGCGCGCCGGCAGCTGCGGTGGACGCGACTCGTCGCGCAGGAAGCGCTTGACGATGCGGTCCTCGAGGGAGTGGAAGCTGATGACGACGAGACGGCCGCCGGGGTTGAGCGCCGCGACGGCCTGGGGCAGCGCTAGCGACAATTCCTCAAGCTCCTGATTGAGGTGAATCCGTATAGCCTGAAAGCTGCGCGTCGCCGGATGCTGGCCTTGCTCGCGCGTGCGGACGGCCGATGCCACGATCTCGGCAAGTTGTCGTGTGGTTGCGATAGCCCCCCCGCTCCGAGCAGCAACAATCGCCTTTGCAACCGCATTAGCAAACCGTTCTTCGCCATAGTTTTTTATCACCTCCGCCAGTTCCCGCTGGCTCGCCTGCGCCAGCCACTCCGCGGCGGTCTGCCCGCGGCTCGTATCCATGCGCATGTCGAGCGGCGCATCGAGGCGGAAGCTGAAACCGCGCTGCGCCTCGTCCAACTGCGGGGAGGACACGCCCAGATCGAGCAGCACCCCCTCCACCCGCTCCACACCTTCCGCCCTCAGCGCCTCCTGCATTCCGCTGAAGGCGGCATGGATCACTTTCAGGCGCGGATCGGCGATCTGTCTGCCCGCCGCGACCGCCGCCGGATCCCGGTCCAGCGCGATCAGCCGCCCCTCTGCATTCAAGCCCTGGAGGATCCGCCGGCTGTGCCCGCCGCGGCCGAAGGTCGCATCCACGTACCTCCCGCCCGGCTTGATGGCCAAGGCGTCGACCGCCTCCTCCAGCAGCACAGTCCTGTGCTGCAATGCCTCGCTCACAACGTCAGCGTCTCCAGCCCCGGCGGCAACAGCTTGTCGCCGAGCGCGAAGATCGCCTCCTGCTGCTGCTTCCAGCCGGCCTCCGACCAGAGTTCGAAATGGTTGCCCTGCCCGACCAGCCAGACTTCCTTCTCCAGGCCGGCGTACTGGCGCAGTTCGGGCGCGATCAGCACGCGGCCGGCGCCGTCCATCTCCTCCTCGCGGGCGAAGCCGACGAGCAGGCGTTTGAGCAGGGCGGATTGCTGTTCGAGGCTGGGCGCCTGGAGCACCTTGTCGCGGATCGGTTCCCAGGCCGGCAGGGGATAGATCAGGAGGCAACGATGAGGATGCGCAGTGAGCACTAACGTGCCATTGGCCAGCGCCGCGAGACGTTCACGGTGCCGCGACGGCACCGCCAGGCGTCCCTTCGCGTCGAGATACAGCGCTGCAGCCCCCTGGAACATCCAACCCCCTCTTTGCGCGGAGGACCGGATATCCGATTCCCCACTTTTTTCCACTATTTCCCACTTTAGATGAACTCTTATGCAGGGTCAAGCGGAAAATTGCGAAATTTTCCAGGTGCAACAAAGACTTAAGGGGCCGTCTTGAGATAAAATCTTGAAAAAATAATCCTTATAAAACAATATGGATAGAAATGGATCTGAATGTTGAATATTAAGAGTGGCGAGCTTGCCTCGCCTTTAGGGGAGTGTTGGAAGTCCGCCGGTAAGCCGGGTTCTGTAAGGCAGCCGAAGCTGCCCGGCAGCCATTCCTCTGGGCGACGCGTTGCCGCGGCGCTCTAGCAGCCTACCCGGAAGCGGCGCGAGCAGCGCCATGGCTTCCCTATTTGGCCTTGCCCCGGATGGGGTTTAGCGTGCCAGCCGTGTTGCCACGGACTGCGGTGGGCTCTTACCCCGCCTTTTCACCCTTGCCGGTCCTTGCGGACTTAGGCGGTTTGTTTTCTGTGCCACTTTCCATCGCCTCACGGCGCCCGGCCGTTAGCCGGCATCCTGCTCTATGGGGCCCGGACTTTCCTCCATGCACTATAGTGCACAGCGGCTGCCTGGCGGACTTCCAAGGCCATTATAGCGAAACAAGATTCTTGTTTTTCAATACCTTGCAAAATATTTTCATGCCGAGCTTGATCTGGCACCCGGGCCCGCCGGAAAATAGCGGTGGAACGGATTGGGCTTCTTAGCAGTAGCCATCTCACACCTCCTGTTCCAGTGCAGGCCCCGCTTCGGCGGGGCCTCTTTTTTTTCTGGCCGGCCTAAATTGCCGCACGTCGTCGAAGTAGTCGGGTGAGGCGCTCGCCTCGACAACGCCGGGAATGCCGAGCAGCGGCAGCGGCTGGAAATCGCCGGGGCGCGAGAACGCCTCGCCCCGCGAAAAAATTTCGGCCAGCCAGCCATCGATGTCGGCGCGTTGTCGCTCGATCGGCAACGATAGCCATGCCTGCCCGACGTCGATTAGCACCGCCTTCGCCGTCAGGCCGAGGAAGGGCGCACGCAGCTGGTCCCAGGTGGCGTGGCCGAAGACAAAGAAGCGCATCTCCCGCGCCAGCTCGGCGCGACGTGCCCAGAACAGATCCTTCCATGCGTGCCGGCGGATCAGCTCAATGAGCGCCGGCGCGGCGCAGGCGACGGCGATGCCGCATTCGTCGAACTGCGTCGCGGCGTCGCGGAGGGCGCCGCGCTCC
>JAEUNH010000187.1 GCA_016791205.1 Rhodocyclaceae bacterium | reverse complement strand
CCGGCTGGGATACCTACTATCTCGGCGCCAACGTGCCGGCCGAGAGCGTGCTCGAAGCCATCGAGACCCAGCGCGCCGACGTGGTCGGCATCTCCGCCACCATGGTGGCGCATGTCGACGCCGTGCGCCGCCTGGTGCAGGGCATCCGCGACGACGCCCGCGGCAAGTCGGCCCGCATCCTGGTCGGCGGCTACCCCTTCAACCTCGCCGGCAGCCTGTGGCAGGCCGTCGGCGCCGACGGCTCGGCGCCGGATGCCCGCGCCGCGGTCGCCGCCGCGGAGCATCTGTTATGAGCGAGGAGAAGCCGGACCCGCGCGAGTTCGAGCGCGTGTACGAGGCCATGACCGGCATCAACAACGAGCTCACCAACCGGGTGCGCACGCTCGAAGGCGACAGCCGGCCCTCGCGGCGCTCCGCCGAGGAGCCGCTGTTCGAGGAATTCACCCGGCTCAACAACGAGCTGGCCGACGCCCAGCGCGAGCTG
Organism: Rhodocyclaceae bacterium; assembly: GCA_016791205.1. Taxonomy (GTDB): domain Bacteria; phylum Pseudomonadota; class Gammaproteobacteria; order Burkholderiales; family Rhodocyclaceae; genus Desulfobacillus. Next base: position 14,884 of record JAEUNH010000187.1, on the reverse strand, counting down.
GCGAAGAAGAACGCCGCGCTGGCCGAGTTGAACGAGCAGAAAAACCGCCTGCTCGGCATGGCCGCCCACGACCTGAGGAACCCGCTCGGGGTGATCATGAGCTATGCCAAGTTCCTCGACCGCATGGCCGGCGCCAAGCTCGACGCCAAGGAGCTGCAGTTCGTCGCGCAGATCGGCAAGTCGAGCGAGTTCATGCTGCGGCTGCTGGAAGACCTGCTCGACGTCTCGCAGATCGAATCGGGCAAGCTCAACCTCGCGCTGGCGCCTGTCGACCTCGCCGCGCTGGTCGACAACAACGTCGCGCTGAACCGCGTGCTGGCCGCCGCCAAGCACATCGCCATCGAGCTGGAATTGCCCGAGGCCCCGTCGGCCGTCATGGCCGACGCCACCAAGATCGAGCAGGTGCTCAATAACCTGGTTAGCAACGCCGTCAAGTATTCGCACCCCGGCACCGTGGTGCGGGTCAGCGTGGTCGAAGCGGACGGGGAGATCGTCGTTGCCGTGCGCGACCAGGGCCAGGGCATCCCCGAGGCCGAGCTCTCCAGGCTGTTCCAGCCCTTCTCGAAGACCAGCGTGAAATCCACCGCCGGCGAGAAAAGCACCGGCCTCGGGCTGGCCATCACCCGCAAGATCGTCGAGGGCCACGGCGGCCGCATCCGGGTCGACAGCCGGGTGGGTGAAGGTTCGACGTTCAGCTTCAGCCTGCCGCTGGCGCAATCGTGAAGGAGACGCCCATGAGCGAGACCCGGCCCGAGTTCGTCGCGATGAGCCGCTTCGTCATCGCCAACGGCATGGAGGCCGAGGTCAAGGCCGCCTTCCGCGCCCGCCCGCATCTGGTCGACAACGCTTCAGGTTTCTTGCGCCTGGACGTGCTCAGCCCGCTGGAGGCGCCCGGCGAGATCTGGATCATGACCTACTGGACGGACGCCGGGAGCTACCGCGCCTGGCACCGCAGCCACGTCTACCACGACGCCCACCAAGGCATCCCGAAGGGCCTCAGGCTGGTGCCCGGCGCGCAGAAGGTGAGCGAACTGGAATACGTCTGCGGCTGAACCGCAGCAGTGCGGATTAGCAGTCCTTCCCCGCCGTCCCCAGCAGCGCCAGGAACACCGGCCGCGACTTGACCTCGCGGGTGCGGATGCGCAGGGCCACCGGCATCTGGCGGCCGTCGCCGCGGCGCACCGTCACCGGCACCGCTTCGCCGCCGGCCAGCGTCACGAATTCCGCCGCCGTCTTCGGCGCGCCGGCCGAGGCCAGCAGCGCCGGGAAGGCTTGCCGGCGCAGGGCCTCGGGGCTGTAGCCGAGCAGGCTGGCCGCGCCGGCGTTGCAGGCCAGGATGGCGCCGTCGTCGCCGAAGCCGATGGCGGCGTGCTCGCAGGGATCGAACACCATGCCGAGCAGCGCCTCGGCGGCGAGCAGCGTGTTGTGGGTCTCGATGGCGCGCAGCATGGGGTGCAGCTTGGCCTCAAGCAGGTCGAGGTCCACCGGCTTGACCAGGTAGTCGTGGCCGCCGGCGGCCAGCCCGGCCAGCACGCTGGCGCGCTGCTGCATGGCGGTGAGGTAGATCACCGGCACCCAGCGGCCTTCGGCCAGGGTCTGGATGCGGCTGGTGGCCTCGAAGCCGTCCATGCCCGGCAGCAGGATGTCCATCAGCACCAGGTCGGGGGCCGACTCGGCGAAGGCGTGCACGGCGGCCTCGCCGTTCTCGGCGCACAGCACCTCCTGGCCGAGGTGTTCGAGGAAAGTCTTCAGCAGCTCGCGCTGCGCGGCGTCGTCCTCGACGAGCAGCAGGCGCAGGCGCGGCAGGGCGGGGGTGTTCATTCTTTCCATGCGGATTCCTTTGCGACAGACTGTAGCAACGGCGGCTTGAGCGGAAACTTTAGCATGCCTGCGCCTCCTGCCAGATGCGCCGCGCCTCGTCGGCCAGGCTCATCGGGTCGAAGGGCTTGGCGATGACGCCGGCGGCGCCCAGCGCCCGGTAGCCGGCGACCTCCTGGTCCCCGGCGCGGCCGGTCATGAAGACCACCGGCGCGCCGCGCCAGGCCGGCAGGGCGCGCAGCGCCGCCAGGGTGGCCGGGCCGTCCAGCCCCGGCATCACCACGTCGAGCAGCAGCAGGTCCGGGTCGAAGCCGGCGAAGGCCGCCAGCGCCGCGGCGCCGTCCTCGCACAGGCAGACCCGGAAGCCGCCGATCTCCCCCAGCGCCAGCTCGGCGATGGCCCGCAGCTCGGGCTGGTCCTCGACCACCAGGATGCGCTCAAGCGGCATGCCGGCGTTCCTCCTCGGGCGGCGCCAGGGTGAAGCGGAAGGTGGCGCCCTCGCCGACCTTGCCCTCGGCGGCGATGCGGCCGCCGTGGCGCTCGACGGCGCGCGCCACCGAGGCCAGGCCGATGCCGCTGCCGGGGAAGTCCTCGGCGCGGTGCAGCCGCTGGAAGGGCCTGAACAGCTTGTCGGCGAAGCGCATGTCGAAGCCGGCGCCGTTGTCGCGCACCACGAACTCGGCGCCGCCGTCCGGCGCAGACCGGGTTTCGAAATCGATGCGCGCCTCCTCGCGCCGGGCGGTGTATTTCCAGGCGTTGCGGATCAGGTTATCCACCACCACCCGCGCCAGGGTCGGGTCGGCCTCGGCGACCAGGCCCGCGGCGATGTTCACCGCCACCCGGCGCTGCGGCTCCTCGCGGCGCAGCTCCTCGACGGTCTCCCGGGCATACAGGCCGAGATCCACCGTCATCAGGCTCATCTCGCTGCGCATCAGGCGCGAGAGCTCCAGCAGGTTGTCGATCAACCCGCCCATGCGCTGGCTGGCGGCGCGGATGCGCCGCAGATGGTCGTGGGCGTCGGCATCCAGCTTGCCCTGGTAGTCCTCCATCAGGATCTGGCTGAAGCCGTCCAGTCCGCGCAGCGGCGCCCGCAGGTCGTGGGCGACGGAATAGCTGAAGGCCTCCAGCTCCTTCACCGCCGCCTCCAGCTGGGCGGTGCGCTCCGCCACCCGCCGCTCCAGGCCGGCGTTGAGGGCCATGATCCGCTCCTCGCTGCGGTGGCGTTCGGTGATGTCCCAGCAGGCGCCGGCCGCCGCCAGGCTGCCGCTGCCCGGATCGCGCCGGGCATGGCCGCGGGCGGCCAGGTGGCGCCGCTCGCCGCCGGGCAGGTCGACGCGGTACTCGATGTCGAAGGCCGCGCCCTCGAAGGCGCAGCGCTCGAAATGCTCGCTCACCCGCGCCCGCTCGGCGGGCGGGACATGGCGCAGCAGCGCCGCCAGGCTGCGCGCCTCGCCGGCCGGCAGGCCGTGCAGCGCCAGCAGCGCCTCGTCGCAGCCGAAGCGGTCGAGCGCCAGGTCGAAGTGCCAGGTGCCGATGTGGCCGGCGGCGAGCGCCTGGTCGAGGCGCTCGGCGAGATGGCGGATCTGCTTCTCCTGCAGCAGCCGCTCGGAGAGGTCGGCGAAGACCCCGACGTAGTGGCTGACGCGGCCGGCGCCGTCGTGCAAGGCGGTGATGGAGAGCAGTTCCGGGTACAGCTCGCCCGACTTGCGGCGGTTCACGATCTCGCCGTGCCAGTGGCCCTCGTGCCGCAAAGTGTCCCACATCGCCCGGTAGAAGGCCTGGCCCTGGGCGCCCGACTGGAGGATGCGCGGGTTCTGGCCGAGGACTTCCGCCTCGGCGTAGCCGGTGACGCGGGTAAAGCCGGCGTTGATGCGGACGATGTTGCCTTCGGCGTCGGTGACGGCGAGCCCCTCGTTCATGCCTTCGATGACGCTGTCGGCCAGGCGCAGCGCGTGGTCGGCGCGGTTGAGGGCGCGGGCGGCGAACCAGGCCACGGCGGCCAGCATCGCCAGGGCGGCGAAGGCCGTCAGGGTCAGGGTGAAATCGTCGGGATACAGGCCGGCGTGCTGGCCGGCGTGGGCCAGCCAGGCGATCGGCGGCAGCAGGCCGCCGGCCAGCAGCATGCGCCGCGCCGCCTGGCCGCCGAGCCCGGGCGCGGCGATGTCGCGCATCAGGCCCTCGTCCGGGCGGGCCAGCAGCGCGCCGGCGGCGAGCAGCACGAAGCCCAGCGCGCTGTGCGGCGCCACCGAGGCGAAGGGCAGCACCGCCCGCAGGGCCGCCGCCTCGATCAGGTAGCCGATCAGGGCGATCAGGCCGAGCGCGCCGGCAGCGAGGGCGCAGGCCTGGCCGGCGCGGCTGCGCCCGGCGCCGAGCAGCGGCAGCGCCGTGCACAGCCCCAGCAGGCCCAGCGCGGTGGCCGGCGCCATGCGGCCCGGGTAGGGCGGTTCGGCGTCCGCAAACAGCAGCCGGTCGATGCCGATATCGATGCCCAGGGGGTATTGCAGAAAAGTCAGTCCGGCCAGCACGGCGACCGCGGCGCAGAGCGCCCGCACCGCCCTCGGCCGCGTCCCGCCCGCCAGCGCGGCGAGGGCCAGGCCGAGCAGGACGAAGCAAAGGGCGGTGTTGGCCTTCATGCTGGCCGCATCCGCCAGTCCGCGCTTCAGCAGTTCGCTCCCGGCGGCCCAGCCGGCCAGCGCCAGCGCTCCGATGGCGGCGGCGCACAGCCCCGCCGCGACGGCCGCCTTCTTGAACGGGTTTGCGCGAATTGCCCCTGCCGGCATTGGGTGTATCATCGCCCATCCAGCCCGCATACGAGAAAGGCTCGGCATGCCCACGGTCGATTACGGCGGCCCGGTCGCCGTCACCCGCGACATCTTCTGGGTCGGCTTCCACGACGCCGAAGCCGACATGCACTGCAATCCCTACCTCCTCGTCGACGACAACGAGGCGGTGCTGATCGACTCCGGCTCGATCCCGCAGTTCCCGGTGATCATGCGCAAGATCATCGACGTCATCGCGCCCGGCCAGATCTCGGCGGTGGTCGCCTCGCATCCCGATCCCGACGTCTGCAGCAACATGGCGGTGGTGGAAGACGTGGTCGAGCGGCCCGACCTGCGCATCGCCGCCCATGCCGCCTCGCTGCGGCTGATCCGCTACTACGGGCTGCGCTCGACGCTCTACGCCGTGGACCGGCACGACTGGCGCCTCACCCTGGGCAGCGGCCGGGTGCTGGAGTTCATCCCCACCCCGCACCTGCACTTCGCCGGCTCCATCGCCACCTGGGATGCGGCCAGCGGCACGCTGTTCTCCAGCGATCTGTTCGGCGCCATGGACCACGACTGGCAGCTCTTCGCCAACGCCTCCTATCCGCCGGACATGAACACCTGGCACGAGATGATCATGCCGGCGCGGTCCATGCTCGGCGCCGTGCTGGATCGCTTCGCCGCGCTGCCGATCGCCCGCATCTGCCCGCAGCACGGCTCGGTGATCGAGGGCCAGGCGGCGGTGCAGGACGCCATCGCCCACCTGCGCGAACTGCCCTGCGGGCTGGATCGGCTGTAGCGGACGGCCATGACGGAACGCATCACCGAGGTCAGCCGCGGCTACCAGAACGACATCCGCTCGATCAACCGCGATCTGATGGAGAAGGCCCTGCACATGCGTTGCCTGGCCTACCTGTCGCAGGCCAAGGCCGGCCTGCTGACCCAGACCCTGTTCGAGATGGACCGCTCCAAGAAGGCGCTGCACGGCACCTACTGCCAGCTCTCCGAGGAGCAGGCCGTGATCCGCCGCCAGAAGGCCGAGCTGGAGGCCGCCAACCGCGAGCTGCGCAGCTTCAGCTATGCCGTCTCGCACGACCTGCGGGCCCCGCTGCGCGCCATCAACGGCTTCGCCCATGCCCTGGGCGAGGACAAGGCGGCGCAGCTCGACGACGAGGCGCGCGATTATCTGGCCCGCATCGTCGCCGCCGCCGAGCGGATGGGCGTGCTGATCGACGGCATGCTCGATCTCGGCCGCCTGTCGCAGAAGGAGATGCAGCGCGACGAGATCGACCTCTCGGCGCTGGCCGAGGCCATCCTGCGCGAGCTCGAGACCGGCGAGCCGGGCCGCGCCGTGCGCTGGACGGTGGCCCCCGGCCTGCGCGCCCGCGCCGACCGCAACCTGGCCTACAGCCTGCTGCAGAACCTGCTCGGCAACGCCTGGAAGTACACCCGCCGGCGCGCCGACGCCGAGATCGCCTTCGGCGCCGCCGACGGCGAAGCCGGGCCGGAATTCTTCGTCCGCGACAACGGCGCCGGCCTCGACCTGACCCTGGCGCCCAGGCTCTTCGTGCCCTTCCAGCGCTACCACGCGGCGCGCGAGTTCGACGGCCTCGGCATCGGGCTGGCCACCGTCAAGCGCATCCTCGACCGCCATGGCGGCCGCATCCGGGTCGAGTCGGCGCCCGGCCAGGGCGCCACCTTCCATTTCGCCTTCGGCGAGTGAATAAAAAGGGCCGGCGCTTTCGCGTCGGCCCGTAACCGCCCAAGGAGGGGAGGATGGGCGGAGAGGAGGAAAATCGTTCAGCAGGCCATGCATCCCTGCGGGTGGCGGGCGCGATACACCCGCGCCGAGGCCAGCGAGAACTGGAACAGGTCGAGCGGCGTCAGCTGCGGGAAGGCCTCGCGCGCGGCGCGGAACACCACCCACTCGACCGGCAGGCCGCGCGGCGAACCCTCCGCGAAGCAATGCTCGACCCGCGTATACGCCTGGTCGAAGACGGCCCGCAGCCGGTAGTTCTTGCGTCTGTCGAAGTCAGCCATGATGCGCTCCTTGCCCTGTTGATGACAGCTTAACGGCAGCGGCCATGCAAACTGAATCGGGCGGCCTCGGTATTTGCTGTAGGAATCCGTCCTACACGGCCGCCGCCGGCTGCGGCAGGTGGCCGGCGCCGTCCGGATGGCGCTCGCGATAGACCCGCATCGCCGCCAGCACCAGCTGGTGCGCCTCGGTCGGGTCCAGTTGCGGATAGGCCTCGCGCAGGGTGCGCAGGGCGAAGTGGGTCAGCTGCAGGCCGCCCCAGGTGTGCTTCCGGTCGAGGAAGGGCTCGATGCGGACATAGGCCTCCTCGAACAGCTCGCGCAGCTTCGGGTTCTGGCGCCGCTCGGCAACGACTTCGGACATGGCAGCCTCCTTCAGTAGCATCTTCCGCACCGTCTCTGCTACCTTAACGGCCACCCAAAGAAAAACTTGAGCGCACCCATGCCCATCCAGCCCCGCCCCTTCCTCCGGAGTCTCTTCGCCGCCGCCGTGCGCGCCGCCGATCCGGCCGTCTGCCTGCCGCCGCACCTGCCGCCGCCGCCGCGCGGGCGCACCCTGGCGGTCGGCGCCGGCAAGGCCGCCGCGGCGATGGCGCGGGCGGTCGAGGATCACTGGGAAGGCGAGCTCGACGGCCTGGTGGTGACGCGCTACGGCCACGGCCTGCCCTGCCGCCGCATCGAGGTGGTCGAGGCGGCGCACCCGGTGCCCGACGCCGCCGGGCGCGAGGCCGCCGCGCGGATCCTCGCCGCGCTGCGCGGACTGACTTCCGACGACCTCGTCCTGGCGCTGATCTCCGGCGGCGGCTCGGCCCTGCTGGCCCTGCCCTGGGAGGGCGTCACGCTGGCCGACAAGCAGGCGGTCAACCGCGCCCTGCTGAAAAGCGGCGCCGGCATCCACGAGATGAACTGCGTCAGGAAGCACCTTTCCGCGATCAAGGGCGGGCGGCTGGCCGCGGCGGCCTATCCGGCGCGCGTCGTCACCCTGGCCATCTCCGACGTGCCCGGCGACGACCCGGCCGTCATCGCCTCCGGCCCCACCGTGGCCGATCCCTCGACGTGCGAGGAGGCGCTGGCCATCCTCGACCGCTACCGCATCGAGGCGCCGCACGCCGTGCGCGCCGTGCTCGCCTCCGGCGTCAGCGAGACGCCCAAGCCGGGCGACATCCGCTTCGCGCATTGCCAGACGCGCCTCGTCGCCACGCCGCAGGGGGCCCTGCTGGCCGCCGCCGAGGCGGCGCGCGCGGCGGGCGTGACGCCGCTCGTCCTCGGCGACGCCATCGAAGGCGAGGCGCGCGAAGCGGCGAAAGTCATGGCCGGCATGGCGCTCGGCTGCGCCCGCCACGGCACCCCGCTGCCGGCGCCCTGCGTGCTGCTCTCCGGCGGCGAGACCACCGTGACGGTGCGGGGCCGGGGGCGCGGCGGCCGCAACGCCGAATTCCTGCTGGCGCTGGCCGTGGCCCTCGACGGCGCGGCGGGCATCCACGCCCTCGCCGGCGACACCGACGGCATCGACGGCTCGGAGGACAACGCCGGCGCGATCATGGCGCCCGACACCCTGGCGCGCGCCCGCGCCGCCGGCCTCGATGCGCGCGCCCGGCTCGACGACAACGACGGCTACGGCTTCTTCGCCGCCCTCGGCGACCTTGTCGTCACTGGCCCGACGCGCACCAACGTCAACGACTTCCGGGCGATCCTGGTTGCCTGAGCGCCTGGCCGGTCGTCCCCCCGCCGTGCCGCGCAGACCGACTTTTCGCGGCGGTCCCCTCCCCTCGTGGGGCGAAGGCGGGGTTTCGCGAAGCACGCTTCGCGCCGTCGGAGCCGGCCGGCTGTGCAAAGCCGGCCGTGGGGCGCGGAGCGGGGCCGGGGAGAGGGGGCGCCACCCTCAATCCGCATTCGTGTCGTAGATCTCCCGCCAGCGTTCGGCGCATTTGCCGAAGGCCGCCAGCACCTGCGGGTCGAAATGCCCCGGCATCGTGCGGCCGTCGCCGACGGTGATGATGTTCACCGCCTTTTCGTGCGGGAAGGCCGGCTTGTAGGGGCGCTTCGCTCGCAGCGCGTCGTACTGGTCGGCGATGTTCATCAGCCGCGCTGCTCGTCGTGCTGGCCGCCGTCCACCTCGACCACCAGCTTCGATTCGAAGCAGACGAAGTCGACGATGTAGTTGCCGAGCGGCTGCTGGCGCTTGAACTTGCTGCCGAATAGTCGCCCGGCGCGCAGTTCGCGCCAGAGCAGGCGCTCGGCGTCGGTGGCATCCGTGCGCATGCGGCGGGCGTGATGGAGGAGGGGAGATGTCATGGCGGCTATTCCCCCTCTCCCCCGGCCCCTCCCCCACGAGGGGGGAGGGGAGTGGATGCTCCCTCTCCCTCGATGGGAGAGGGCTGGGGAGAGGGTGGACTTTTGGCCGCCGCCCCCCTCTCCCCCTGCCCCTCCCCCGCCAGGGGGGAGGGGAGTGAGAGCATCGCCGCCACCCGCGCCAGCAGCTCCGGGTAGCGGAAGGGCTTGGTCAGGTAGCCGTCGCAGCCGGCGGCGCGGATCTTCTCCTCGTCGCCCATCATGGCGTGGGCGGTCAGCGCCAGCACCGGGATGGCGGCGGTGGCGGGATCGCGCTTGAGTTCCACGGTGGCGCTGAGGCCGTCCATGCCGGGCAGCTGGATGTCCATCAGGATCAGGTCGGGCCGTTTCTCGCGCGCAATGGCGAGGCCCGCCTCGGCGTCCATCGCCTCCAGCACGGCATGGCCGGCCTGCTGCAGCACGACGCGCGCCAGCTTGAGGTTGGCGGGATTGTCCTCGACGATCAGGAGGGTGGCCATGTCCGGTTCCCGGGAGGGCTCAGGCTGCGCGCCGAAGGGGACGGATTTCCTGCGCGATCTTGCGGCCGCTCTGGCTGGCGGCCAGCTTCAGGTCGTAGGAATTCTGCAGGTTCAGCCAGAACTGCGGCGTGGTGTCGAAATATCGCGCCAGCCTGAGTGCGGTGTCCGTCGTCACGGCGCGCCGCTCGCGCACGATGTCGTTGATGCGCGGCGCCGGCACGCGCAGGGCCATGGCCAGGGCATGGGCGCTCATGCCGAGCGGCGCGAGATATTCCTCGCGGAGTATTTCGCCGGGATGGATCGGTCGCATCTTGTTGGTCGCCATGGGCCTTGCTCCTCAATGGTAATCGACGATCTCCACGCCTTCCGGCCCCGCCGCCGTCCAGACGAAGCAGACGCGCCATTGGCCGTTGATGCGGATGCTGTGCTGGCCGGCCCGGTCGCCGCGAAGCGCTTCGAGCCGGTTGCCGGGAGGCGACAGCAGGTCGCGCAACTCCGCCGCATCGTCGAGCATCTGCAGCTTGCGCTGCGCCGCAGCCTCGATGTTCCTGAATCGCCGCGGACGCCTGCCTTCGTAAAGCGCCTCGGTGTCGGCGCAGCGGAAGGAGCGGATCGTCATGGCCGCACCATATAACGCCTCGCGTTAAACGTCAAGCGGCCGGCGTCCCCTCTCCCCGCTTGCGGGGAGAGGGCTAGGGTGAGGGGCAGCCGGGCCGGAAGAACCACCCTCACCCCGGCCCTCTCCCGCCAGCGGGAGAGGGGGAAAAGCGGGGCGGACTCTCGATCCTTGCATTCTCCCCTTACCCTCTGAAGCACCGAAACAAGCCCGCATCACGTCCCCCTGCGCACGCACAGCGCCCGCTGCACCTCGGCCAGGAAGAACTCCGGCGAGAAGCTGCTTTTCGACACCACGGCCTGGACGTGGCCGTTGAGCTCGCGCCGCTCGGCCGCGTCGAGCGTCTTGCCGGTGACGATGACGATGGGCGTCAGCGCGGTGCGCGAGTCGGTGCGCAGCACGGTGACGACGTCGAAGCCGGAGAGGTCGGGCATCAGCAGGTCGAGGATCACCAGGTCGGGCGGCGCGGCCAGCGCCTTGGCGACGCCCTCGCGCCCGCCGCCGGCGCGCTCGACGCGGTGGCCCTCGGCCTCCAGCAGTGTCGCCGTATGCTCGACGGCAGCTGGATCATCGTCGATCACCAGCACCCGCGCCGGGCCGCGCGCCGCCTCGCCGAAGCCCAGGCCGGCCAGGGTGCGCGTCAGGTCGTCCTTGAGGAAGGGCTTCTGCAGCACGGCGGAGGCGCCGAGGGCGAAGCCCTTGTCTTCCTCGGCGACGATGGAGATCACCACCACCGGCACGTGGGCCCAGGCGGCGGAGAGCTTCAGCCAGTTGAGGAACTGCCAGCCGTCCTCGCCCGGCAGCAGCAGGTCGAGGGTGATGAGGTCCGGCGTCTCGGCTTCCAGCCGGGCGCGTGCCTCGGCGGGGTTGGCGGCGCGGGTCACGGCGAAGCCGTCCTGCTCCAGCGCCAGGCGGATCAGCTCGAAGGCGCGCGCCTCGTCCTCCACCACCAGCACCCGGCCGCCGCGCGGGCGCGGCGCCAGGCCCTGGGCGCGCCGCCGCGTGGTGAGGCATTCCAGCACCGGCCGGTAGGGCAGCCAGACGCGGAAGGTCGCGCCGCGGCCGAGTTCGCTGTCGACGCCCACCGCGCCGCCGTGCAGCTCGGCCAGGCGCCGCACCAGCGCCAGCCCGAGGCCGGTGCCCTCGTACTTGCGCGAGAGCGAGGAGTCGATCTGGGTGAAGGCGGCGAACAGCCGCGCCTGGTCAGCCGCGGCGATGCCGATGCCATTGTCGGCCACGGCGACCTCGAGGAACTCGACCACGCCGGCCGGCGGCCGCGCCGCGGCCGGCGCCGCCGCGGCCGGCATCCGCCGGGCGGACAGCGTGACGCGGCCGCCGTCGGGGGTGAATTTCACGGCGTTGGAGAGCAGGTTGTAGACGATCTGCTTGACCTTGCGCGGGTCGGCGCACAGTTCGCCGATGTCGGCTTCCGCCCGCAGTTCGAGCGTCAGGCGGTGGGCGACGGCCTTCTCGCGGACGATGGCGAGCGCCGACTGCAGCAGCGTGTCGGCCGGCAGGCATTCCAGGTCCAGCGTCATCTTGCCGGCCTCGACCTTGGACAGGTCGAGGATGTCGTTGATCAGCGCCAGCAGGTGGGTGCCGCTGTTGAGGATGTCGCCGAGGTACTCGCGCTGCTGTTCCGTGACCTCGCCGGCCATGCCGTCGCGCAGCACTTCCGAGAAGCCGATGATGGCGTTGAGCGGCGTCCTCAGCTCGTGGCTCATGCTGGCGAGGAACTCGCTCTTCAGGCGGTTGGCCCGGTCCAGCGCGGCGTTGGCGCGCTCCAGTTCGGCGCCGCGCTCGGCCAGTTCGCGGCGGGCGGCCTCGTTGGCGCGCAACTGGCGGCGGATCAGGGCATGGGTGCCGACGAGCAGGGCGAAGAGCGCCAGCGCGGCGAGCGAGGCGCTGGCCAGGGCGAAACGGCGCACGCGCTCGTGGTTGGCGTTGCGCTCGCCGAGCAGCCGCCGTTCCTCGTCCCTCATCTCGATCAGCAGCCGGAACAGGCGCGCCTGCGTCTCGCGCAGCGGGGCGACGGCGACATAGGCCGCGGCGGCGGCTTCGCCTTCGGTCTGGCGCAGCCGCGTCACTTCGCGGGCGATGGCCGCGCGCTCGTCGACCGTCGCGCGCAGCTGCTGCCAGCGCGCCTGCTGGGGCGGGTTGCCGGCGGTCAGCTCGCGGATGCGCGCCAGCTCGGCCTCGCGCGAGGCCAGCGCCGCGTCGCGCTCGACCAGCCGCGAGGCGTCGCCGCTGATGCGGTGGGTCTGGGTGCTGAGCTCGACCTGCACGCTGTCGGCGCGGACGCGGGCGAGCCGCTCCAGCACCTCGTGGGTGTGCGAGATGCGCAGCGCGGCCCTCTCGGCATCGAGCGACAGCTTCCAGGTGGCGGCGGTGAGCAGGGCCACCACGATGCCGGCGGCGATGAAATAGGTAAGGACTCTGGATTCGAAGGCGGTTTTCTCCCTCCCCCTCGACGGGGGAGGGCTGGGGAGAGGGTGAACGGCCGCTGTCCCCTCTCCCCTCGCGGGGGAGGGGCGTGTCTTGTCCTCACTCATGATCGAGCGTAAACCAGAACGTCGCGCCGTCGCCCTTGGCGCTCTCCGCCCAGATGCGGCCGCCGTGCTTGGTGACGATGCGCCGCACGGTGGCCAGGCCGATGCCGCAGCCGGGCGCCTCCTCGGCGCTGTGCAGGCGCTGGAAGGGCTTGAACAGCTTCCCGGCGGCCAGCGCCGGGTCGAAGCCGACGCCGTTGTCGCGCACGAAGAAGGCCTCCTCCCCGTCCTGCGCCTCGCGGCCGAAGGCGATGCGGGCATGGTCGCGCCGCGCCGTGTATTTCCAGGCGTTGCCGAGCAGGTTGGCCAGCAGGATGCGCAGCAGGCCGGGGTCGCCGCGGGCGGCGAGGCCCGGCGCGATGGCCCAGTCCACCGCGCGCGGCGAGTCGTCCTGGATCTCGCGCGCCACCTCGCCGGCCAGGGCCGAGAGGTCGACGCTCTGCAGGTGCACCTCGCTGCGGGTGACCTTGCCGAGCGCCAGCAGGTCGTCGATGAGGCCGTTCATGCGCCCGGTCGCGTCGCCGATGCGGCGCAGGTAGTCGCGGCCCTGGGCGTCGAGCGCCGGCAGGTAGTCTTCCAGCAGGATCTCGGAGAAGCCGCCGATGGCGCGCAGCGGCGCGCGCAGGTCGTGGGCGGCGGCGTAGCTGAAGGATTCCAGCTCCTCGTTGGCGGCGGCGAGTTCGCGGTTGATGCGCTCCAGCTCGCGGGCGTGGTCCTCGACCGCCCGGCGCCGGTGGTGGATCTCGACGAAGACGCGGGCCTTGGCGCGCAGGATCTCCGGCACCACCGGCGAGAGCAGGTAGTCGACGGCGCCCTCGCCGTAGCCCTGGAAGACGTCGCGCTCGGCGGTGTAGACGGCGGAGACGAAGACAATCGGGGTGGTCTGGCAGCAGTCGAAGGCGCGGATGCGCCGCGCCGTCTCGAAGCCGTCGAGGCCGGGCAGGTGCACGTCCATCAGGATCATGGAGTACTCGCGGCTCGCGCAGAGGGCGAGCGCTTCCTCGCCGGAGGCAGCCTCCACCGTTTCGCAGCCGGTCTCGCGCAGGATCAACGAGAACAGCCGGCGGTTCTCCGGGGTGTCGTCGACGACGAGGACGCAGTTGCAGGGCGGCGGGTTCATGGACCGGGCGGCTGTGCTTGTCGGGACAGCTTATGCCCCTCGGATAGCGAATGCAATGCTGCCGTCCCTCAACGCGCCTGGAACCCCCTCACCGGGTAGCGCTGCCGGGCGCCCAGCAGGGCGGCGAACTCCTCCGCCGGCAGGGGGCGGCTGAAGAGGTAGCCCTGCGCCTCGTCGCAGGTCCAGTCGTGCAGCAGGCCCGCCTGCTCGGCGGTCTCGACACCCTCGGCGACGGTGTGCAGGTAGAGGCTGCGGGCGAGGTTGATGACGGTGCGGGCGATGGCGGCGTCGCTGCGGTTGGCGGCGATGCCGCGCACGAAGCTCTGGTCGATCTTCAGCACGTCGATGGGAAAGCGCTTGAGGTAGGCCAGGCTCGAATAGCCGGTGCCGAAGTCGTCCACCGCGATGCGCAGGCCGATCGCCTTGAGCGATTCCAGCAGGCGGATGGTTTCCGCCGGCTCCTGCACGATCATGCTCTCGGTGATTTCCAGCTCCAGGTCGCCCGGATCGAGCCGGTTCGACTGCAGCGCCCGGCGGATCGCTTCGGCCAGCCCCTTGTGGCGGAACTGCCGGGCGGAGAGGTTGACCGCCAGGCGGATGCGCGGCAGCCCCGCCGCGCGCCAGGCGGCGGCCTGGGCGCAGGCCGTCTCCAGCACCCATTCGCCGATCGGCACGATGAGTCCGGTCTCCTCGGCGATGGGAATGAACCTGTCGGGCGACACCAGTCCCAGCTCCGGCTCGCGCCAGCGGATCAGCGCCTCGGCGCCGACGATGGCGCCACTGCGCAGGTCGACCTGCGGCTGGTAGTGCAGCAGCAATTCGCTGCGCTCCAGGGCGTGGCGCAACCGGTTCTCCAGCGACAGGCGCTCGCCCAACCGGGCGTTCATCTCTTCCAGGTAGAACTGGCCGCGGTTGCGGCCGCGCTCCTTGGCGCGGTACATGGCGGTGTCGGCGTTCTTCAGCAGGGTGCCGGCGTCGCGGCCGTCGCGCGGGAACAGGCTGGCGCCGATGCTGCAGCTCATGTGCAGCTCGTGGCCGGCGACGCGATACTGGCGCGAGACCGCCTCCAGCACCCGCGTCATGGCGGTCAGGGTGTCGTCCTCCGACAAGGCGTCGGCGAGCACCAGCACGAACTCGTCGCCGCCCAGGCGCGCCACGGTGTCTTCATCGCG
>JAEUNH010000183.1 GCA_016791205.1 Rhodocyclaceae bacterium | reverse complement strand
CCAGGGTGCCGAGATCCTGCATGACGCCGCTCGACCAGAGGAAGGCGTGGGTGTTGCTGCTCGTGGTCGAATAGCCGGCCACCTGGCCGCCGGCGTTAATGGCAATTGCGCCGCTGTAACTCCCGCCCAGGGTGCCGAGATCCTGCATGACACCGCTGGTCCAGAGGAAAGCATGGGGAACGCTGCTGCCAGTGTATGCATAGCCGGCCACCTGGCCGCCGGCGTTGATGGCGTTGGCGTAGCTGAGAGCACCGCCCAGGGTGCCGAGATCCTGCATGCCGCCGCCGCTCGACCAGAGGAAAGCGTGGTTGTTGCCGCTGCTGCCCGACGTCGATGCATAGCCGACCACCTGGCCGCTGGCATTTATGCCGTAGGCTTTGCTAGTCCCCCCGACCGTCAGGAAGCCCAGCGCATCCGTCGTCGAACGCTGCGCCAGCGCCGGCTGGGCGAGCAGGCCGGCGGCGATGAGGGAAAGGGAAAGGGCTTTGACGCGCATGCGGGCCTCCTCTGGATATTCGTGTTGGTTATTCGCTATTCATAGACCAATGCCGCCGAAAAGGCAATCGCCCGTTCGGATCATTCGCCGCCGAAATGCTTTCATTCCTGCGAAAACTGGAATTCCGCCATGCCGGCGCAGGCCGCGTCTCCGTCACCCCGGCGCAGGCCGGGGTCCAGAACGGTGGTTGAAAAACCCCTGGATTCCGCCCCGGACTCAAGCATTCCGGGGTGACGGCGGCGGAATGACGAAGAGAAAAGCCTGCGCCGGCATAACGGGGTATGGCATCAAGCACTTCCCGCCCAACCCGCCGCGGCAAAGGCAGCGACAAAGCGCTCGTAGTCGGCTTCGGGCAGGTGGTTGATGCCGGCGGCGGCCTTCCTGCCGCCGCCGCTCTCGAACTGGCGGCACAGCGCGTCGGCGCCGTCGGGCCGGGCCTGCGGCGCGCGCACGCTGACCAGGAAGCCGCCGCCCGGCTTCGCCGTCAGCACCGCGATGGCCCGCTCGGTATGGGCGGAGGCCAGGCGGTTGGCGAAGACCCCCGAGACGCGCCGCGCCCAGGCGGTGTCGGGCAGCACGAACACCAGCCCGCCCTCCTCGGCCAGGGCCGGGCGCAGCTCCTCGGCGAAGCGCATGTCCTCGCGGTAGCCCTCGCGCAGCACCTGGAAGGCCGGCGCCTCGGCGATGAAGGTGAAGGGCCGGCGATACTGCTTCAGCAGGCGGTAGAGCTCGGCCGGCGGATAGCGCAGGTCGGCCACGCTCTCGCCGTAGGCGTTGTAGTTGAGCGCCTCGCCCAGGTCGCGCAGCAGCGCCGCCTGCTGGGCGTCGAAGCCGGCCTCGCGCGCCAGGCGGCGGGCCGCCGCGTCGAGGTTGTCGCCGAAGGCGCCGACGATGGCCCAGGTGTGCTGCGCCCCGCCAAGGTGGCGGTCCACCAGCAGGCTGGTGCACACCCCGGCCGAAGTGTCGATGCAGGCCAGCAGGTTGGCGTGCGCCGGGATCTCGCCGGCGTAATGGTGATCGAACCAGCTCAGCCGCGCGCCGGCCGCCAGCGCCCGCTCGAGACCGGCGCGGTTCGAATCGAGCGAGATATCGAGCACCGTAATGCGGTCGCGCGGGCGGACCTGGATCTTCTCCAGCAGGCGGATGTCGCGCTTGACGCCGGTGACCAGCCGCGCCTCCGGCTCGTCGTCCTGCAGCCGCAGCTGCAGCAGCGCGCAGATGCCGTCGGCGTCGCCGTTGAAAACGTCGTAGCGGTGGTTGGGTACGGGCATGCCGGAGTCAGGCGCAATAAATGCCCGCATTCTACTACATCGTCATAGGCCGTGTGAATAGCCGTTGGCGCGCCTGGACCCCGGCCTTCGCCGGGGTGACGCTGAGGTTCGTCATTCCGGCGCCGTCACCCCCGAATGCTTGAGTCCGGGGCGGAGTCCAGGGGCTTTTACGTCGGGGTGAGTGATCAGGCCCGCCGCCGCGCCGCGAATCCGAGCAGGCCGAGGCCGGCGAGCAGCAGGGCCCAGGATTCGGGTTCGGGGACGGGATAGGCGTTCAAGACCACGTTGTCGTAGGTCACGTTGTCCGACCAGGAAATCAGCCCGATGCCGCCGCCGGCATTCTGGTTGAGGAGGAGGAAATCCGCTCCGCTGAAGGTCGTAGTGTTGCCGCCCAGAGTGACCTTCATGACCTGGGCAAAGTAATCGACGTCGACTGCCAGATGATAGGTGAACCCGTTGGTGGTGCCGGGCGTGGCGAGCAGGCGCTCGGCGTCACCTAAATAAGGACGGCTCCAACTCGTCACATGGTCCCGATGCGTTCTCAGATAGGCCGTGTTGAAATTGCCGGTCGCCGTATTCACGCCCCAGATCAGCCCGACGTGGCCCCAGTCGCTGCCGTACAGGCTCGAGACCACCCGCACGTCGGCCTCCAGCGAAAAATGCTGGGGCGTGGCGATGCCGTCGATCAGGGCGTAGGCAGGCTGGCCCGTATACCCGCCGCCGTGATTCAGGACGCCGCCGGACACCGACCAGGAGCCCGGGTTGATCCCGTAATAGCTCCAGCCGGCCGCGTTGCCGTCGTTGAAATTGTCACTGAAAAGCGGCGCCGCTTGCGCCCCGGCGGCAAAGACGAGCGCCAGCGTCGCCGCCAGCCGCTTGATGGATGATTTCATGCTCGTTCCCCTTCCCCGTCGAATCGGGCTCCGGCCAAGTTAGGCCCATGACCGGCAAGCGTCAATAGTCCGGGCGGACTATTTTTCCAACCGCGCCGCGGCGTCCTGCGCAGACTGACTTTTTCCCAGCCCGCATTTTCGTCATTCCGGCGCAGGCCGGAATCCAGTTCGGCCGTCATCGCCGCACCACCTCGGCTCTGGACCCCGGCCTTCGCCGGGGTGACGGGGTATCGTCATTCCGGCACGGGGTATCGTCATTCCGGCGCCGTCACCCCGGAATGCTTCAGTCCGGGGCGGAATCCAGGGGTTTTGCGTTGGGGTGAGTGATCAGGCCCGCCGCCGCGCTGCGAATCCGAGCAGGCCGAGGCCGGCGAGCAGCAGGGCCCAGGATCCGGGTTCGGGGACGGCGGTGACGTTGAATTGAAAGTCGTACTCGACCGTGCCGCCGTAATACGCACCCGCGCCCCACGCGGGATCGGGGGCAATC
>JAEUNH010000177.1 GCA_016791205.1 Rhodocyclaceae bacterium | reverse complement strand
CAAGCTTTCGAGGAAAAGAACATGAGCCTCATCGAAGTGAAAGTGCCCGACATCGGCGACTTCAAGGACGTGCCGGTGATCGGCATAGAAGTCAGTCCCGGCGACACGGTGAAGGCGGAGGATCCGCTCGTCACCCTGGAGTCCGACAAGGCCACCATGGAGGTGCCCTCGCCCGCCGCGGGGGTGGTGAAGGAAATCAGGCTGAAGATCGGCGACAAGGTCAGCGAGGGCACGCTGGTGCTGCTGATGGAGACTGCCGAAGCCGGCGCAGCCGCGCCAGCCCCTGCGCCCGTACCTGCCGCTCCGCCTGCCGCCGCTCCGCCTGCCGCCGCCCCGGCGCCGCAGGCCGCCCGCCATGCCGGCGGCGCGGATATCGAAACCGACATGCTCGTCCTCGGCGCCGGCCCCGGCGGCTACTCCGCAGCCTTCCGCTCGGCCGACCTCGGCCTGAAGACCGTGCTGGTCGAGCGCTACGCCGCGCTGGGCGGCGTCTGCCTCAATGTCGGCTGCATCCCCTCCAAGGCGCTGCTGCACGTCGCCGCGGTGGTGGAGGAAGCCGCGCACATGGCCGACTGCGGCGTGGCGTTCGCCGCGCCGAAACTCGACCTCGACAAGCTGCGCGCGCACAAGGCGAAGGTGGTCTCCAAGCTCACCGGCGGGCTGGCCGGCATGGCCAAGGCGCGCAAGGTGGACATCGTGCGCGGATACGGCCATTTCCTCGACGCCAACCACCTCGAGGTCGAGCTGACGAAAGGCGACGGACAGGACAAGATCGGCGAGAAGAAGGTCATCCGCTTCCAGAAATGCATCATCGCCGCCGGCAGCAGCGCCGTGCGCCTGCCCTTCATCCCGGACGACCCTCGCATCGTCGACTCCACCGGCGCGCTCGAACTGCGCTTCGTGCCGAAGCGCATGCTGGTGATCGGCGGCGGCATCATCGGCCTGGAGATGGCGACGGTGTACTCGACGCTCGGCGCGAAAGTGGATGTCGTCGAGATGCTCGACGGCCTGATGCAGGGCCCCGACCGCGATCTGGTCAAGGTGTGGGAGAAGAAGAACGCCGGCCGCTTCGAGAAAGTGATGCTGAAGACCAAGACCGTCAAGGTCGAGGCGCTGAAGGAAGGATTGAAGGTCTGGTTCGAGGGCACAGAAGTAAAAACGCAAGCCCCCGCCGAGCCGCAACTGTACGACATGATCCTGCAGTCCGCCGGCCGCAGCCCGAACGGCAGCAAGATCGGCGCCGACAAGGCCGGGGTGGCGGTGGATGCGCGCGGCTTCATCGCCGTCGACCGCCAGATGCGCACCAACGTGCCGCACATCTTCGCCATCGGCGACCTGGTCGGCCAGCCGATGCTGGCGCACAAGGCGGTGCACGAGGCCCACGTCGCGGCCGAGGCCGCCGCCGGCCACAAGGCCTATTTCGACGCGAGGGTGATCCCCGGCGTCGCCTACACCGATCCGGAAGTGGCCTGGGTCGGCCTCACCGAGGACGCGGCGAAGAAACAGGGCGTGAGAGTCGGCATCGGCAAATTCCCCTGGGCTGCCTCCGGCCGCGCCATCGCCAACGGCCGCGACGAGGGCTTCACCAAGCTGATCTTCGATGAAGAGACCCATCGCATCGTCGGCGGCGGCATCGTTGGCACCCACGCCGGCGACATGATCGGCGAGATCGCCCTGGCCATCGAGATGGGCGCCGACGCGGTGGACATCGGCAAGACCATCCACCCGCACCCGACCCTGGGCGAATCCATCGGCATGGCGGCCGAGGTGTACGAAGGCACCTGCACCGACCTGCCGCCGGCAAGGAAGAAGTAGAATACGTTCCCAGTTGCCAGTTGCCGGTGCCAGAAAAATCCGGCGCGCTGGCAAACGGCAACTGACAACTGACAACTGAAATGACCCAGGACGAACTCAAGCAGGCGGTGGCAAAAGCCGCCATCGACTACGTGGTGCCGGGCGCCATCATCGGCGTCGGCACCGGCTCGACGGCCAACTTCTTCATCGACGAACTCGGCAGGATCAAGGACCGCATCCCGGCCGCGGTGGCGAGCTCGGAAGCCACCGCCAAGCGCCTTGCCGGCCACGGCATCCGGGTGCTCGACCTCAACGAGGTCAGCGAACTGTCGGTCTATGTCGATGGCGCGGACGAAATCACCGCGGACATGGCGATGCTCAAGGGCGGCGGCGGCGCGCTGACGCGCGAGAAGATCGTCGCCGCGGTGGCGCAGAAGTTCGTCTGCATCGCCGACGCCTCCAAGCTGGTGCAGACGATGGGCCGGTTTCCCCTGCCGGTGGAAGTCATCCCGATGGCCCGCGCCTACGTCGCGCGCGAGCTGGCCAAGCTCGGCGGCGAGCCGGTGCTGCGCGCCGGCTTCACCACCGACAACGGCAATATCATCCTCGACGTCAAGGGGCTTGCCATTACCGACCCGAAGGCGCTGGAAACCCGCCTCAACGCCATTGTCGGCGTCGTCACCAACGGCCTCTTCGCCCTGCGCGGCGCGGATGTCGCCCTGCTGGCCGGGACGGACGGGGTGAAGATCCTGAAACAGTCTCAATAACCACCGTCCTGCGCAGACCGACTTTTCGCTACATAAAAAAACCGCGCATCCGGCGCGGTTTTTTCTGATCTGGCGGGGATCAGGGCTTCGGCGGCACGTAGCCCTGCACCTGGTCGGCGCCAGCGCCGAAGAAGTGCTTCTCCATCTGCTCGGCCAGGTACTTGCGGGCCTTGGCGTCGGCCAGGCTGAGGCGATTTTCATTGATCAGCATCGTCTGGAACTTGACCCACTGCTGCCAAGCCTCCTTGGAGACGTTCTCGAAGATGCGCTTGCCCAGCTCGCCCGGCACCGGCGGGAAGTCCATGCCCTCGGCCTCGCGGCCGAGCTTGATGCATTTCACCATGCGACCCATTGCAATTCCTTTCCTGGTTCCTTGAAGCCCGGCCGGAGCCGGCGCGATGGGGCATTTTACCGTGTTCAGTGCAGCTTCGCCTCGCCATAGACGGCGTAGCGGTTCTTGCCGCTCATCTTGGCCTGGTACATGGCGGAGTCGGCGCGGGCGATGATTTCCTCGCCGCTGGCGGCATGCTTGGGGTAGAGGGCGATGCCAAGGCTGGCGGTGAGCCGGACCTCGCGCCCGGCGAAGAGGAAGTTCATGCCGGAGATGCGGGCGCCGACCCGGCGCGCCAGGCCGACCATCTCTTCCTGGTCGGCGTCGGGCGCCAGGATGGCGAACTCGTCGCCGCCGATGCGGAAGAAGATCTCGTTGCGGCGGACGATCGAGCCGACCTCCTCGGCCAGCCGGATCAGCACGGCGTCGCCGGCCTGGTGGCCGAATTCGTCGTTGATCGGCTTGAAGCCGTCGAGGTCGATGGCCAGCAGGCCGGCCTGGGTCCTGCGCCGCGAGGCGTCGGCGATGATGCGCTCGAGCTCCTCGTGAAAGCGGCGCCGGTTGTAGAGGTTGGTGAGCGGGTCGCGCTCGGCGAGCTGGATGAGCTGGGTCTCCAGCTGCTTCTGCCGGGTCACGTCCTCGTAGATCCACACCCGGCCGATGTGCTGGCCCGGCTTGGCGCCCGGCACCAGGGCCGAGACGTCGGTCAGGATGCGGCCGTCATGGAGCGGGATCTCGCAGACCTCGCTGACGTCCTCGCCGGCCAGGGTGGACTCGACGTGGCGCCGGTAGGCGGCGTCGTCCTTGCGCAGGTGGGCGGTGCGCTCGATCATGGCGCCGTCGCGCAGGCCGGCCAGGTTCTCGTCGCGCGGCAGCCTCCAGATGTCGCGGCAGGCGTTGTTGATGTACACCACCCGGTGGCCGCTGTCGACGAACAGCACGCCGATGCGCATCACGTTGAGCAGGGCCTCGAGGCGGGCGCGCTCCTCGTTGCTGTGGGTCAGGTAGTACTCCTTGAGCGCCTGGGCGCGGCGCAGCTCGACCACCGTGTCGAGCAGCTTCAGCTCGGCCTCCTTGCGGGCCTGGATCTCGTCGCCGGAGACGCGCAGGCCGAGGTATTCGCCGGTCGGGCTGCTGATCGGCTGCCAGTTGATGACGGTCCACACCAGGCTGCCGTCCTTGCGCTTGAGGCGCACTTCGAAGTTGTCGCCGGTGCTGCCGCGCAGGGCCTTGAGGGCCACCTCCAGGGCGCTCTTGCGGTCCTTTTCGAAGACCAGCATGTCCACCAGGTTGCTGGAGAGCAGGCACTCGAGCGGCGTGTAGCCGGTGATGCGCTCGACCGAGCGGTTGATCCAGATCAGGCGACCGTGGGGGTTGAACCAGGCCTCCACGCCGTAGGTGTAGTCGGCGATGGCGTGGAAGCGCGCCTCGCTCTTCTTGAGCGCCTCGACGCGCTCGTCGAGGGCCTGCGACATGCGGTTGAAGGCCTTGGTCAGGGTGCCGATCTCGTCGTTGCCGGAGACCGGCAGGCGCACCGTGGACTCGCCGCTCTCGAGGGCCGCCACCCCGCGCTGCAGGACCCTCAGGTTGCGGGTCAGCCAGTAGCCGATCATGAACAGCAGCAGCACGGTCAGCACGAAGGCCGCCCAGCCGATGGCCAGGCTCTGCCACAGCAGATCGTAGCCGGCCTTGCGCAGGAACTCCGTGGCGAGCCCGAAGTGCACGCTGCCGATCTCCCGCTCGCCGATCCTCAGCTTGGTCATGCCGTCGAAGCGTTCGGCCTTGTCGGGCATCCGGGCGAAATCCTCCAGCGGCACCGGCAGGGGGCGCAACGGGTCCCATCCCTCGGCGGCAACGATGCGCTGGCTGGCGTCGCGCAGCACCAGGTAGACGATCCCCTCCTGCTTGCCGAGCTGGCCGACCAGCCGCGAGAGGCGGACGTGGTCGCGCTCCATCAGCGGCGCCGAGAAGGAGGCGTTGTAGAGCAGCTGCAGTTCGGCCAGATGCCGGTTCTCCCGCGCCACCAGGGCCGCGTCGAGCAGGCGCACACTGTTGGCCACCAGCACCCAGAGCATCAGCACCAGCACGAAGCTGGCCGCCGCGACGAGGCGGAAGCGCAGGGAGACGGTGATGCCCTTGAGGGCTTCGAACATGGGCTGTCTCGCGCGGCGCTAGAGCGCCTTGACGAGCACCTTGGAGCGGCGCTGCCAGTTGTACAGCTCCCGCTTCTCGCGCGGCAGGGCATCCACGCCGTCGGCCTTGAAGCCGCGCTCGATGAACCAGTGGGAGGTGCGGGTGGTCAGCACGAACAGCCGCTTCAGGCCGGCCTGCTTGGCCCGCCCCTGCATGTAGTGCAGCAGCTGTTCGCCGTAGCCGACGCGCCGGTAGTCGGGGTTGATGGCCAGGCAGGCCAGCTCCGCCGCCTTGTCGCGGCTGAACGGATACAGCGCAGCGCAGCCGAGGATCACGCCGTCGTGCTCGAGCACGGAGAAGCGGCCGATCTCCATCTCCAGCCGCTCGCGGCTGCGCCGCACCAGCGTGCCGTCGGCTTCCAGCGGGGCGATCAGGCCGACGATGCCGGCGACGTCGTCGATGGTCGCCTCGCGCAGGCGCGCCAGCGGGTCGCGCGTCACCACCGTGCCGACGCCCTCGCGGGTGAACAGCTCCAGCAGCAGGCCACCATCGATGTCGCGGTCGATCAGGTGGGCGCGCTTGACCCCGGCGCGGGTGGCGCGCATGCAGCAGGGCAGGTAAAGCCCGAGGTCCTCGGTCAGGCGCTTCGGCTTCCTCAGCACCTGCTCGGCCTCGTCGGCGGTGATTGCCTCGATCAGCCGGCCACGGCCGTCGCTGACGCCCGGCGCGTCGCACAGGAAGATCAGCTTCTCGGCCTGCAGGGCGACAGCCACCGCCTCGGCTACCTCCTCCATGCTGAGGTTGAAGATCTCGCCGGCCGGCGAGACGCCGATCGGGCTGATCAGGACGACGTTCTGCTGGTCGAGGTCGGCGCTGATCTCGTCGGCAACGATCTTGCGCACGGCGCCGGTGTACTGGTAATCGACGCCGTCGACGACGCCGACCGGCTTGGCGGTGATGAAGTTGCCGCCGGTGACGCGCATGTAGGCGCCGGCCATCGGCGTGTTGGGCAGGCCCTGCGAGAGTAGCGCTTCGATCTCCAGGCGCGTGACGCCCATCGCCGACTTGACGCACTCGAGCGCCTCGACGTCGGTGACGCGCAGTCCCTTGTG
Organism: Rhodocyclaceae bacterium; assembly: GCA_016791205.1. Taxonomy (GTDB): domain Bacteria; phylum Pseudomonadota; class Gammaproteobacteria; order Burkholderiales; family Rhodocyclaceae; genus Desulfobacillus. Next base: position 1,706 of record JAEUNH010000177.1, on the reverse strand, counting down.
GTACTTCGCCTTGAGGCCGCGCCGCTTGAGCTCGGCATCGATTTGCGGCCGCGCGCCATGCACCAGGACCAGGCGGATGCCGAGCGCGGCGAGCAGGTTGCAGTCCTGCGCCAGCGCCTGGGCGAGCGCGCCGTGCGCCACCTCGCCGCCGAAACCGATGACGAAGGTGCGTTCGCGGAAGGCGTGGATATAGGGCGCTGCCTGGCGGAACCAGGAAACGTAATTCCGGATCGATTCGGGCGCAGTCATCTCGAGACGGCAAGAAAAAGTGTCAAATAAAACTTCCAAGCCAATGTTTTGGCTGGATTTTAGCTCATGATGACAACATGGGGGCGGAAATAATTCACGCCCCTCTGCCGCTGTGCCCGGCAATCGTGCCGTCCGTCGGGCCGTCAGCCTTTGCCGAGGGCGTCCTCCAGCCGCTCGCAGACCGTCTTCAGGATCTTGATGCGGGCGAAATGCTTGTCGTTGGCCTCGACCAGGGTCCAGGGCGCAATCTCGGTGCTGGTGCGGTCGATCATGTCGCACACCGCGTGCTCGTAATCGTCCCATTTCTTGCGGTTGCGCCAGTCCTCGGCGGTGATCTTGAAGCGCTTGAAGCGGGTCTTCTCGCGCTCCTTGAAGCGCTTGAGCTGTTCCTCGGCGGTGATGGAAAGCCAGAACTTGACGACGATGCCGCCGGACCGCACCAGCTGGTCCTCGAAATCGTTGATCTCGGCATAGGCGCGCATCCAGTCCGCCTCCGGGGCGAAGCCCTCGACGCGCTCGACCAGCACCCGGCCGTACCAGGAACGGTCGAAGATGGTGACGCGGCCGACCCGCGGCACCTGCCGCCAGAAGCGCCAGAGATAGGGCTGGGCCCGCTCCTCTTCGGTCGGCGCGGCGATCGGCACGATCCGGTATTGGCGGGCGTCGAGCGCCCCGGTGATGCGACGGATGCTGCCGCCCTTGCCGGCGGCATCCGAACCTTCGAACACCAGCAGCAGCGAGCGCTCCCTGAAATCCGGATGACGGGTCAGCAGGTTGAGATGGCCCTGGTATTTTTCCAGCGCCTTGTCGAACTTCTTTTTCGACAGGGACTGGCTCATGTCGAGGGCGTTGATCAGGTCGCGCGAATCGGTGGCTGGCGGCAGCGGCGCGGCAGCGCTACGCGCCTTCCAGCCGCGCTCGCTCTCGATCCTCTGCCGCTTGCGCAGGGCCTCGAGCAGGATCCGGCCGACGGTGAGGGAGCGGTAGCGCTCGTCGGCGCCCTCCACCACGATCCACGGCGCGTGGCCGCTGCTGGTGTGGCGCAGCACGTGCTCGGAGACGGCGCGGAACTTGTCGTACATCCGGAAATGTTCCCAGTCGTCCGGCGTCACCCGCCAGCGGGTGTCCTTGTCCTTCTCCAGCGCCTTGAGGCGCTTTTTCTGGGCGTCCTTGGACAAGTGCATCCAGAACTTGAGGACCAGCGCGCCCTCGTCGGAGAGCATCTTCTCGAAGCGGTTGATCTCCTCGATCGACTGGTCGAGGTCGGCGGCCTTGGTCTTCTTCAGGGCGCGGTTGACGATCGGGTCGGTGTACCAGTTGCCGAACAGGATGCCGATCTTGCCCTTGGGCGGCAGGGCCCGCCAGAAGCGCCACATGAAGGGCCGCTCGCGCTCCTCGTCGGAGGGCGGCGGAAAGGCGTGAGTCTGGATGTGGCGCGGATCCATCCAGGCGTTGAG
>JAEUNH010000176.1 GCA_016791205.1 Rhodocyclaceae bacterium | reverse complement strand
TCGGATTCCCAGCGGAAAAGGCAGTGAAGCCTACTGGAGTAGAAGACACGATATTCGTTGCCCCACCAATCGGGACCGTCATTCCCAGGCTGACGCCAGGGGTGGCGAAATTGACCGACAACGTGGCAGTGACAGGCTGAGTGCCGACAACCCCGTCCGTTCGCGTCGGAAAGGTGAAACCCATCAGAGAGTAACTGGCGTTGGTGACACCGCTTGTCCAAATTGGATCGGAGGAGGGGGTCGGCGCGCCTACTGCATAATGGTAATTCGTCAATCCCCAGGAGCTAGAACCGGAAGTATAGCTTCCCGTGGTCCAGCGCCCCCAGCCAATGATGCCATCCGTGAATGCTCCAGCGATTACTCCCGCAACATAAGTACCTGCACTGTCATACGACGTCATCTGGCTCGATGAGTCGAAGACAGCGGTAGCTGCAGGAGTAACGCCGGTGGTATTGTTTCCCGTGTCCGCATAGGCTACTGCAAAGGGTGATCCGGACATCAGTGGCGGCCCTAGTTGGACGCCTCCGTCAGACGTCCTCTGGTCGCCCGCGATGAATTGAGTCGGTCCCTGGGGTTCCTCCTGCAGGGAAGGCTGGGCGGGTTTCTGGGTAAACGCAGGCTTGGTGTTCAGATCCTTGACCAGAGCAGACTGTCCGTTATCGACAATCAGGCATCCACCTGTATTGCATACCTCCACGGAACCGCCGCCAGTTGTGACAGTGATGCTGTTGCCGTAGGCTACCGAAAACTCTGTCCCGCGGATTCCAATCGTCGCAACCGTCGTGCCAAGTTTGTAATTGTCGCGCTTGCCTCGTCCTATGGCGCCGGTAATGGTGCGCAATCCGCCCTTCAGAAGGCTGAAAAATCCCTTTTCGCTGCCGTCGGTTTGACCCTTGAACTGGTATTCGTCGATGCGAAACTGCGTCTGCGGCGAGAGCGAAACCAAAGCGCCATCGGAAAAACGCAGTTGGGCGCGGCCGCTCCCGGTGTCGACCATTTCGCCGGCATTGACCTCACCTCCCTTGGCGAGGGTACGGCTGCGGCCGTCCGCTTGAACTGCCGCAACATTTCCGCTGGCAAAATCGACCGTTGCCGCACCGGCGGCATAGGCGCCGATCGGAAAGGCCGTTGAAATGGCAAAGATCAACCGTGCCTGGGGCTTGAGCTTGAATTCGATGGGCATGACGCCTCCTGCTCAGAAATCGTGACGCAAACTCACGGACACGACGTGCCTCGTGTAATCGCTTGTGCCGATATTGGAATTGTTGCGGGTATAGGTGTATTGGGGAGAAAGCGTCAATTCCCGAAGAATCTTGTATTGCAGGGAGACAGACAGATTGAACTGGTCATCGTGCCGATTCTTAAGGAAAAGCGGGTCTTCGCCGCGATAGCGCCGGTTCTCGTAGCTGGCGTTCGCAAGCAGCTGCCACTTGGGCGCAAGCTCGTGTTGAACGCCCGCGCGGAGCCCCCAAAGGTTGTTGGCTACGTAGGAAGCATCCTCCCGGTCGTTCTCGAATCCAAGGTAGCCTCCCCCATAGAACACTGTCTTGAACCCGGCCAAGGCGTGGCCATAGGCGGCGCCCATCACTCCCCGATAGACGTTGCGGTTTCGTTGTCCGGGATACTCGATGCTGGATGCCTGGACATAGGCTGTCGCCTGGTTGCGTGGGTCGTAGTTGTGCTGCCACTGGCCGGTTATTCCGTAAGTGTCCCGGTAGTGCACGCCGTCGCTACCGACATACATGGTATTGGCCTGAAAAATGGCGGAGTAAACGTCCTTGCCGCGGGTCAAGGCGAGGCCAACGTTTCCGTCCAATGTGCTGTTGTCAAACTGGCTGGCGTCGAACTCATCGCTGCGGCGCTGATTGAGGCGCCAGCTTCCCGTGAGCCCGGCATTCAATGACAATTCCGGATTAATCGGATGCCGCACATTCAGACCGGCTGAAAAATTCAAGAAGTTGCTTGGCTGTCTCACTTGAGTTGGGCCAAGCGGGAATATCAATCCGCCGAAGAAAGGGATGGCGATCTCGTTGCCGGCACGAGCCGCATTGATGTTGGTGTCGTGGCCCAATGCAAGCTCGGTAAATCCCCTCCACACGGTACGGCCCTGCTCGTCTATACGCTCGATCGCAGAAAGGAATTTGTCGATAGTCGCCGCAACTTCGGGCGGCACACCCTGTTTCTTGACGGTATCGAATTCCTGTTTTGCGGACTGGTTTTCGCCCAGCGCCAGGTAGGCTCTGGCCAGTTCGGCCCGTGCGCGTACATGGTTGGGATTGACTGCTATCACCCGCTCGAGGGCGAATACCGCATTGGTGTTCTTGCCCAGTTCAAGGGCGGAAAGGCCGAGGAGAAAATCGTAGTCGGGATCACCGGCACGCTGCGCTTCCTGAGGCTCAAGCAAGGCATAGGCCGCCCTGGCGTCCCCCTTGTCCAGCAAGGCGCGAGCCTGGTCAGTTAGCGCATCGGCGCGCGCGATACCGGCTACACAAGCCAGCAGCACGGCCAAATACGCGCACAGCCTACGCAATGTTTTCATCTGACCACCTCTCGTTACTGCGAAAATTAGCAACTTTTTGTTTTCAATAGACTAACTGAAACAACCCTTGCCGGCAAGCAAGGGCTATTTTACGGCAAGAAATGATCCCGTCACTGCCTTTCCGCTTCCTGTCAGATCATATGAAGACAGAATCCCCTTGCCGTTGGGCCCTATTGGCACGCCATGCGCGTTTCCTGTGGCGCCCGACCCAGCGACGCTTCCTGTCAAAGGAATGCCGCTAGTCGCAAAAACCGCCAAGGAGATGCCTCCTGTGCAGGATGGGCAACTCCCGCTGAATGCGCGCGCTTGCCCGTCGGTGCCGCTGATGCTGTATGCGGTGACCTTGCCCGCCAAGGAGAGATCGATCGTGGCGCTTGCCACGGCACCGCCGACAACGCCGTTCTCGTTTACGACAGCATTGCTACCGGCAAGTGAATACGTGCCGGTCAGCGTGGCGGCGACTACGAGGGGCGTGCCATCGGCTCCGCTGAAATGGAAAAAATCGGTGGCACGCGGCCCCATGTTGTCGACGATCACGCCGCCTGCATATATCCCCCATTTGACTTCGACAGGAGTTCCACTGTCGATAATCGTCGTGCCTCCAGAATATACGAGTGGCGCACCCACTCGTGCATAACGAAACCCCCCTCCCGTGTCCGCCACCAGCGCGGGGTAGCCCATCGGATCGAGCTCGACATACAACCCGCCTGGCCTGACCATTCCCGCACCGCTGCCGAAGAATGAGCCGCTCTTGTCTCCGCCAGTCATCGCGTAATGCAAGGGAGCAGGCGAGAGCTCGGCTATTGCCTGATTGAAACCAAAGCTTCCACCGACCGCCAACGGCTCGAAGAATGGCGGTATCTCGCCGCTGCGCGGCGGCAGGCCACCTGGCGGAGGCGGAGGCGGCATCTGCCCGCCGGGCGGGGGAGGCGGCATCTGTCCGCCCGGCGGCGGGCCGCGGCGCTCGCCGCGCGGACCGTCTCTCGGGCCGCGCCGCTCGCCCTGGCCCCGCAACATGGGCGAGGGACGCATGAAGTCCGGAACGCGGTCCAGCCTGGTCGGCTGGGCCTGAACATTGGGCGGAGCGAAGCCGACCTGATTGGCGCCGAGGTCGATTCGGCCTCCTTCGGTCTGCATGAAGGTTTCGCCGGAATTGACCTTGTTATAGCTGCCCGGGTCGGCGCCAGGTGCGCCGGACCAGCCGGAAGGGGGGATGAAGAAGGGCTCGTGATCGGTGCCGCGAATGCCAATGGTGGCCGTCGGCGTCCGCACCAGGTAGTTGTTCTTGTTGGCGCGGCCGATCAATCCGGTGAGGGTCCGGAAGCCGCCCTTGAGCAGACCCAGCACGCCTTTTTCGCTGCCGTCCTCCTTGCCGGCATAACGATAGGTGTCGAACCGCAATGTCGAATCCGGCCGGATGGAAATCAGGGCCTCGTCTGCCATTCTCAGTTGGGCATTGCCGTTGGCGCCGGTGACGATGGTGTCGCCTTCGGAGATCTTGGCGCCCTTCGCAGCGACGGTAGCGCGCCCGTCCGGGCTCACGATCTTCACATCGCCGCTGACGAACTGGAATGCACCCGCCTCGGCAAGAACCAGACCGGGAAGGAGCCACAGGATTGCCGAGAGAAAAAGGCGGCGTATTGGTTGTGCCATGGTGATTCTCCGAAATCGCCCGAGTCTCATTCTACGCCCGCAAAAACAGGCTTCCGTGCAATTTGTCACGGTTTCAGCGGAAATCCTTCCGCAGGGTCAGCATCAACTCATAGCGGTCGTAGTCATACACTCGGAAATTGGAATCCGAGCGGGTGTAAGTCAGTTGCGGTTTCAGGGACCAGTCGCGCTGGAAGCGCCAATTCAGGCCCAGGCCGAGGTCGTACTGCGTCTCCTTGCGGAAATCCATGAACAGGGGGTTTTCCCGGAGGTAGTTGCTGCGCTGCGCCGAGAGGGACGCGACGACATCCAGATCATCACGCAGCGAACGCTGGTAGCCGATCCGGGCGCCATAGATGTCCCGATCCCCGTCTCCTCGATTGCGGGTCGCAGTGTCCTCTCCGAAATACGCGCTTCCGAAGACGATCGGGTTGCCATCCCCTTCCAGGCTTCTGACCAAGCCAAGGCCGGCAATGATCTGGTTTGAGCTGTAGGACTGGCTGCCGGTCTGCAGGTACTTGATCTCGGATACCTGGCCGAAACCGATGATCTGCGTCCTGGCATCGAATGCGTGACGAAGCTCCATGCCCAGGCTGCCGATGCGCCGATAGGGCGTCTGGTCCAGGTCGTAGTCATTTCGCCCAACAGTCAGGCGAAACACGTCCTTGCCGTGTACGGCCTGGAAGCCGGCACGATAGTCGACGCTGCGATTGTCATAGATATCCCAATCGCGGTGCATCCGCTGCTTCAGGTCGACCCCGGCGAAAAGGCTGACGCCACCCCCAAGAACGTGGGTCAGTTCGGCGCCTCCGCCAACCGACATGAAATTGTCGGAAGCCTTGACACTGCTCGATCCGAGGGTGAAGTTGGTATTGAACAAAGGGACGTATATCGAACCGGAGGAGGTCGCGGCATTGATGTTACTGTCGCGCCCGATGCTTGCCTCGGCATAGCCTGTGATCCGGGTTCGCCGGGACGGGTCCCGCTCTTCAATGGCGGCCAGGTAGCGCTCGATCGTCTGCTTTGCCGCCGGCGGCGTGTCTTCGTGCTGCAGGACCTGATCGAATTCGCCGCGGGCGCGCTGGAAATCGCCCAGGGCGAAATAGGCGCGCGCCATGTCCAGCCGGGCTGCCGCATGGTCGGGATTGACTGCCAGCACCCGCTCGAAGACCAGCGTGGCGCGGTCGGCCCGGCCGGATTCGAGCGCGGCCACCCCGAGCAGGTAGTCGAAATCCTCCCGGCCTGCCAAGTCAAACTCGTGGGGAGAGAGCAGCTTCCAGGCCTCTTCAGCCTTGCCGCCGCGCACCAGCAATTCGGCCTGGGCCAGATCGGGCTGTGTCTGGGCCTGCGCCAAGCCGACCGGCACGAGCACAGAGAGAACGAGAAACCCTATAAATACAAGGATCCGCATGGCGGTATATTGGCTAGGCACAGGCGGATTTTTTAGTATTTTGTTTATTTTGTCAATACGTTATGTTGTATTTTTGATACTTAACCTTAAGATCGTGCAGGGCTATCTGACGCAGTCGACGAAATACCTCACCCGGCCATTCGAATCGTCCTTGACCAGGCCATGGATGTCGGTCTCGAAGCCGGGGAAGCGTTCGTTGAATTCCTGGGCATACTGCAGGTAGCTGACGATGGTGCGGTTGAAGCGCTCGCCGGGTATCAGCAGGGGAATGCCGGGCGGATAGGGGGTGAGCAGCACGCTGGTGACACGATCCTCAAGCTGGTCGATTTCCACCCGCTCGATCTCGCGATGCGCCATCTTGGCGAAGGCCTCTGCAGGCGGCATCGCTGGCACCATGTCGGAGAGATACATCTCGGTGGTCAGCCGCGCCACGTCGTTGGCCTTGTAGACGTCGTGGATCTGCTGGCACAGGTCGCGCAGGCCGACGCGCTCGTAGCGCGGGTGTTTCTGGCAGAACTCCGGCAGCACCTTCCACAAGGGATGGTTCTTGTCGTAGTCGTCCTTGAACTGCTGCAGCTCGGTCACCATGGTGTTCCAGCGGCCCTTGGTGATGCCGATGGTGAACATGATGAAGAAGGAATAGAGGCCGCACTTTTCGACGATGACGCCGTGCTCGGCGAGGTACTTGGTGACGATCGCCGCCGGGATGCCCCAGTCGGCGAAGTCGCCGTCGACGTCCAGTCCCGGGGTGATGACTGTGGCCTTGATCGGGTCGAGCAGGTTGAAGCCCTTGGCCAGCTTGCCGAAGCCGTGCCATCGCGCACCGGGCTTGAGCATCCAGGCGTCGCGCTCCTCGATGCCCTCCTCGGATAGGTCGTCCGGCCCCCACACCTGGAACCACCAATCGGCGCCCCACTCCTTGTCTACCTTGCGCATGGCGCGGCGGAAATCCAGCGCCTCGGCAATCGATTCCTCCACCAGCGCCTTGCCGCCCGGCTCCTCCATCATCGCCGCCGCCACGTCGCAGGAGGCGATGATGGAATACTGGGGCGAGGTCGAGGTGTGCATCAGGTAGGCCTCGTTGAAGACGTCGCGATCCAGCTTGCGGTTCTTCGAGTCCTGCACCAGGATCTGCGAAGCCTGGCTCAAGCCGGCCAGCAGCTTGTGCGTCGACTGGGTCGAGAACACCATCGACTCCTTGCAGCGCGGCCGGTCGGCGCCGATGGCGTGGTAGTCGCCGTAGAAGTCATGGAAGGCGGCGTGCGGCAGCCAGGCCTCGTCGAAGTGCAGGGTGTCGATCTTGCCGTCGAGCATCTCCTTGATCTCCTCGACGTTGTAGAGGATGCCGTCGTAGGTCGACTGGGTGATGGTCAGCACGCGCGGCTTGCCCTTCACCTTCGAGGCGAAGGGATGGGCGGCGATCTTCTTCTGGATGTTCTTCCAGCGAAACTCCTCTTTCGGAATCGGTCCGATGATGCCGAAGTTGTTGCGCGTCGGCATGAGGAAGACCGGGATCGCCCCGGTCATGATGATCGAGTGGAGCACCGACTTGTGGCAGTTGCGGTCCACGACGACGATGTCGCCCGGCGCCACCGTCGAGTGCCAGACGATCTTGTTCGAGGTCGAGGTGCCGTTGGTGACGAAGAACAGGTGGTCGGCGTTGAAGATGCGCGCCGCATTCCTTTCCGAGGCGGCCACCGGCCCGGTGTGATCGAGCAGCTGGCCGAGCTCCTCGACGGCGTTGCAGACGTCGGCGCGCAGCATGTTCTCGCCGAAGAACTGGTGGAACATCTGGCCCACCGGCGACTTGAGAAAGGCCACGCCGCCGGAATGGCCGGGGCAGTGCCAGGAATAGGAGCCGTCGGCGGCGTAGTGCGTCAGGGCGCGGAAGAAGGGCGGCGGCAGCGAGTCGAGGTAAGCCTTCGACTCGCGCACGACATAGCGGGCGATGAACTCGGGCGTGTCCTCGAACATGTGGATGAAACCGTGCAGCTCGCGCAGCACGTCGTTGGGGATGTGGCGGCTGGTGCGCGTCTCGCCGTGCAGGAAGATCGGGATTTCGGCGTTGCGCAAGCGGATCTCGGTGACGAAGGCGCGCAGCTCGGCGATGGTCTCCTCCTCCTCGTTGGCCAGCTCCTCGTCGTCGATGGAGAGGATAAAGGCCGAGGCGCGGCTCTGCTGCTGGGCGAAGGAGGACAGGTCGCCGTAGCTGGTGACGCCGAGCACCTCCATGCCCTCGGCCTCGATAGCCTCGGCCAGGCGGCGGATGCCCAGGCCAGAGGCATTTTCCGAGCGGAAATCCTCGTCGATGATGATGACCGGGAAGTGGAATCGCATCTCAGATTTTCGGCAGCGTTACGCCAACCTGACCCTGGTACTTGCCGCCGCGGTCTTTGTAGGAGGTCTCGCAGACTTCGTCTGATTCGAAGAACAGCACCTGCGCCACGCCTTCGTTGGCGTAGATCTTGGCCGGCAGCGGCGTCGTGTTGGAGAACTCCAGCGTCACGTACCCCTCCCACTCCGGCTCGAAGGGCGTGACGTTGACGATGATGCCGCAGCGCGCGTAGGTGCTCTTGCCGAGGCAGACCGTCAGCACGTTCCTCGGAATGCGGAAGTACTCGACCGTGCGCGCCAGGGCGAAGGAATTGGGCGGAATGATGCAGTAGTCGTTGTTGATCTCGACGAAGGAGTTCGGGTCGAAGTTCTTCGGATCGACGATGGTGCAGTTGATGTCGGTGAACAGCTTGAATTCGTTCGAGCAGCGGATGTCGTAGCCGTAGCTGGAGGTGCCGTAGGAGACGATCTTGCGGCCGTCCACCTCGCGGACCTGGCCGGGCTCGAAGGGTTCGATCATCCTGTGCTCCGCCGCCATGCGGCGAATCCACTTGTCGGACTTGATGCTCATCGTGACACCGGAAAAAGGAAAGAGCGGATTATCCGCTCTTTCGGGGGTGGGTCAATAGAGCACGGCGCCGTGCTGCGGCGACCGACTTTTTCTCAGGTGTTCTGGATGACGATGTTGGGGAACTTCGCCGTCATGTCCTTGGCCTTCTCGGCGATCTTCACCGCCACCCGGCGGGCGATGCCGCGGTAGATCTCGGCGATGCGGCCGTCCGGGTCGGCCGCCACGCTCGGCTTGCCCGAATCGGTCTGCTCGCGGATGGCGATGTCGAGCGGCAGCGCGCCGAGGAATTCGACCTCGTAGTCCTGACACATCCTCTCGCCGCCGCCGGAGCCGAAGATGTGCTCCTCGTGGCCGCACTTCGAACAGATGTGGATGCTCATGTTCTCGACGATGCCGAGGATCGGGATGCCGACCTTCTCGAACATCTTGAGCCCCTTGCGGGCGTCGAGGAGCGCGATGTCCTGCGGCGTGGTGACGATCACCGCGCCGGTCACCGGCACCTGCTGGGCGAGCGTCAGCTGGATGTCGCCGGTGCCCGGCGGCAGGTCGATCACCAGATAATCGACGTCGCGCCAGCGCGTATCGCCGAGCAGCTGCTGCAGCGCCTGGGTCACCATCGGGCCGCGCCAGACCATCGGGGTTTCGGGATCGATCAGGAAGCCGATCGACATAGCCTGCAAGCCATAGGCCTGCATCGGCTCGAGCGACTTGCCGTCATGCGATTCAGGCTTGTCGGTGATGCCCAGCATCTGCGGCTGCGAAGGGCCGTAGATGTCGGCATCCAGCAGGCCGACGTTGGCGCCCTCGGCGGCCAGGGCGAGGGCCAGGTTCACCGCCGTGGTGGACTTGCCGACGCCGCCCTTGCCCGAAGCCACGGCGATGATGTTTTTCACCTGCGGAATCAGCTTCACGCCGCGCTGCACGCCGTGCGAGACGATCTTGCTATGCACGTTGGCGGAAACGTTGCCGGCGCCCGGGATCGACTTCAGTTTGTCGATCACGGCGTTGCGAATCCCGTCGATCTGGCTTTTCGCCGGGTAACCCAGTTCGATGTCGAGCGAGATGTTGCCGCCGTTGATCTTGATGTTCTTCGCGCAACGCGTGCTGACGAAATCCTTGCCGGTGTTCGGATCGGTGATTTCCTTCAACGCCATCTGTACCTGCAGATCGGAAATGCTCATGGGATGCTCCATCAGAATATCAATACCTGACAATTATACTCAGGTTTTGCGGGTCGGAATCGGGAGAATACAGTTTGCCGGCACCAACTGCTAAAATGATTGTTTTTTCAAGCAAATTCAGAAATGTCGCGGAACATCCTCGTCACCAGCGCCCTACCCTACGCCAACGGCGCCATCCACCTAGGCCATCTGGTCGAGTACATCCAGACCGACATCTGGGTGCGCTTTCACAAGATGCGTGGCCACGCCTGCTGGTACCTCTGCGCCGACGACACCCACGGCACCCCGATCATGCTGCGCGCCGACAAGGAAGGCATTGCGCCCGAGGCCCTGATCGCCCGTGTTCACAAGGAACATTCACGCGACTTCGCCGGCTTCCACGTCGCCTTCGACAACTACCATTCGACGCACTCGGAGGAAACGCGCTTCTTCGCCAACGACATCTACGGCAAGCTGAAGGCCGCCGGCCTGATCGAAGTGCGCGCCGTCGAGCAGTTCTTCGACCCGGTAAAGGAAATGTTCCTGCCCGACCGCTACATCAAGGGCGAGTGTCCGAAATGCGGCACGGCGGACCAGTACGGCGACTCCTGCGAATCCTGCGGCGCGGCTTACGCCCCCACCGACCTGAAGAATCCGCTCTCCGCCGTCTCCGGCGCGACGCCGGTGCGCAAGTCCTCCGACCATTATTTCTTCAAGCTCTCCGATCGGCGCTGCCAGGAATTCTTGCGCAAGGCGACGCGCGAAGTCTGCAAAACCCAGCCGGAGGCGGTGAACAAATTGCAGGAATGGCTGGGCGAGCCTGGCGAGAACAGGCTCACCGACTGGGACATCTCGCGCGACGCGCCCTACTTCGGCTTCGAGATCCCGGATGCGCCGGGGAAGTATTTCTATGTCTGGCTGGATGCGCCGATCGGCTACTTCGGCAGCCTCAAGCACCTCGCCGCGCGCCGGCCGGAGATCGACGTGGCAGCCTTCACCCACCCCGACGGCGGCACCGAGATGTACCACTTCGTCGGCAAGGACATCCTCTACTTCCACGCCCTGTTCTGGCCGGCCGAGCTGGCGCATGCCGGCTACCGCATCCCGACGGCGGTGTTCGCCCACGGCTTCCTGACGGTGGACGGCCAGAAGATGTCGAAATCGCGCGGCACCTTCATCACCGCCGAGAGCTATCTGAAGCAGGGACTGAATCCGGAATGGCTGCGCTATTACTACGCCGCCAAGCTGAACGCGACAATGGAGGACATCGACCTCAACCTCGACGACTTCATTGCCCGCGTCAATTCCGATCTCGTCGGCAAGTTCGTCAACATCGCCTCGCGCTGCGCCGGCTTCATCCACAAGCGCTTCGGCGGCGCGCTGGCGGCCACCGCAAGCGATCTGCTTGCCGACGCGCAGGCCGCCGGCGAGCCGATCGCCGCGCTCTACGAGGCGCGCGAGTACGGCAAGGCGGTGCGCGAGATCATGGCGCTGGCCGACCGCGCCAACCAGTTCGTCAACGACCACGCGCCCTGGGAGCTGGCCAAGCATGAAGGCAAAGAGGCCGAACTGCACCGCGTCTGCTCGGAGGCGCTGAATCTCTTCCGCCTGCTGACGATCTTTATGAAGCCGGTGCTGCCGAGGCTGGCCGCCGAAGTCGAAGCCTTCCTCAAGGTGGCGCCGTTCGCCTGGGCGGACGCCGCGGCGCTGCTGCCGGGCGGGCACCGCATCGGCGAATACAAGCATCTCGCCACCCGCGTCGAGCGCAAGCAGATCGACGCCCTACTCGAAGCCAACCGGGAATCGCTCGCCCCGGCGCCCGCGCCCGCGCCGCCGCCGCATTCGCAGCAGCGCCACGCCGAGCACCAGCAGCATGCCGAGGAGAAAACCGCCGTGTCCCACATCTCGATCGATGAATTTTCCAAAGTCGACCTGCGCATCGCCCGCATCGCCAATGCCGAGCATGTCGAGGGTGCGGAAAAGCTGATCAAGCTGACGCTCGATCTCGGCACCGAGACGCGCACGGTGTTCGCCGGCATCAAGTCGGCCTATGACCCGGCGACGCTCGCCGGCCGCCTGACGGTGATGGTGGCCAACCTGGCGCCGCGCAAGATGAAGTTCGGCCTGTCGGAAGGCATGGTGCTGGCGGCCTCCGGCGAAGGCTCTGGCATTTTCCTGCTTAGCCCGGACAGCGGTGCGCAGCCGGGCATGAAAGTGAAGTAATGGAGCGCCGGCGCCTCGTCATTCACGGACGAGTGCAGGGCGTCGGCTTTCGCGCCTCCCTGGCCTGGGAGGCGGGCAAGCTGGGCGTCACCGGCTGGGTGCGCAACCGCCGCGACGGCACGGTGGAGGCGACGGTCTGCGGCACAGATGAAGCCGTGGCGGCGATGATCGCCTGGGCCCGGCGCGGCCCGCCGGGCGCGCATGTGGACCGCGTCGAGGTCGAACTCGGCGACGGCGACTTTACCGGCTTCGAACAACGCACAACGACATGACGCTCACCGACCTTCGCTACATCGTCGCCCTCGCCCGCGAGCGCCATTTCGGCCGCGCGGCCGAGAAGTGCTTCGTCTCGCAACCGACGTTGTCGGTGGCGGTAAAGAAGCTCGAGGAGGAACTCGGCGTCATCCTCTTCGAGCGCTCGCCGCAGGAGGTGCGCGTCACCCCGGTCGGCGCGCGCATCGTCGCCCAGGCGGAGAAGGTGCTGGCCGAGGCGTCGCAGGTGGCGGAGATTGCCGCCGCCGACAAGGGGCCGCTGGTCGGTCCCCTGCGCGTCGGCGTCATCTATACCATCGCACCCTGGCTGCTGCCCAAGCTGGTGCCGCTGGTCAAGGAGCGGGCGCCGGAAATGCCGCTCATTCTCGAGGAAAACTTCACCCACAAACTGATCGAGAAGCTGAGGACCTCGGAGCTCGACCTCGCCATCCTCGCCCTGCCGGTCGAGGAACCCTCGCTGGTGGCGCAAGGCGTCTATGACGAACAGTTCCGCGTGCTGGCGCCGGCCGCCCATCCTTGGGCGAAGCAGAAGGCCATCGCGGCCTCCGACCTGCTCGATGCGCAACTGCTGATGCTCGGCACCGGCAACTGCTTCCGCGACCAGGTACTCGATCTTTGCGCGACCGCCATCAGCCAGACCGGCGTCTCGCCGCACGTGTTGGAAGGCAGCTCCCTGGAAACCATTCGCCACATGGTCGCCAGCGGCGTCGGCGTCACGGTGATGCCCGCCTCGGCAGTGGACGACATCTCGCCCAAGGATCCATTGCTGCGCGTCCGGCCGTTCCAGGAACCGGTGCCGACGCGCCGGGTCGGCCTGGTCTGGCGCGCCAGCTACCCGCGTCATCAGGCCGTCGAGATAGTGCGCCGCGCCCTGCTCGACGCCAAGCTTCCCGGTACCCGCCCCGCCGCCAAGCGATAGCGTTTGGCTATCGCTTAGGTAGGAAAAACCAATTTCCCTTTCTCTTGAGAGGGGATTATCTTCCTCCTGCAACTTGATCAACCCACGTGAGGAGCCAGACCATGCAACTCAAAGGAAGCAAGACCGAAAAGCATTTGAAGGACGCCTTCGCCGGCGAATCCCAGGCCAACCGCCGTTACCTGTATTTCGCCAACAAGGCCGACGTCGAGGGCTATGCCGACGTTGCCGCCCTGTTCCGCTCGACCGCGGAAGGCGAGACCGGCCACGCCCACGGCCACCTGGAGTACCTGGAGAAGTGCGGCGACCCGGCCACCGGCCTGCCCTTCGGCGCCACCGCCGACAACCTGAAGTCCGCCGTCGCCGGCGAAACCCACGAGTACACCGACATGTACCCGGGGATGGCCAAGGACGCCCGTTCCGAAGGCTTCGACGAGATCGCCGACTGGTTCGAGACCCTGGCCAAGGCGGAGCGTTCGCATGCCAACCGCTACCAGAAGGCCCTTAACGAGCTGGGCAAGTAAGGGAAAAGGATGTCGTCCGGCCCGATCGCGGGGCCGGACGCCCTTTAAAAAAAGGCACAGGGAGAAAAGCATGGCTGCACCGACAAGCCGCGAAGGCAACCTCGAAGCGCCCACCCGCCACCCCCTCGACTGGAACAACCCGGTTTTCTACGACGAGGCCGCGCTCCAACACGAGATGGAGCGCGTCTTCGACATCTGCCATGGCTGCCGGCGCTGCGTCAGCCTGTGCCAATCCTTCCCCACGCTGTTCGACCTGGTCGACGAATCGCCGACCCTGGAAGTGGATGGCGTCAGGAAGGAGGACTATTGGAAGGTGGTGGATCACTGCTACCTCTGCGACCTGTGCTACATGACCAAGTGCCCCTACGTGCCGCCGCACGAATGGAACCTGGACTTCCCCCATCTCATGCTGCGCGCCAAGGCGGTGCACTTCAGGAAAGGCACCACAAAGCTGCGCGACAAGGTGCTGACCAGCACCGATGCCGTCGGCAGTCTGGCCGGCATCCCCGTCATTGCCCAGACGGTGAACGCCGTCAACAAGCTCGGTCCGGCCCGCAAGGCGCTGCAAGCCGTCGCCGGCATCCATGCCGATGCCTGGCTGCCCGAATTTTCCAGCCGGCCGCTGCGCAGCCGCCTCGAACAACTGCCGCTCGATACGCCGGGCGAGCCGGCCGGCGAAACGAAGGGCAAGGTGGCACTCTTCGCCACCTGCTACATGAACCGCAACGAGCC
>JAEUNH010000126.1 GCA_016791205.1 Rhodocyclaceae bacterium | reverse complement strand
CGTCGAGCTGGTTGAGCACCTCGCCCTCCAGGCGCTTCATGTGCTCCAGCGTCACGTACAGGAAATTGCCGCTGCCGCAGGCCGGGTCGAGCACCTTCAACTCGAACAGGCGGAGGTGGAAGGCGCGCAGTTCTGCGATGGCCTCCTTCACTTTTCCTTCGTTCGCCAGCACCAGCGCGGCGGCCTGGACATGGCTCCAGCTCTGGCGCAACGGCTCGATCACCGTCGGCAGCACCAGCCGCTCGACATAGGCGCGCGGCGTGTAGTGGGCGCCCAGCGCATGGCGCTCGGACGGATCGAGGGCGCGCTCCAGCAGGGTGCCGAAGATGGCCGGCTCGACCTGCGTCCAGTCGGCGCTGGACGCCTTGATGAGCAGCCCGATCTGGTCGCGCGTCAGTGGCAGCACAAGCGGCTGCTTGAACAGCTTGCCGTTGAAGCGCGGGAGTGCCGCGCGGATGGCGACGGAAAACTCGCCGCTGTCCATCGCCCGCCACAGCTCGCCCACCAGCGGCACGAACTGCGCCGGATCGTTCTTCAGGCTCTCCAGCAGCACGGTGAAGGCGCCCTTGCCGTCCTGTTTCGGCAGCAGTTCCACGTCCTCGGCGAACATGGTGAACAGGCAGCGGCTGAGGAAGCCGGCGACGGTTTCGGCGTCATGTCCTGCGCCTTCAAGGGCCTTGGCCACCTCGGCCAGACGCTCGGCCACCTCGCGTGTGACGCGGGCGGTGGCGCGCGTCGGATCGAGCGAGAGCGGATCGAGCCAGAGGGCGGCGAGCCGCGCACGGATGGCTTCGTCGCGAAAGTCAGTCAGCCGGATACGGTGCGAGCGCGGATCGGGGAAGGGCGTGTAGGTGGCGCCGGAGCGCGAGAACTCGGCGTACAGCTCGATGACGTTGCCGACATCCACCACCACCAGGAAGGGCGGCCGCCCCTCTTCGGCCGGCAGGGCGCGGGCGTAGGCCTCGGCCTGGCCGCGGGCGCGCTGCAAGGCATCGTCGAAGCCCTTTCCCCCGTTGGCCTTGATCCGCTTCGCCTCCAGCACGAAGGCGCCGCGCCGGTAGCAGTCGATGAAGCCGTGGGATTCGGCGCCGTCGCCGTGGCGGAAGCGCACACGGCGCTCGAAGACGTAGGCGTTGTCGCGCGTGTCGTCGCGCGCCGGGTCGGGCCGCGGCAGGCCGAGCAGTTCGGTGAGCTCGCCGACGAAAAGCTGGTAGTTGGCGCGTTCCGATCCGCCGGCGGCCTGCCAGCGGAAAATGAAGCGCTCGATGCTTTCGTTTGTCATGGCCACGCCGGAGTTTATCGGAATCGGCTTCGGGCGTATAATGCGCGGCTTCCGAGGAGCGCTGCGAGGCGCCGATGTATGCAAGAAAATGCGTCGGCCCCCAGGCTCGGAGTTCTTCAAACTGCGCTCACCTCAACCCGTGCCGGCACGGGATGGCAGGTGAGTGCAAACACCCTCCCCCATTCCCCCGGCTGCTTTGACAAGGAGCCAAGCATGACCGCCACTGCAAAAGCCGTTTCCGGCTTCAGCGACTACAAGGTCGCCGACATCGCCCTCGCTTCCTGGGGGCGCAAGGAAATCACCATCGCCGAAACCGAGATGCCCGGCCTTATGGCCGTGCGCGAGGAATTCGCCGCCACCCAGCCGCTGCGCGGCGCGCGCATCGCCGGCAGCCTGCACATGACCATCCAGACGGCGGTACTGATCGAGAGCCTGAAGGCGCTCGGCGCCGACGTGCGCTTGGCCTCCTGCAACATCTTCTCGACGCAGGACCACGCCGCCGCCGCCATCGCCGCCAGCGGCACGCCGGTGTTCGCCTACAAGGGCGAGAGCCTCGAAGAGTACTGGGACTACACCCACCGCATCTTCGAGTGGCCCAATGG
>JAEUNH010000222.1 GCA_016791205.1 Rhodocyclaceae bacterium | reverse complement strand
CCTGCTGGAATGATGGATTGCTGTCGGTACGCCTGTCCGGCGCGCGTACGGCGGTGGCGGCGGCGCGCGAGAGGATCGGCGGCGAGGCCGTCGCCGACGCGGATGGCTTCTGGCGCGGCGTGCGCGAGCAGCAGGACGATTTCTTTTCCGGCGCGGCGGCCCTGTGGCGCCTGTCGCTGCCGTCGAAGACCGCGCCGCTCGCCCTGCCCGGCAATCCGCTGATCGAAGGGGGCGGCGCGCTGCGCTGGCTGAAGTCCGACCTGCCGGCCGCGCAGCTGCGCGAAGCGGCGGCGCGGGCCGGCGGCCATGCGACGCTGTTCCGCGGCAGTGACAAATCGGCGGGCGCCTTCCAGCCGCTGCCGGCGCCGCTGATGGCGATCCACCGCAACCTCAAGCGCAACTTCGACCCGCAGGGGCTGTTCAATCCCGGCCGGTTGTATCCGGAACTCTGATGCAGACCCATCTCGCCGATTTCATCCGCGACACACCGGACGGCCGCACGGCCGACGCCATCCTGCGCAAGTGCGTGCACTGCGGCTTCTGCACCGCCACCTGCCCGACCTACCAGCTGCTCGGCGACGAGCTGGACGGCCCGCGCGGGCGCATCTACCTGTTGAAGCAGCTGCTCGAAGGCGCCGAGGTCACCGCCAAGACCCAGCTGCACCTCGATCGCTGTCTGACCTGCCGCGCCTGCGAGACCACCTGCCCCTCGGGCGTCGAGTACCACCGCCTGGCCGACATCGGCCGCGCGGTCGTTGCGGAGCGCGTGGCGCGCCCGCTCGGCACGCGCCTGCTGCGCTTCGCCCTGCGCGAGTTTCTGCCGCGCGGCTGGCTGTTCGGGCCGGCCTACAAGCTCGGGCAGTTGTTCCGCCCGTTATTGCCGGCCGCGCTGAAGGCCAAGGTGCTGCCCGGGAAAAAGTCGGTCTCCGCAATACGGCGAGATCATCCGCGCACGATGCTGATGCTGGCCGGCTGTGTGCAGCCGGCGATGTCGCCGAACATCAATGCCGCCACGGCGCGCCTGCTCGACCGGCTCGGCATCGCCACGATCGAAGCGGAGGGGGCCGGCTGCTGCGGCGCCGTGCGCCTGCATCTCGACGACCACGACGGCGCGCGCATGGATGCCCGGCGCAACATCGACGCCTGGTGGCCGCACGTCGAAGCGGGCGCCGAGGCGGTGGTCGTCACCGCCTCGGGTTGCGGCGCCCACGTGCGCGAGTACGCCCACCTGCTGGAGGCCGACCCGGACTATGCGAAGAAGGCGGCGCGGGTGACGTTGCTGGCGCGCGATGTCGCGGAGGTGCTGGCGGCGGAGAAGGACGGGCTGCTGCGGCTGCTGGAAAAGTCGGTCTCCGCAGGACGGCGAGCGCTCGCCTTCCATTCCCCCTGCAGCCTGCAGCACGGCCTGAAGGTGCGCGGCGTGGCGGAGGAGCTCCTGCAGGCGGCCGGCTTCGCGCTCACCCCGGTCGCCGATGCGCACCTGTGCTGCGGCTCGGCCGGCACGTACTCCATCCTGCAGCCGGAACTGTCCCTGAAGCTGCGCACGAACAAGCTGGCTTGCCTGCAGGCCGGCGCCCCCGCGGCCATCGCCAGCGCCAACATCGGCTGCATCGCCCACCTGCAGGCGGGGACGCAGACGCCGGTGCGGCATTGGGTGGAACTGCTGGATGAGGCGATGGGGTAGGACAGGTTATTGCCGCAGTGGATGACGGGAAGTATGATGCAGCGATCGAAATCAGGACATGCCTTGCAGATATGCTGCACCGACACCTCAACCATCAGGAACTCACCCTCGCCGCCATCGACGACGTGATCGGGCGCGGCAAGCGGCCGGACTGGGCCGAGCTGCGGCGTGCGGCGCTCGGGGATCGGCGCGTGCTGGAAAAGGTACTGCGCGTCTGCCGGGCGCATACCGGCGACCCGTATGCCCAGCGCTACCATTTCTGGCAGCAGTATGCAGAACGACACCTTGCCTGACTGGGAGCGGGTGCTCTCTTCCGCGGCGCGGCTGCAGCGCGTTCTGCCCGAGGCCATCCTGGTTGGCGGCACCGCCTCGGCCCTGTATGCCGGGCATCGCCTGTCGACCGATACCGACCATGTGCTGCCCGATCTGCGCAGTCGTTTCGACGAGGTGCTGGCGGAACTGGAAGCCGTGGCCGGCTGGCGGACGGCAAGAATCCAGCGCCCGGTGTTGATCCTCGGCAGCCTCGACGGCATTGAAACCGGCGTGCGGCAGTTGATCCGCGATGAGCCGCTTGAAACCACCCTGATCGAAATTGGCGGGGAGAAGCTGGCCGTTCCGACGCAGTCGGAAATCCTGCGGATCAAGGGCGTGCTGATCCTCAAGCGCAATGCGACGCGCGACTACCTCGACTTCGTGGCCTTGGCCGACAGCCTGGGAGACGATCGGCTCGTCGATGCCTTGCTTTCGTTCGACCGCCTCTATCCCCAGGAAAATGGCGAATCGGCGTTGTTGCAGCTGCAGATCCAGCTTTCGAATCCGCTCCCCTATGATCTCGATGAAGTGAATCTTGCCGAGTACAAGCAACTCGATCCACGCTGGCACGACTGGCAGGCTGTGCGGCAGGTTTGCAGCCGGTGCGCGTCGTTGATCTTCGATCGGATCGTCGGTCAGGAGTAGCCCCCCTCTCCCTATTGAAGATCGTGTAAATGCCTGACAGCTGTTCGTCGTCCCCGCGAAAGCGGGGACCCATGGATTCCCGCTTTCGCGGGAATGACGGTGCCACGTCCGAGGCTGTCGCCATATTTACGAGGCTCAATAGATGGGAGAGGGTGAGCGGCCCCTACCGCCCGTGCCGCTTCTCGATATGGCAGGCATGCTGGTGGGCGATGCCGCCGTCGCCGTTGATGCTTTCCAGGTAGACGTCGAAGCCCCATAGCCGGGCGACGTGGCGCAGCATCTCGTCGGCCGTGTCGCCGAGCGGGCGGTTCCTGTGCATGAAGTGGCGCAGCGTCAGGCTGCGGTCCCCGCGCGTATTCACCGACCAGACCTGGATGTCGGGATCGCTGTTGGCGAGGTTGTACTGCTCGGCCAGCGCCTGGCGCAGGCGGCGGTAGCCGTCCTCGTCGTGGATCGCCGAGACGCTGAGCTCGGATTCGTTCTCGTCGTCCACCACCGCGAACAGGCGCAGTTCGCGCATCAGCCGCGGCGAGAGGTACTGGGCGATGAAGCTCTCGTCCTTGAAGTTGCGCATGGCGAAGTCGAGCACTTCGCGCCAGTCGCGCCCGGCGAGGTCGGGGAACCAGGCGCGGTCTTCGTCCTCCGGCCGCTCGGCGATGCGGCGCAGCTCGCTCATCATGCCGTAGCCCAGGGCGTAGGGGTTGATGCCGTAGTACCAGGGCTTGCTGAAGGGCGGCTGCAGGACGACGTTGGTGTGCGACTGCAGGAACTCGATCATGAAGCCGTCGGAGAGCTTGCGCTGCTCGTAGAGGGCGTTGAGCAGGGTGTAGTGCCAGAAGCAGGCCCAGCCCTCGTTCATCACCTTGGTCTGGCGCTGCGGGTAGAAGTACTGGCCGATCTTGCGCACGATGCGCACCACCTCGCGCTGCCAGGGTTCCAGCAGCGGCGCGTATTTCTCGATGAAGTAGAGCAGGTTCTCCTCGGGCTCGGGCGGGAAGCGCTCCTCGGCGGCCTGCTCGGGCGCGGCCGGGCGCTGCGGCAGGGTGCGCCACAGTTCGTTGACCTGCGACTGCAGGTAGGCCTCGCGCTCGCTCTGGCGCGCCTGCTCGCGGGCCAGCGAGAGCTTCTGCGGCCGCTTGTAGCGGTCCACGCCGACGTTGGTCAGGGCGTGGCAGGAGTCGAGCATGTCTTCCACCGCGTCGACGCCGTGGCGCCGCTCGCAGTCGGCGAGGTATTCCTTGGCGAACACCAGGTAGTCGATGATGGTGGCCGCGTCGGTCCACTGGCGGAACAGGTGGTTGCCCTTGAAGAAGGAGTTGTGGCCGTAGGCGGCGTGGGCGATCACCAGCGCCTGCATGGTCAGGGTGTTCTCCTCCATCAGGTAGGCGATGCAGGGGTTCGAGTTGATGACAATCTCGTAGGCCAGCCCCATCTCGCCGCGCGTGTAGCGCTTCTCGGTGGCGATGAAGTGCTTGCCGTAGCTCCAGTGGTGGTAGCCGGTGGGCATGCCGGCGCTGGCGTAGGCGTCCATCATCTGCTCGGAGCTGATGATCTCCAGCTGCACCGGCCAGGTGTCGAGGCCGAATTCCCTGGCCATGCGGCCGATGGCGCGCTCGTAGCGCTCCAGGGCCTCGAAGGTCCATTCCGAGCCGGCCGGCAGCTTGCGGCCGGCTCGGGCGGCGGGCTTCGGCTTCGTCTCGGCGGCGGGTTCAGTAGGCGAAGGCATTGGTCTTCTTGAACAGCTCGCGGAACACGGGGTAGATCTCCTCCAGGCCGCGGATGCGCTGCATGGCGAAGCGGTGCTTGTGCTGCTCGGCCACCTTTTCGTACTCCTGCCACAGGTTCTGGGGCTCGGCCTCGGCGATCTCGACGTAGGCGAAGTACTGCAGCAGCGGCACGATTTCCGTGGCCAGCAAATGGCGGCATTGCGGCGAGTCGTCGTGCCAGTTGTCGCCGTCGGAGGCCTGCGCCGCGTAGAGGTTCCACTCGGCGGCCGGATAGCGGGCGGCAACGATCTCCTGCATCAGCTTCAGCGCCGTGGACACCACCGTGCCGCCGGTCTCGCGCGACTTGAAGAAGGTTTCCTCGTCGACCTCCTCGGCCTGGGTGTGGTGGCGGATGAAGACCACCTCGACGGTGTCGTAGTTGCGCGTCAGGAACAGGTAGAGCAGGGTGAAGAAGCGCTTGGCGATGTCCTTCTTCGCCTCGTCCATCGAGCCGGAGACGTCCATCAGGCAGAACATCACGGCGCGCGCCGCCGGCTGCGGCACCCGCACGCGGTTGCGGTAGCGCAGGTCGAAGGGGTCGAGGTAGGGGATGCGGTAGATGCGCGTGCGCAGGGCGTGGATCTGCTCCTTGAGCGCCTGGATGCGCAGCATGTCGGGCACCGGCTCGGCCTCCAGCCGCTCGCGCTCCAGGAGCATGGCGCGCAGCTCCTCGAGCAGCGGCGAGGCCAGCGCGATGCGCCGGCCGATGGCGCCGCGCAGCGAGCGTACCACGTGGATGTTGGTTGGCGTGCCTTCCACGCTGTAGCCGGCGCGCGCGGTCTTGTAGTCGCGGGTGGTGGCGAGCTGGGTCTTGACCAGGTTGGGCAGGGCGAGGTCCTCGAAGAAGTAGTCGAGGAACTCCTCGCGCGAGAGCTCGAAGACGAAGTCGTCCTCGCCCTCGCCCTCGTTGGAGGCGGCGCCGCCGCTGCCGCCGGCGCCGCGCTGCGGGCGCGGGATGCGGTCGCCGCGGCGGTATTCCTCGTTGCCCGGGTGCACCGACTCCCAGACGCCGCCGTGGCCCTGGCGGAACACCGGCTCGGAGATGTCGCGCGCCGGGATCGAGACCTTCTCGCCGGAATCGACCTGCTTGATCGAGCGGCGCTTGATGGCGCGGTCGACGGCCTCCTTGATCTGGCCGCGGAAGCGGCGCATGAATCGCTCGCGATTGACGGCCGACTTGTGCCGGCCGGCGATGCGGCGGTCGATCAGGTAGGCCATGCCGGCGGCCTCAGGAGGACTTGCGCACGCGCAGGTACCATTCGCAGAGCAGGCGCACCTGCTTCTGGGTGTAGCCCTTGCTGGTCATGCGGTTGACGAAGTCCTCGTGCTTCTTGCTCTCCTCGACGGAGGCCTTGGCGTTGAAGGAGATCACCGGCAGCAGCTCCTCGGTGTTGGAGAACATCTTCTTCTCGATCACCTGGCGCATCTTCTCGAAGCTGGTCCACGCCGGGTTCTTGCCGTGGTTCTGGGCGCGCGAACGCAGGACGAAGTTGACGATCTCGTTCCTGAAGTCCTTCGGGTTGGAGATGCCGGCCGGCTTTTCGATCTTCTCCAGCTCCTCGTTGAGGGCCTTGCGGTCGAACACCTCGCCGGTGTCGGGGTCGCGGAACTCCTGGTCCTGGATCCAGTAGTCGGCGTAGATGACGTAGCGGTCGAAAATGTTCTGGCCGTACTCGGAATACGACTCCAGGTAGGCGGTCTGGATCTCCTTGCCGATGAATTCGGCGTACTTCGGCGACAGGTATTCCTTGATGTGGGCGAGATAGCGCTGCTCGACCTCGGGCGGGAACTGCTCCTTCTCGACCTGTTGCTCGAGGGTGTAGAGCAGGTGCACCGGGTTGGCGGCGACTTCGGAGTGGTCGAAGTTGAACACTTTCGACAGGATCTTGAAGGCCCAGCGCGTCGAGATGCCGTTCATGCCCTCGTCGGGGCCGGCGAAGTCGCGGTATTCCTGGTAGGACTTGGCTTTCGGGTCGGTGTCCTTCAGGTTGTCGCCGTCGTAGACCTGCATCTTGGAATAGAGGCTGGAGTTCTCCGGCTCGACCAGGCGCGAGAGCACGGCGAACTGCGACATCATCTTCAGCGTGCCGGGCGCGCAGGGCGCCTGCGACAGCGCCGAGTTGGCCAGCAGCTTCTCGTAGATGCGCACCTCCTCGGAGACGCGCAGGCAGTAGGGCACCTTGACGATGTAGATGCGGTCGAGGAAGGCCTCGTTATTGCGGTTGTTCTTGAAGGCGCGCCATTCCGACTCGTTGGAGTGGGCCAGCACGATGCCGTCGAAGGGGATGGCGCCGAAGCCTTCGGTGCCCTTGTAGTTGCCCTCCTGGGTGGCGGTGAGCAGCGGGTGCAGCACCTTGATCGGCGCCTTGAACATCTCGACGAACTCCAGCAGGCCGCGGTTGGCCAGACAGAGGCCGCCGGAGTAGCTGTAGGCGTCCGGGTCGTTCTGGGCGTACTGTTCCAGCTTGCGGATGTCGATCTTGCCGGTGAGGGAGGAGATGTCCTGGTTGTTCTCGTCGCCCGGCTCGGTCTTGGCGATGGCGATCTGGCGCAGCACGGAAGGGTGGCGCTTGACGACGCGGAACTTGGAGATGTCGCCGTTGAACTCGTGCAGGCGCTTGACCGCCCAGGGCGAGAGCAGGCCGCTGAGGTAGCGGCGCGGGATGGCGTACTTTTCCTCGAGGATGGCGGCGTCCTCCTCGGGCGAGAACAGGCCCAGCGGCGTTTCGTTGACCGGCGACCCCTTCAGGGCATAGAGCGGAATCTTTTCAAAGAGTTGCTTGAGGCGCTCGGCGATCGAGGACTTGCCGCCGCCGACCGGGCCGAGCAGGTAGAGGATCTGTTTCTTTTCCTCCAGGCCCTGGGCGGCATGGCGGAAATACGACACCACGTTCTCGATCGCCTCCTCCAGGCCGTAGAACTCGCGGAAGGAGGGATAGACCCTGATGACCTTGTTGGCAAAGAGGCGCGACAGGCGCGGATTCTGCCGGGTGTCGAGCATTTCCGGCTCGCCGATGGCGGCCAGCATGCGCTCGGCGGCGGTGGCGTAGGCGGTGGGGTCCTTGCGGCAGATCTCCAGGTACTCCTGGAGGGAGTATTCCTCCTCGCGGATGCGCTCGTAGCGGGAGGCGACTTCGGCGACGATGTCCATGTCTCTCTCCTTTCCCGGCGTCCTGCGGTGCGGCGCCGTGTGTTGTAGGAAAATTTCCGACAGGCCTCGTGAGCCTGTTTACGTTATTAACGTAGCACTTCGCTTTAGGTTTAGAGAGAAGAAATAAACAGGGAAGTTCCGCCCAATTGCCGGAATGGCGCGAACGGTTAGAATCCACCGACCGGAGGGGTCGTCATGCAACTGAATGAAAAGGCAAAAGGCTACGACGCGCTGCACCAGGGGTTCCGCTGGGAGACGCCGGCGCGCTACAACATGGCGCGCGAATGTTGCGGGCGCTGGGCCAAGGACCGCGCGCGCTTCGCCCTCTACTACGAGGACGAGGCCGGGCACACGGAGGCGTGGACCTTCCGGGACATCCAGATGGCCGCCAACCGGCTCTCGAATGTGCTGCAGGCCCTCGGCGTGATGCGCCGCGACCGCGTCGCCATCCTGCTGCCGCAGCGGCCCGAGACCGGCATCGCCCATGTCGCCTGCTATCAGATGGACGCCATCGCGCTGCCGCTCTCGCACCTGTTCGGCCCCGACGCGCTGGAGTACCGCCTGGCCGACTCCGGGGCCAGCGTCGCCATCGTCGACGAGTCCACCCTGCCCAAGCTGTGGGCGGTGAAGGAACGGCTGCCGAAGCTGCGCCACGTCATCGGCGTCGGCGGCGCGAAGGAGTCTGGCACTCACGACTGGGATCTGCTGCTGTCGCGCGCCTCGCGCCGCTTCCAGTGCGTGGACACCGCGGCCGACGACCCGGCGCTGATCATCTACACCAGCGGCACGACGGGCAATCCGAAGGGCGCGCTGATGGCGCAGCGCACCCTGCTCGGCAACCTCCCGGGTTTCGTCTGTTCGCACGATTTTTTCCCGAAAGAGGGGGATATGTTCTGGTCGCCGGCAGACTGGGCGTGGACCGGCGGCCTGTTCGACGTGCTGCTGCCGACCTGGGCCTGCGGCCAGCCGCTGCTCGGCTATCGCGGCCGTTTCGATCCGGAGAAGGCCTTCTGGCTGATGGAGAAGTACGGCGTGCGAAACGCCTTCCTCTTTCCCACCGCGCTGAAGATGATGATGAAGGCGGTGCCCGAGCCCAGGGCGCGCTACGACCTCGAGCTGCGCAGCATCATGAGCGCCGGCGAATCGGTCGGCGAGACGGTCTTCGCCTGGGCGCGCGACAAGCTCGGCCTGACCATCAACGAGATGTTCGGCCAGACCGAGGTGAACTACATCGTCGGCAACTGCGCGGCGGTGTATCCGCCCAAGCCGGGCGCCATGGGGCGGCCCTATCCGGGCCACCGGGTGGCGGTGGTGGACGATTCCGGCAAGGTGCTGCCGCCCGGCGAGGTGGGCGAGGTCTGCGTGCAGCGCAGCTGCAACGGCGAAATGGATCCGGTGTTCCTCATCGAGTACTGGAACAACCCGAAGGCGACGGAAGAGAAATACATCGGTGAGGGCGAGACGGCCTGGGCCCGCACCGGCGACCTGGCGAAGATGGACGAGGAGGGCACCCTCTGGTACCAGGGCCGCGCCGACGACATGTTCAAGAGCGCCGGCTACCGCATCGGCCCGGCCGAGATCGAGAACTGCCTGGTGAAGCATCCGGCGGTGGCCAACGCCGCGGTGATCGGCGCGCCCGACGAGACGCGCGGCACCGTCGTCAAGGCCTTCATCGTGCTGCAGCCGGGGCAAACGCCTTGCGCCGCGCTGGAGGCCGAGCTGCAGGCCCATGTGCGGCAATATCTCGCGCCCTACGAGTACCCGAAGGCCATCGAGTTCATCGATCAGCTTCCGATGACCACCACCGGCAAGGTGCAGCGGCGGGTGCTGAGGCTGCGGGAAGAGGAAAAGTTGAAGAGGTAGTTTCCCCCTCTCCCCATCCCTCTCCCGCGAGGGGAGAGGAGGCCACTTCTCCCCTCCCCCCTCGTGGGGGAGGGGTCGGGGGAGAGGGGGAATAATTCAGCCTGCCGCTCTAAACGTTCTTCACCAGCATCGTCCCCGTCGCTTCCGCCACGACCTCGCCGTCCTGATTGGTGCACGTCGCCTTCATGGCGACGATGCCGCCGTCGTGCTTCGGCTTCGGCGTCAGGTCGGACACCTCCCAGACGGTGGTGAGGGTGTCGCCGGCGCGCACCGGCTTGAGGAACCTGCAGGCGTGTTCCAGGTAGGCGACGGCCGTGCCGTGGAAGACCATGCCGTAGGAGGCGGCGATGAGCGAGCTGGTGAGGTAGCCATGGGCGATGCGGCCGCCGTGGCGCGACTGCGCCGCGAAGGGTTCGTCGACATGCAGCCGGTTGAAATCGCCGAACAGGCCGGCGCCCAGGACGATGTGGGTTTCGGTCAGGGTCATGGCGCTCTCGAAGCGCTCGCCGACCCTGACCTGGTTGAAGCCCCTGCGCGGATGCAGCATGCGGCACTCCCGAATTCGCCAGCGCGCAGCCTATCACAAGGCATGCTAAAGTCGGCCCGAACAAAGATGATGGTTTTCGCCCATGGCCTTCTCCGTTGAAACCTGCGCCGCGCAGCATATCGGCGACCGCAAGGAACAGCAGGACCGCGTCAGCCTGATCCCCCATCCCGGCCGCAAGGGCCTGATGATGGCGGTGCTGGCCGACGGCATGGGCGGCCATACCGGCGGGGCGATGGCCGCCGAACAGGTGGTCTTCAAGGCCCGCCACACATTCGATGTCTTCGCGCCGGCCGACGAGTCGCCGCAGCAGCTGCTCGGCACGATCATCAACGAGGCCCATACTGCCATCCTGCTGACCCGCTTCACCAGCGAACAGGATCCGCACAGCACCGCCTGCGTGCTGCTGTTCCAGCCCGGCCGGGTGGACTGGGCCCACTGCGGCGATTCGCGCATCTACCACTTCCGCGGCGACCAGCTGGTGAGCCGCAGCTACGACCACTCCTACGTCAACATGATGCTCAAGCAGGGCTACCTGACGCCCGAGCAGGCCGAGCGCCATCCGCAGAAGAACGTGCTGCTGGGCTGCCTCGGCTCCGAGCGCGAGCCGAGCATCGATTACGGCGAGGCGGTGCCGCCCCAGGCCGGCGACACTTTCCTGCTCTGCTCCGACGGCTTGTGGGCTTACTTCTCGGATGCCGAACTGGGCGGCGTGCTGGCCGCCCACGCCCCGCGCGCGGCGGCCGAGATCCTGATCCAGCGCGCCCGCGACCGCGCCGACGGGCACGGCGACAACTGCTCGCTGGCGATCGTCAAGCTGGTGGAGAAGAAGGAAGAGCGCAAGCCAGCTCCGCCGGGATCCCCTCCGGCCAAAGCGTGAAGTAGAGCGTGGCGCCGCGGCCGGGCTCGGACTCGGCCCAGATGCGGCCGCCGTGGCGGTGCACGATGCGCTGGACGATGGCCAGGCCGATGCCGTTGCCCTCGAACTCCCCGTGCGAATGGGCGCGCTGGAAGGGCGCGAACAGCTTGGTGGCGTAGCGCATGTCGAAGCCGGCGCCGTTGTCGCGCACGTAATACACCCCGTCCCCGTTCCGGCCGAATTCGATCAGCGTCTCGCTGTTCCCGCCGGTGTATTTCCAGGCGTTGCCGAGCAGGTTCTCCAGGAGGATGCGCATCAGGCCGCTGTCGGCGCGGACCCGCAGCCCGGCGCCGATCTGCAGCGCCAGCCGGCGTTGCGGCGCCTGCCCTTGCAGGCGCCCGGCGACTTCCGCGGCGAGGGCGCTGAGGTCCACGTCGGCCAGGCGCATGCTGGCGCGGCCGATGCGCGAATACTTCAGCAGGTCGTCCATCAGCCGGCCCATGCGCTCGCTGGCGGCGATGATGCGCCCCAGCTTTTCCTTGTCGAGCTCGTCGAGGAGGTGGCCGGCGTCCTCGAGCAGGATGCGGGCGAAGCCGTCGAGGGCCCGCAGCGGCGCGCGCAGGTCGTGCGACACCGAATAGCAGAAGGATTCCATCTCGCGGTTGGCTTCCTCCAGCTGGTGGGTGCGGCGGCGGACCCGCGCCTCCAGATTGGCGTTCAGTTGCTGCAGTTCCTCGACGGCGCGCTGGCGCGAGACGGCCAGCGCCAGGTATTCGGCGACGGTCAGGGCCAGGCGCACGTCGGCCTCGGGCAGGGTGTGCGGCGCGTTGAAGTAGAGCATGAACTTGCCGAGCAGCCGGCCCTGGTGGGCGATGGGGATGAAGGCCAGCGAGGCGATGCCCTCGGCCGCAAGCAGCGGCAGCAGCTTCGCCAGGGAGGGCTCGCGCGCCGGGTCGGACACCAGCACCGGCCGGGCCTGCGCCTCGTTGGCGGCCCAGGGCGAATGGCCTTCGACCGCCCGGCAGTAGGCCTCGGAGAGGCCGTCGCTGGCGACGAAGCGCATGCTGCCGGCCGCATCGAGCAGCAGCACCGCGGCGCGCTCGGCATGGGCCACCTGGCGCAGCGCGCCGAGGGCTTCGGGATAGATGTCGTCGAGGGAAACGCTGCGGTTGATGCGGTCGGCCAGGGCGTGCAGGGCGCGCAATTTGTCGAGCGGGAACTCGGCGGGACTGTTCGCGGACTGCGCGCCGTGCAGGGTCATGCCAGGCGGCCCATTTGAGGGTGCATCCCGAATCGCCGCGCGTTCAAGGGGCGATTCATAAACTTCGAAACTGGCAACGCCGCTCCTCCGCTTGATGCGACAGACCGCTGTCCGGTTCTAGGAGGGCGAATTCTAATGGGATTTTCGTGAAATGCGTCACGGTTTTTGCGCCTTCTCCATCATACTTTTCTGGAGAGGCACTTATGATACGGCTCACCCCAGCCAGCGCCGTCGCCAGAAGACCGTAACCATCACTAGAGCAATGGCCCCCATCATGCTGAGCGCAATGAGAAATCCTTCGTTGCTCTCCAGCAGCGGCATGTTCCTGAAGTTCATCCCGAAGATGCCGGCGATCAGCGCTGCCGGCATGAACAGGGTGGTGATCACGGTGAGGATGCGCACCTCCAGGTTGACCCGGTTGGAGATGCTGGACAGATAGATGTCGAGCATGCCGGCGATCAGGTCGCGGATGCTCTCCAGCGACTCGATGACATGCACGGTGTGGTCGTAGATGTCGCGCAGGTAGGGCTGGGTCTCCGCCTTGAAGAAGCGCTGGTCGGCCCGCGCCAGGCTGTTGATGACTTCGCGCAGCGGCCAGACGGCGCGGCGCATGATCATCGCCTCGCGCTTGATGGCGTGGATTTCCTTGAGCGCCGCCGGGGTGGCCTGCTGCAGCAGCACGTCCTCCAGGGCCTCGGTGCGCTCGGTCAGCTGCTCGAGCACGGCGAAGTAGCGGTCCACCAGGATGTCGAGCAGGGAATAGGCGAGGTAGTCGGCGCCGAGCTTGCGGATCTGGCCCTTGTCGCCGCGCAGTCGCTCGCGCAGCGGGTCGAAACTGCCGGTCGGCCGCTCCTGGAAGGTCAGCACCAGGTCGGCGCCCAGCACGATGCTGACCTGGTCCGAGCTGACGGTGCCGGTGGCGGCGTCGTAGTCGAAGAAGCGGGCGACGATGTAGAGGTAGTCGCCGTAGTCGTCGATCTTCGGCCGCTGGTCGGTGTTGAGGATGTCCTCCAGCACCAGCGGGTGCAGCTTGAAGCGGTGACCGATCTCGGCCATCACCTCGGGCTCGTGCAGGCCGTGCACGTTGAGCCACAGGGTGCCCGCCGCGCGGGCGTGCTCGCGCGAGGCGGCGATCGAGGCGAAGCGGGTCTCCTTGAGGCTGCCGGCGTCGTACTCGAAGAGGGTGATGTCGGGCCGGGCGGTGTGCCGCTCGCCCACATGCACCAGCGTGCCGGGGGCCAGGCCGGCCTTTTGCGAGCGCAACTTGCGGGGTTTCTTCATGTTTCAATCCTCAACAGGTTGTTGCGGGCAACACAGGGCGAATCGATTTCAGTATTATTGCCGCTTATCTTCCGGCCCGGGTTTTTGATGGTGCCGGCCGAGTTCCGCATAGCATAAATCAAAGGGGGGGATGAAATGTCTCTGGTCATAGGCGTGCCGAAGGAAACGGCGGCCGGCGAGAAGCGCGTCGCCACGGTGCCCGAGGTCGTTGAAAAACTCATCAAGCTGGGTTTCCGGGTCGCCGTCCAGTCCGGTGCCGGCGACGCGGCCAATTTTGACGACGACGCCTATCGCGCCGCCGGCGCCGAAGTGGTCGGCGATGCCGCCGCCCTGTGGGCCAAGGCCGACATCGTCTTCAAGGTGCGCGGCCCCTCCGCCGGGGAAGTCGGGCTGCTGCGCGAAGGCGGCACCCTGATCTCCTTCATCTGGCCGGCGCAGAACCCGGAACTGATGCAGCAGCTCGCCGCGAAGAAGGCGACCGTGCTGGCCATCGACGCGCTGCCGCGCACGCTCTCCCGCGCGCAGAAGATGGACGCCCTGACCTCGCAGGCCGGCGTCGCCGGCTACCGTGCCGTGATCGAGGCCGCCAACGCCTTCGGCCGCTTCTTCAACGGGCAGATCACCGCCGCCGGCAAGGTGCCGCCGGCCAAGGTCTTCATCGCCGGCGCCGGCGTCGCGGGTCTCGCGGCGATCGGCACCGCCGCCGGCCTCGGCGCCATCGTGCGCGCCAACGACACCCGTGCCGAAGTGGCCGACCAGGTGGTCTCGCTGGGCGGCGAGTTCGTCAAGGTCGACTACGAGGAGGAAGGCTCCGGCGGCGGCGGCTACGCCAAGGTGATGAGCGAGGGCTTCCAGCAGGCCCAGCGCGAGATGTACGCCAAGCAGGCCCGGGAAGTGGACATCATCATCACCACCGCCCTGATCCCCGGCAAGCCGGCGCCCCGGCTGATCACCGCCGAGATGGTGAAGAGCATGAAGCCGGGCAGCGTCATCGTCGACATGGCCGCCGAGCAGGGCGGCAACTGCGAGCTGACCGAGCCCGGCCAGGCCGTGGTGAAGCACGGCGTCACCCTCATCGGCTACACTGACCTGGTCGGCCGCCTGTCCAGGCAGTCCTCGACGCTCTACGCGACCAACCTGTTCCGCCTCGCCGAGGAGCTGTGCAAGACCAAGGACGGCGTGATCAACGTCAATATGGAAGACGAGGCCATCCGCGGCCTGACCGTCATCAAGGACGGCGCCATCACCTGGCCGCCGCCGCCACCGAAGGCGCCAGCCGCGCCGCCGCAAGCCAAACCCGCCGCCGCCGCGGCGCCCGCCGCCAAGGGCCACGGCCACGGTGCCGGCGAGCCGATGGCGGCCGGCACGCTGGCCATCGTGTTCGGCGTCGCCGCGGCGCTGTTCTGGCTGGTCGGCGCCTACGCCCCGGCCAGCTTCCTGTCGCACTTCACGGTCTTCGTGCTGGCCTGTTTCATCGGCTACATGGTGATCTGGAACGTCACGCCCTCGCTGCACACGCCGCTGATGAGCGTCACCAACGCCATTTCCAGCATCATCGCCATCGGCGCCCTGGTGCAGATCGCCCCGTCGCTGGAGGCCGGCGCGGCCGGCCGGCCCGACGAGCTGATCCGCTGGATGGCGGTGGCCGGCCTGGCGCTGACCTGCATCAACATGTTCGGCGGTTTCGCCGTCACCCGCCGCATGCTGGCGATGTTCAGAAAATGAGCATTCCCCCCATCCCCCCTTCCGCGAAGGGGGGTGACCTCGGTTCGCTGCGCTCCATGACTTGTGGCCGTTTCTCCTCGGGGCGGCCCTTCGGAGAAACACACCCATGACTTCCAGTTTGACTACCGTCGCTTACATCGGCGCGACCATCCTCTTCATCCTCAGCCTGGGCGGGCTCTCCAATCCGGAGACCTCGCGGCGCGGCAACCTCTACGGCATCGTCGGCATGGCCATCGCCGTGCTGGCCACCGTGCTGGGCCCGCGCGTCGCCGCCGCCGGCATCCCCTGGATCGTCGCCGCCATGGTGGTGGGCGGGGCCATCGGCCTCTACGCCGCGCGCGCCGTGCAGATGACCCAGATGCCGGAACTGGTGGCGATCATGCACAGCCTGGTCGGCCTCGCCGCCTGCCTGGTCGGCTACGCCAGCTACGTCGACACCTCGATCCAGTTTACGGGCGCCGAGAAGGCCATCCACGAGATCGAGATCTACGTCGGCATCCTCATCGGCGCGGTGACCTTCTCCGGCTCGGTGATCGCCTTCGGCAAGCTCTCCGGCAAGATCGGCGGCAAGCCGCTGCTGCTGCCGGCGCGCCACTGGATCAACCTCGTCGGCCTGCTGGTGGTGATCTGGTACGGCCGCGAGTTCCTGCATGCGCCGACGGTGCAGGCCGGCATGACGCCGCTGATCGTCATGACCGTCATCGCGCTGCTGTTCGGCATCCACATGGTGATGGCCATCGGCGGCGCCGACATGCCGGTGGTGGTGTCGATGCTCAACAGCTACTCCGGCTGGGCGGCGGCGGCCACCGGCTTCATGCTCTCGAACGACCTGCTGATCGTCACCGGCGCGCTGGTCGGCTCCTCCGGCGCGATCCTGTCGTACATCATGTGCCGAGCCATGAACCGCAACTTCATCAGCGTCATCGCCGGCGGCTTCGGCACCGGCGGCGGGGCGCCGGCG
>JAEUNH010000274.1 GCA_016791205.1 Rhodocyclaceae bacterium | reverse complement strand
AGACCGAAGTCCATGCCATATGGGGTGTCGGCAAGGAGCAGGAAAGCATCGAACTGACCGCCTTCCGCGTGCAGTGAATCAGCTGCGGTAGTCGGCGTTGATCTTGACGTAGTCGTAGGAAAAATCGCAGGTCCACACCGTCGCCCGGGCCTCGCCGCGGGCAAGGTCGATTCGCACCGCGATCTCGGCCTGCTTCATGACCCGTGCGCCGTCTTCCTCGCGGTAGCTTGCCGCGGGGCCGCCGTCTTCCGCCACCAGCACCTCGTCCAGCCACAGCCTCACCCGCGCCACGTCAAGATCGGCAATGCCGGCGTTGCCAATGGCGGCGAGGATGCGGCCGAGGTTGGGGTCGGAGGCGAAGAAGGCGGTTTTCACCAGCGGCGAGTGGGCGATGGCGTAGCCGACGGCCTTGCATTCGACGGCGTCGCGGCCGCCGCCCACCTCGATGGTCATGAACTTGGTGGCGCCCTCGCCGTCGCGGACGATGGCCTGGGCCAGCTCGGCGGCGACGGCGCTGACGGCGTCCCGCAGGACGGCGTAGTCGTCGGAGGCGGCATCGGCAATCGCTGCGTTGCCGGCGCGGCCCGAGGCGATCAGCATGAAGGAATCGTTGGTCGAGGTGTCGCCGTCCACCGTGATGCAGTTGAAGGAGGCGTCGGCGGCCTCGCGCACCAGGCGCTCGATGAGCGGCTGGGCGATGGCGGCGTCGGTGGCGACGAAACCGAGCATGGTGGCCATGTTGGGGCGGATCATGCCGGCGCCCTTGGCGATGCCGGTGACGGTGATCGCCGTGCCGCGCAGACCGACTTTTCTGGAGGCGGCCTTGGCCACGGTGTCGGTGGTCATGATGGCCTGGGCCGCCGCCGCCCAGTTGTCCTCGCGCAGGTCGGCCGCGCAGGCCGGCAGCCCCGCCACGAGGCGCTCGACCGGCAGCGGCTCCATGATGACCCCGGTGGAAAACGGCAGCACCTGCCAGGGTTCGCAGCCGAGCTGGCGCGCCGCCGCCTCGCAGCTGCGGCGCGCGGCCAGCAGGCCGGGCTCGCCGGTGCCGGCGTTGGCGATGCCGGTGTTGACCAGCAGGGCGCGGATGCCGCCGGCCCTGGCGGCGGCCGCCAGGTGCTCGCGGCAGAGCAGCACCGGGGCGGCGCAGAAGCGGTTCTGCGTGAACACGCCGGCGACGGTGGCGCCCGGCTCGAGGCGGACCAGCAGCAGGTCGCGGCGGTTGGCCTTGCGAATGCCGGCCTGGGCGATGCCGAGGGCGACGCCGGCGACCGGCAGCAGTTCGGCGGCAACAGGGGGGGGCAGATTGACCGGCATGTCGGACGGCCCAGGGTCAGCTGAGCTTGCCGTGGCAATGCTTGTATTTCCTGCCCGAACCGCAGGGACAGGGGTCGTTGCGGCCGATCTTCTCGCCCTGGCGGACCTGCGGCTGGGCCGGCTTGTCGGCCTCGCCGGCCGTCCCCAGCGCCTCGTCGTAATCGGCGTGGTGGTACTGCACGTTCTCGACGGCGGCGTGCGGCTCGCTCTGCTCGACCTGCTCCTGCGAACGGATCTCGACGGTCATCAGCAGCCTGGTCACCTCGTTGCGCACCGTCTGCAGCAGGCTCTCGAACAGCTCGAAGGCCTCGCGCTTGTATTCCTGCTTGGGGTTCTTCTGGGCATAGCCGCGCAAATGGATGCCCTGGCGCAGGTGGTCGAGCGCCGCCAGGTGCTCGCGCCAGTGCGTGTCCAGGCTCTGCAGCATCATGTTGCGCTCGAAGTGGTGGAAGGGCTCGGCCCCCACCAGCTCGACCTTGGCGGCGTAGCGCTGGTCGGCCTCGTCGAGGATGCGCCGCACGATGTCGTCGTCGGAGAGGTTCGGCTCGGCCTTGAGCCATTCGCCGATCGGCAAGGGCAGCTGGTACTCGGCGGCCAGGGCGGCTTCGGCGCCGGGAATGTCCCACTGCTCCTCGACGCTGTCGGCCGGTACATGGGTGCGGAAGGCGTCGTGCAGCACGCCCTGGCGCATCGCCGTGATGGTCTCGGTGATGTCGTCGGTCTCGAGCAGCTCGTTCCTCTGCTGGTAGATCACCTTGCGCTGGTCGTTGGCGACGTCGTCGTACTCAAGAAGTTGTTTACGGATGTCGAAGTTGCGCTGCTCGACCTTGCGCTGGGCGGATTCCAGCGAGCGCGTCACCAGCGGATGCTCGATGGCCTCGCCCTCGGGCATCTTCAGCCGCACCATGATGGCGTTGAGGCGCTCGCCGGCGAAGATGCGCAGCAGCGGGTCTTCGAGCGACAGGTAGAAGCGGCTGGAGCCCGGGTCGCCCTGGCGGCCGGAGCGGCCGCGCAGCTGGTTGTCGATGCGCCGCGATTCATGCCGCTCGGAGCCGATGATGTGCAGGCCGCCGGCCTTGACCACCCGCTCGTGCAGGGCCTGCCATTCGCCGCGCAGCTGGACGCTGCGCGCCTCCAGCTCGCCTTCCGGCAGCTTGCCCTCGGCGCGCAGGGCGTCGACCTGCTTCTCGACGTTGCCGCCGAGCACGATGTCGGTGCCGCGGCCGGCCATGTTGGTGGCGATGGTGATCATGCCGGGCCGGCCGGCCTGGGCGACGATCAGCGCCTCGCGCGCATGCTGCTTGGCGTTGAGCACCTGGTGCGGCAGCTTCTCCTTGTCGAGCATGCCGGAGAGCAGCTCGGAGTTCTCGATGGAAGTGGTGCCGACCAGCACCGGCTGGCCGCGCTGGTGGCAGTCGCGGATGTCGGCGATGATGGCGCGGTGCTTCTCCGGCGCGGTGCGATAGACCTGGTCCATGCGGTCGTCGCGGATCATCGGCTGGTTGGTCGGGATGACCACCGTTTCCAGGGCATAGATCTGGTGGAACTCGTAGGCCTCGGTGTCGGCCGTGCCGGTCATGCCGGACAGCTTGCCGTACATGCGGAAATAGTTCTGGAAGGTGATCGAGGCCAGCGTCTGGTTCTCGTTCTGGATCTGCACGCCCTCCTTGGCCTCGACCGCCTGGTGCAGGCCGTCGGACCAGCGCCGGCCGGGCATCAGGCGGCCGGTGAATTCGTCGACGATGACGATCTCGCCGTTCTGCGAGACATAGTGCTGGTCGCGGTGGAACAGGCTGTGGGCGCGCAGCGCGGCGTAGAGGTGGTGGATCAGCAGGATGTTGGCCGGCTCGTAGAGGCTGCCGCCCTCGGGCAGCATCCCCATGCGGGCCAGGATCTCCTCGGCGTGCTCGTGGCCGGTCTCGGAGAGCAGCACGGTGTGGGCCTTCTCGTCCACCCAGAAGTCGCCCTCGCCCTTCTCCTCCTTCTGGCGGGTCAGCAGCGGCGCCACCTGGTTCATGCGCACGTAGAGGTCGGTGTGGTCCTCGGCCTGGCCGGAGATGATCAGCGGGGTGCGCGCCTCGTCGATGAGGATCGAGTCGACCTCGTCCACGATGGCGTAGCTGAGCCGCTTCTGCACCCGGTCCTTGGCGGCATAGACCATGTTGTCGCGCAGGTAGTCGAAGCCGAACTCGTTGTTGGTGCCGTAGGTGATGTCGGCGGCGTAGGCAGCCTGCTTCTCCTCGTGCGGCATCTGCGAGAGGTTGACGCCGACCGTCATGCCGAGGAAGCGGTAGAGCTTGCCCATCCACTCGGCGTCGCGCGAGGCCAGGTAATCGTTCACCGTGATGACATGCACGCCCTTGCCGGAGAGGGCGTTGAGGTAGGCCGGCAGGGTCGCCACCAGGGTCTTGCCCTCGCCGGTGCGCATCTCGGCGATCTTGCCGTCGTTGAGCACCATGCCGCCGATCAGCTGGACGTCGAAGTGGCGCATGCCGAGGGCCCGCCTGCCGGCCTCGCGCACCACGGCGAAGGCTTCCGGCAGGATCTCGTCGAGGCTGGCTCCGTCGGCCACCTTGCGGCGGAATGCGTCGGTCTTGCCGCGCAGTTGCTCGTCGGAGAGCGCGCCGATGGCGGGCTCGAGGGCGTTGATGGCGCGGACGGTATGCGCGTACTGTTTGACCAGCCGGTCGTTGCGGCTGCCGAATATTTTCTTGAGGAGGCCGGAAATCATGCGGAAACGCGGTAGGCGGCGGAAAAAGAAGCGAATTTTAGCATGCCGCCCCTCTTTGACCGCGGCGTCGACACGGGGGAGCGAAGCGAGCAGCCGTCACCCCCTACCTCGGGAGGGGGCGGAGGGAAGGCCGAATATTACCTGCGGCGATGGAGGGCGAGCTTTTGCTTCTGAGCGTTCTGCAGGAAGCGGTTGGGGTTCTGCGCGGCGCCCTTGAAGCGCACCTCGAAGTGCAGGTGCGGGCCGGTGGAACGGCCGGTGGAACCGACCTCGGCGACCTTCTGGCCGCGCTTGACCAGGGCACCCTGCTTGACCAGCATTTTGGAGGCGTGGGCGTAACGGGTGATCAGCTCGTTGCCGTGATCGATCTCGACCAGGTTGCCGTACTGGGGATGGCGCTCGGCGGTGACCACGATGCCGGCGGCGGCGGCGACGATCGGGGTGCCGGTGTCGGCGATGAAATCGATGCCTTCGTGAAGGGCCTGCTCGCCGGTGAAGGGATCGATGCGCCAGCCGAAGCCGGAGGCGTTCCATTGCGCCTCGACCGGCAGGGCGGTCGGCAGCTGGTTCTTCTTCACCCGCTCGTCCATCAGTTCGGACTCGATCAGGCCAAGGTAGTCGCTCTTCGATTCGAGCTGGCGGGAGAGCTGGTCGAGCTGGCGCTGCAGGTCTTCCGGGGTCAGCGGACGGGTCGGGGCGATCAGCGGGCCGCCCTGGCCGGACTTGTCGACCGGCTTGGCCTCAGGCTGCTTGATGCCGGAGAGCTGCCCCAGGCGCTCGCCGAGGGTATCGAGGCGCATCAGCTGGGCCTGCAGCTGGCCCAGGCGCACCGCCATGGCGTTGAGGTTCTCGCGCAGGAACTCCTGCGTCTTCTGAGTCTCCTGCTCGCGCACGCTCACCAGCAGGCTCTGCAGGAAGGGCAGGCGCACCTCCGCGGCGTGGCGCACGGTGAAGTAGGAAAACAGCGAGGATACGGCCAGCACGGCCAGCACGAAGCCGGCCACCGCCAGCGCCAGGTGGCGGGCGGTGACCGTAATGGTCCTGGCGGTTGCCAGTCGGTCGGAGACGAGAATAATATGCACGCCGTCCCTCCTTATCCAATTCCAATTAAATGGCAGCGCGTTCTCTCGACGCTTACCTGAACTCCGCCGGCGATCTGGCGCGACTGTCGGCGCATGCCGGGCGGCTGGTCAAACTTCAGCGCGTTTTCGAGCAGATCGCGCCGTCCTATCTGGCCGCGTCGAGCCGCGTGGCCAATTTCAAGTCGGGGAAGGTTGTTATCCACGCCGATTCCGGCGCGGTCGCCGCCAAGCTGAGACAGATGCTGCCGAGCCTGGTCGACGAATTCTCTTTGAAGGGTGCTGAGGTTACCGAAATACAGGTCAAAGTGCAACCGACCTATGCTGCGCCGCAGCATAAAAACAGGGTGATTTCCCCTGCGGTCGGTGCCCAGGCCAAGACGGATCTGCAGCGGTTGTCGGAAGCATTGCCGGAAGAATCGCCGCTCAAGGAACCGCTGGAACGGCTGGTCAAGCGATCCCGCTAAAGTACGATCACCCGCTCCAGGAACATCAGGGCCAGCACCAGCAGGGCGAACAGGCCGGCGAACTTGGCCACCTGCCAGGACAGGCGCAGGTAGCGACGATCCCGGGTGAACAGGAAGGCCACGATGCCGGCGCCGACGGTGATGGCCACCAGGACGCCGACGATCCTCAGCAGCAGCATGGCGGGGACGGCTAGGCCGGCAGGGCGAACAGTCTTGCCACCGAGGCGGGGGCGTCTTCGATGCGCTCGAAGCTGACCATCTCCCAGGCCGCCTGGTCGGCCAGCAGGGCGCGCAGCAGCTTGTTGTTGAGGGCGTGGCCGGACTTGTGGGCGGAGAAGGCCCCCAGCAAGGGGTGGCCGAGCAGATACAGGTCGCCTACCGCGTCCAGCACCTTGTGCTTGACGAACTCGTCGCCGTAGCGCAGCCCGTCGGCGTTGAGCACCCGGTATTCGTCCATCACGATGGCGTTCTCCAGGCTGCCGCCCAGGGCCAGGCCCTGCGAGCGCATGGCCTCGACGTCCTGCATGAAGCCGAAGGTGCGGGCCCGGGCCACTTCCCGGACATAGGACTGCTCGGCGAAATCGACGGTCACCTGCGGCTTCGACTTGTCGAAGACGGGGTGGTCGAAGACGATGGAAAAGCTCAGGCGGAAGCCGTCGTAGGGCGAGAGCTCGGCCCACTTGTCGCCCTCCTCGACGCGCACCGCGCGCTTGACGCGCAGGAAGCGCTTGGGGGCGTTCTGCTCCTCGACGCCGGCCGACTGGATCAGGAAGACGAAGGGCGCCGCGCTGCCGTCCATGATGGGGATCTCGGCGGCGTCGACATCGACCCAGGCGTTGTCGATGCCAAGACCGGAGAGGGCCGACATCAGGTGCTCGACGGTGGCGATCCGGGCGCCGTCCTTCTCCAGGCAGGAAGCGAGACGGGTGTCGCCGACGGCGAAGGGGTCGGCGCGCAGGTCCACCGGCGGATCGAGGTCGACGCGGCGGAAGACGATGCCGGTGTCGGGCGCCGCCGGACGCAAGGTCATGGTGACCTTGACCCCGGAATGGAGCCCGACGCCGGTGGCGCGGATCAGCGATTTCAGCGTGCGCTGCTGCAGCATGATGACGGCGCTATGACAAAGAGGCGAAGTTTACCATAGCGGAGCCCCGCACCGCCCCGCGCACGCTGCGCTACCGATCCGCCGGCCATCAGTCCGCCTGCTTGCGCAGGAAGGCCGGGATGTCGAGCTTGTCCACCCCGCTG
The DNA here is from genome assembly GCA_016791205.1 of Rhodocyclaceae bacterium. Classification (GTDB taxonomy): domain Bacteria; phylum Pseudomonadota; class Gammaproteobacteria; order Burkholderiales; family Rhodocyclaceae; genus Desulfobacillus. The sequence continues at coordinate 7,833 of JAEUNH010000274.1, read as the reverse complement.
GCGGCCATCGCCTCGACCGTGGCGTGGCGGCGGCCGCTGCGCATCACCGCCGGCACCTCCAGCTCGCCGTAGTTGATGGTCTCGACGATCGGCGCGTTGTCGGTGCCGGTCTTCTGCGCCACCACTTCCATGCGCGGCCGGTACTGCTGGGCGGCGGTCGCCGCGCCCAGGCCGGTGGCCACCACCGTGACGCGCAGGTTGTCCTCCATGGCGTCGTCGAACACCGTGCCGAAGATGATGTGGGCGTCGTCGGCGGCATAGGCGCGGATGGTGTTCATCACCTCGCGCACCTCCTTCATGCCCAGCGCGCTGTTGGCGGAGATGTTCACCAGCACGCCGCGGGCGCCGGACAGCTCGATGCCTTCGAGCAGCGGGCTGGCCACGGCCTGTTCGGCGGCCAGCCGCGCCCGGTCCATGCCGGAAGCCGCGGCCGAGCCCATCATGGCCTTGCCCATCTCGCCCATCACCGTGCGCACGTCCTCGAAGTCGACGTTCACCAGGCCCGGCACGTTGATGATCTCGGCGATGCCGCCCACCGCGTTCCTCAGCACGTTGTCGGCGGTCTTGAAGGCCGCGATCATGCTGATGTCCTCGCCGAGCACGTCGGTCAGGCGCTCGTTGAGGATGACGATGAGGGAGTCGACGTGGCGCGACAGTTCGGCCAGGCCCTGCTCGGCCACCTGCATGCGCTTGGCGTTCTCGAACTCGAAGGGCTTGGTCACCACCGCGACGGTGAGGATGCCCAGCTCGCGCGCCACCTCGGCGACGATCGGCGCGGCGCCGGTGCCGGTGCCGCCGCCCATGCCGGCGGTGATGAAGGCCATGTGGGCGCCCTGCAGGGCCTCGGCGATCCGCTCGCGCTCCACCTCGGCCAGGGCGCGGGCCTTCTCCGGCTTGCCGCCGGCGCCCAGGCCCGGGCCGAACTGCAGCTTGCGGTGGGCGTCGCTGCGGTTGAGCGCCTGGGCGTCGGTATTGGCGCAGATGAACTCCACGCCCTGCACCCCTTCGCGGATCATGTGGTCGACGGCGTTGCCGCCGGCGCCCCCCACGCCCACCACCTTGATGACGGTGCCGCTCGGTTCCTTGTCGATGATTTCAAACATGCTCGCCTCCTTATGAAAAACAACACCAAAACAAAAAACGACCTCAGAAATTCTTCTCGAACCACGACTTCATGTTGCCCAGCACCTGCTTGAAGGTGCGGGTGCTGTGGGCCTGGATGCCGCGCTTCTTCTGCGCCAGGCCCTCCAGCAGCAGGCCCATGGCGGTGGCGTAGCGCGGGTGCTGCACCACTTCGGCCAGACTCCCTGCGTACTTGGGGATGCCCAGCCGCACCGGCATGTGGAAAATCTCCTCGCCCAGCTCGACCATGCCGAGCATCACCGAGCTGCCGCCGGTCAGCACGATCCCCGAGGAGAGCAGCTCCTGGTAGCCGCTGCGCCTGAGCTCGGCCTGGATCAGTTCGTAGAGCTCGGTGACGCGCGGCTCGATGACGTCGACCAGGGCCTGCCGGGAGAGGCGGCGCGGACCGCGCTCGCCGATGCCGGGCACTTCGAACAGCTCGTCCTCGTCGGCCAGCTGCTGCAGGGCCACGCCGTAGTGCACCTTGATCTCCTCGGCCTCCGGCGTCGGGGTGCGCAGGGCGTGGGCGATGTCGTTGGTGATCTGGTCGCCGGCCACCGGAATCACCGCCGTGTGGCGGATGGCGCCCTGGGTGAATACGGCGATGTCGGTGGTGCCGCCGCCGATGTCCACCAGGCAGACACCCAGCTCCTTCTCGTCCTCGGTCAGCACGGCGTAGCTGGAGGCCAGCGGCTGCAGCACCAGGTCGACCACCTCCAGCCCGCAGCGGCGCACGCACTTGACGATGTTCTGGGCCGCCGAAACGGCGCCGGTGACGATGTGGGTCTTCACCTCCAGCCGCACGCCGCTCATGCCGATCGGCTCGCGCACCCCATCCTGACCATCGACGATGAACTCCTGGGTGAGGATGTGCAGGATCTGCTGGTCGGAGGGGATCGGCATGGCGCGCGCCGTCTCGATGACGCGCTCGACGTCCAGCGGCGAGACCTCCTTGTCCTTGATCGCCACCATGCCGTTGGAGTTGAAGCTCTTGATGTGGCTGCCGGCGATGCCGGTATAGACCTCCTTTACCTTGCAGTCGGCCATCAGCTCGACTTCCTGGATGACGCGTGAAATGGCGTTCACCGTGGCCTCGATGTTCACCACCACGCCCTTCTTCAGGCCGCGCGATTCCTGGTGGCTGCCGATGCCGAGGATGTCGAGCCGGCCCTCGGGGGTGAGTTCCGCGACGATGGCGACGATCTTCGAGGTGCCGATGTCGAGACCGACGATAAGGTTTTTGACTTCCTTAGACATGAACCACCTTCCCCCCATCCCCCTTCCCGTGTAAGGGGGTGACGTTTGTTCGCGAGCTGCGCTCGCTCCCTGTTGCTGGCTGCGCCGCACTTGGGACGGCCCGGCGTACGGCGCTCATTTCTTCCCTTCCCCTGCACGGGCCACGCGCATGGCGAAGCCGTTGGGATAACGCAAATCGATCACGTCGGCGCGCGCCTTGAGCCGCTCGGTTGCCTGGCCATGGACCGCGGCGAAGCGCTGCAGCCGTTCGCTCACGCGCGACTTGGCCTGGTCGCGGCCCAGATCCAGCAGCACGCCGTCGTCGAGCCGCAGTTGCCAGGCCTGGCGCGGGCTGAGCGCCAGGCTCCTCGGCTGGCGGCCGAGCGGCTCGAGCAGCGGCAGCAGCTCCCGGTAGCGCGCCAGGATCGCCGCCGCCGATCCCTCCGGCCCGACGAACAGCGGCAAGGCGGCGTTGCTGGCGGCGGCGAACACCTCGCCCTCGCGGTTCACCAGCCGCGCCTCGGCGGCGCCTCCCAGGAGGGCATCCTTCGGGGCGTCGGCCTGCTTCCAGCGCGCCGCGGCGACATGCTCCTCGATGGCCAGCTCGAGGCCGTCCGGCCAGCGCCGGCGCACCTCGGCCTTGCGCACCCAGGGCAGCTTCTCGAAGGCGGCGCGCACGGCATCGAGATTGACCGTGAGGAAATTGCCTGCCACGGCGCTGCGGGCGGCGTATTCGATCTGCGTCGGCGTCACCTCGCGCAGCGCGCCGCCCACCACCACCTCACGCAGCGGAAAGAACGGCAGGCGCGCCACGGCCAGCGTGGCGGCGTAGCCCAGCCCCAGGGCGGCAGCGAAGTAGAGCAGGTCGGCGATCAGGTTCATCAGCGGCGGCCTGTCCCAGAATCCGGCGTTGTCATTGGATTTTCTCTTTGCCTTAGCCAAGCGTCGCCTGCTCCAGTATCTTCAGGCACAGGGTCTCGAAATCGATGCCGACGGCGCGCGCCGCCATCGGCACCAGCGAATGTCCCGTCATGCCCGGCGAGGTGTTCATCTCCAGCAGCCAGGGCTTGCCGGCGGCGTCGAGGATCAGGTCGGCGCGGCCCCAGCCGCGGCAGTCGAGCAGCCGGGCCGACTCCAGCACCAGGTCCTGGATCGTCTCCTCGGCCGACTCGGGCAGGCCGCTCGGGCAGAAGTACTGGGTGGCGTCGCTGAAATACTTGTTCTGCCAGTCGTAGTTGCCGCCCGGCGCGACGATGCGCACCAGCGGCAGGGCCTGGTCGCCAAGGAAGGCGGCGGTCAGCTCCTCGCCGGCGACGAACTGCTCGGCCAGCACCAGCGGATCGTGCTGCACCGCCGCCTCCCAGGCCGCGCGCAGATCGGCCGCGCGCGTCACTTTGGTGGCGCCGACGCTGGAGCCTTCGCGCGCCGGCTTGACGAACAGCGGCAGGCCGAGCTCGGCGGCTACCGTGTCCCAGTCGCTGTCGGCCCTGAGGATGTGCCAGGCCGGCGTCGGCAGCTGGCTGGCGTGCCAGACCATCTTGGTGCGCCACTTGTCCATGGAGAGCGCCGAGGCCATCACGCCGCTGCCGGTGTAGGGAATGCCCAGCAGCTCGAGGGCGCCCTGCACCGTGCCGTCCTCGCCGCCGCGGCCGTGCAGGGCGATGAAGGCGCGCTGGAAGCCCGTTTCCTTCAGCCCCCACAGCGGCCGCTCGGCCGGATCGAAGGCGTGGGCGTCGACGCCGCGCTTCTGCAGCGCCGCCAGCACCGCCTTGCCGGACATCAGCGATATCTCCCGCTCGGCGGAGGAACCGCCCATCAGCACCGCCACTTTTCCGAATTGCTTGCTCAAGGCCTCTCCCCGACTATGCGTACTTCACGAACCAGCTCGATGCCGAAGCGCTCGCGCACCGTCGCCTGCACCCGCTCGATCAGCGCCTCGATGTCCGCCGCCGTGGCCCGCCGATCCGGGTTGACGATGAAATTGGCGTGCTTCTCCGACACCTGCGCCCCGCCGAGGCGCAGCCCTTTCAGCCCCGCCGACTCGATCAGCCGCGCGGCGTGCTCGTCCGGCGGGTTGCGGAACACCGAGCCGGCGTTCGGCAATTGCAGCGGCTGGCTGGCGATCCGCTTCTCCAGCAGTTCGCGGATGCGCGTCCGCGCGGCGACGCCGTCGCCCGGCGGCAGGCGGAACCAGGCGGCGGCGAACAGCTCGTCGCTCGCTTCGCGCAAGCCGACGTGGCGGTAGCCGATCCCGAAATCCTCCGCCCGGCGCTCCTGCAGATTGCCGCGGCGGTCCAGCATCAGCACCCGCTCGACGATGGCCCAGGTCTCGCCGCCGTAGCAGCCGGCATTCATGGCCAGGGCGCCGCCCACCGTGCCGGGAATGCCGGCGAGGAACTCCGCGCCGGCGAGAGCGTGGTTGGCGGCAAAGCGCGCCACCTTCGGGCTGGCGACGCCGGCTTCGGCATAAATAAGTCCGTCGGCAAAAGTCAGTCTCCCCAGCACGGCGTGCAGGAACACCACCGTGCCGTCGAAGCCGCCGTCGCGCACCAGCAGGTTGCTGCCCAGGCCGACGAACAGCAGCGGCTCGTCGAGGCGGGTGGCGCGCAGGAAGGCGGCCAGGTCGTCGAGGTCGGCCGGCACGTAGGCGCGCGCCGCCGCGCCGCCGGCGCGCCAGGTGACATGCCGCGCCATCGGCTCGTTGAACCGCAGTTCGCCGCGCAACGATTGCGCCAGATGGTTCATCTCAGACAGGTCCATGCGTCAGCTTCCCCGGCACGCCGCCGATCGATCCGGCGCCCATGGTCAGCACCACGTCGCCGTCGCGCGCCACGGCGAGGATCTGCTGCGCCATCTCGCCGATGTCCTCGACGAAGATCGGCTCCAGCGCGCCGGTGACGCGGATCGCCCGCACCAGCGAGCGGCCGTCGGCCGCGACAATGGGCGCCTCGCCGGCCGGGTACACCTCGGAGAGCAGCAGCACATCGGTCGTCGTCAGGACCCTGACGAAATCCTCGAAGCAGTCGCGCGTGCGGGTGTAGCGATGCGGCTGGAAGGCCAGCACCAGGCGGCGGCCCGGGAAGGCGCCGCGCGCGGCCGCCAGCGTCGCCGCCATTTCGGCCGGATGGTGGCCGTAGTCGTCGATCAGGGTGAAGCGGCCGCCGGCCTTGAGCGGAATCTCGCCGTAGCGCTGGAAGCGGCGGCCGACGCCCTTGAAGTCCGCCAGCGCCTTGACGATGGCTGCATCGGGCACCCCCACCTCGTCGGCCACGGCGATCGCCGCCAGGGCGTTCAGCACGTTGTGCACCCCGGGCAGGTTGAGCACGATGTCGAGCTTCGGCGCGGAACCGGGCCGCAGGACGGAGAACTTCATCTGCGCGCCCTCGTGGCGGACGTCCGCGGCGCGGATGTGCGCCGTCTCGGCCAGGCCGTAGCGGACGATGGGCTTGGAGACGAAGGGCATGATCTCGCGCACGTTGCGGTCGTCCTCGCAGAGGATGGCGGCGCCGTAGAAGGGCAGGTGCTGGAGGAAGTCGACGAAGGCCTGCTTGAGGCGGGCGAAGTCGTGGCCGTAGGTCTCCATGTGGTCGGCATCGATGTTGGTGACCACGGCGATCACCGGCGCCAGATGCAGGAAGGAGGCGTCGGACTCGTCGGCCTCGGCGACGATGAACTCGCCGCTGCCGAGGCGGGCGTGCGCGCCGGCGCTGTTGAGGCGGCCGCCGATGACGAAGGTCGGGTCGAGGCCGCCCTCGGCGAGGATGCTCGCCACCAGGCTCGTCGTGGTGGTCTTGCCGTGGGTGCCGGCGACGGCGACGCCCTGCTTGAGGCGCATCAGCTCGGCCAGCATCAGGGCCCGCGGCACCACCGGGATCTGGCGGGCGCGCGCCGCGATCACTTCGGGGTTGTCGCCCCTGACAGCGGTGGACACCACCACCGCGTCGGCCGCGGCGATGTTCTCGCTGCGGTGGCCGATGTCGACCCGCGCGCCGAGACCGGCCAGGCGCCGCGTGGCGGCGTTCTCGGCGAGGTCCGAGCCGCTCACCTCGTAGCCGAGGTTGAGCATGACCTCGGCGATGCCGCTCATGCCGGAGCCGCCGATGCCGACGAAATGGATGCGGCGGACTTTATGTTTCATCGTGCCGCCTCCATGCAGATCTCCGCCACGGCACGGGTGGCTTCGGGTTTGGCCAGGGCGCGGGCCTTCTCGGCCATCGCCGCCAGCTTCTCGCGCGTCAGTTCGCGCAGCAGCGCGGCCAGCCTCTCGGGCGTGAGTTCCGATTGCGGCAGCAGGACCGCCGCGCCGGCCTCGGCAAGGAAGCGCGCGTTGCCGGTCTGGTGGTCGTCCACCGCATGCGGGAAGGGCACCAGCACGCTGGCGACGCCGGCGGCCGCCAGTTCGGCGACGGTGAGCGCGCCGGCGCGGCAGACCACCAGGTCGGCGGCGGCGTAGCGCGCCGCCATGTCGTCGATGAAGTCGACCAGTTCTGCCTCGACCCCGGCATTGGCGTAGGCGGCATGCAGCGCCTCGATCTGTTTCGCGCCCGACTGGTGCGTCACCCGCGGCCGCTCTTCGGGCGCCAGCAAAGTCAGTGTCCGTGGCACGGCGTCGTTGAGGGCCTGGGCGCCGAGGCTGCCGCCGACCACCAGCAGGTTGAGCGGCCCGCCGCGCGCGGCGTAGCGCTGCGCAGGCTGAGGCAGGCCGGCGATCTCCGCGCGCACCGGGTTGCCGGCCCACTCGCCGCGCTTCAGCACGTTCGGAAAGCCGCTTAGGATGCGGTCGGCGACGCCGGCCAGCACGCGGTTGGCCAGGCCGGCCACGGAGTTCTGTTCGTGGACCACCAGCGGCCGGCCGGTCAGCGCCGCCATCATGCCGCCGGGGAAGGTGACATAGCCGCCCATGCCGAGCACCACGTTGGGCTTGACGCGGGAGAGCGCCGCCAGCGCCTGACCGAAGGCGCGCAGCAGGTTCAAGGGCAGCAGCAGCGCCCGTAGCAGGCCCTTGCCGCGCAGCGCGGCGAAGCGCACCCAGGCCATCTCGTAGCCGCGCGTCGGCACCAGCTTCGCCTCCATGCCCTCCGGGTTGCCCATCCAGACGATGCGCCAGCCGTGCGCATGCAGGTAGTCGGCCACCGCCAGGCCCGGAAAAACGTGGCCGCCGGTGCCGCCGGCCATCACCAGGATGGTCTTCATACGGATTGCCCCCGCATCAAGGCCCGGTTCTCGTAGTCCACCCGCAGCAGAATCGCCAGCGCCACGCAGTTGGCGAGGATGCCCGAGCCGCCGAAACTCATCAGCGGCAGGGTCAGCCCCTTGGTCGGCAGCAGGCCCAGGTTGACGCCCATGTTGATGAAGGACTGCACGCCGATCCAGATGCCGATGCCCTGGGCCACCAGCGCGGCGTAAGTACGTTCGAGCGTCACCGACTGCTTGCCGATGGCGAAGGCCCGCTGAATGACGACCGCGAAGAGCACG
>JAEUNH010000265.1 GCA_016791205.1 Rhodocyclaceae bacterium | reverse complement strand
GGATCTCAGGCTGGGCGAGGGCACCGGCGCCGCGCTGGCCTGGCCGCTGCTGCGCGCGGCGGCGGCCTTCCTCAACGAGATGGCGAGCTTCGAGTCGGCCGGGGTGAGCGAACAGGTCACCCCCTCTCCCCCGGAGCCGGGGGAGAGGGCAGGGGTGAGGGGGTAGCTGCCCCATGCTGCGGCAGGAAGCTGAAGCCTTCTTCGGCGCCGTGCGCTTCTTCACGCGCCTGCCGGTGCCCGCCTGGGTCGGCCACTCGCAGGAGGCGCTCGACCGGGCGGCGCGCTACTTCCCGCTGGTCGGCACCCTGGTCGGCGTGCTGGGGGGACTGACTTTTCTCCTCGCGGCCTTCGTCCTGCCGGTATCGCTGGCTATCCTGCTTAGCATGGCGGCGACGCTGCTCGTCACCGGCGCCTTCCACGAGGACGGCCTGGCCGACGCGGTCGACGGCTTCGGCGGCGGCTGGACCAAGCCGCAGGTGCTGGCCATCATGAAGGACTCGCGCATCGGCAGCTACGGCGCCCTCGCCGTCGCGCTGATGCTGCTGGCGAAATTCAACGCCCTCTACGAGCTGCCCGACGACTGGATCGCGCCGGCCCTCGTCGCCGGCCATGCCGCCTCGCGCTTTTTTTCCACGCTGCTCATCTTCTCCCTCGACTACGTTCGCGACGACGACTCGTCGCGCGCCAAGCCGCTCGCCGTGCGCATGGGCGCCGGCAGCCTCGCCGTCGCCGCGCTTTTCGGCCTGGCGCCGCTGGCCCTGCTGCCCTGGCAAGCCGCGCTCGCCGGCCTGGGGCTGGCGGCGCTGACGACTTTCCTGGCCGCGCGCTATTTCGTCACGCGCATCGGCGGCTACACCGGCGACTGCCTCGGCGCCACGCAGCAGGGCGCGGAGCTGGCGATCTATGTTGGCATGCTTGCAGTCGCATGGAACTTTTCCTGATCCGCCATCCCGAGCCGGACGTGCCCGAGGGCACCTGCTACGGCCGCAGCGACATCGGCCTGGCAGGTGATGCGGGCACGGAAGCGGCGCGCCTGCGCGACATGTTGCCCGAGGGCATCCCCGTCTACACCAGCCCGCTCCTGCGTTGCCGCAGCGTGGCCGAGCATCTGTCGCCGACGCCGACCGCCGACGACCGCCTCGTCGAGATGCACTTCGGCGAGTGGGAGATGCGGCGCTGGGACGAGATCGAGAAAGCCGCCTTCGACGCCTGGGTGGCCGACATCCTCCACTTCGCGCCGCCCGGCGGCGAATCGGCGGCGGCGATGCTGGCGCGCACCCTGGCCTTCCTCGACGAACTGCGGCAGAGCGAGGCGCCGGCCGCACCCCAGGAGTACTTCCTCGGACGGGGTGAGCCCCGTCCTCAGGGCGCCGCGGTGGTCACCCACGGCGGCGTGCTGCGCGTGCTGTTCGCCCACTGGCTGGAAGTGCCGCCGCGGCGCTGGCCGCGCCTGACCTTCGAGTTCGGCGCCGTCAGCAAGGTCGTCCTCGGGAAAAAGGATATTCGGGTCGAGTATCTAAACCGCAAGTAAAATAGCGGCCCATGAAGGTCATCCAAACCGAGATCCACGACGCGCTGATTCTCGAACCGAAGGTCTTCGGCGACGCGCGCGGCTTCTTCCTCGAGAGCTACAACAAGCGCGTGCTGGCCGAGGCGGCCGGCATCCGCGCCGAGTTCGTGCAGGACAACCATTCCCGCTCCACCCGCGGCGTGCTGCGCGGGCTGCATTACCAACTGCGCCAGCCGCAGGGCAAGCTGGTACGCGTGGCGAGCGGCACGGTGTTCGACGTCGCCGTGGACATCCGCCGCAGCTCGCCGACCTTCGGCAAGGTGGCCTGCGTCGAGCTGTCGGAAACCAGCAATCGCATGTTCTGGCTGCCGCCGGGCCTCGCCCACGGCTTCCTCGTCGTCTCCGAATCGGCGGATTTCCTCTACAAGACCACCGACTACTACGCGCCGGAGCATGAGCGCTGCATCCTCTGGAACGATGCCGAGCTGGCGATTCCTTGGCCGCTGACCGGCGCGCCGAACCTCTCCGCCAAGGATCTCAAAGGTGTGCCCTTCGCCGTGGCGGAGCTGTTTCCGTGAACATCCTGCTGACGGGGAAAAACGGCCAGGTCGGCTGGGAGCTGCAGCGGACGCTGCAGCCGGTCGGCAAGGTCGCTGCCTTCAGCCATGCCGGGCTCGATCTGGCGGACGCCGCCGCCATCCGAAGCAAGCTGGATGAGGTGCGGCCCGACGTCATCGTCAACGCCGCCGCCTACACCGCCGTCGACAAGGCGGAGAGCGAGCCTGAATTGGCCCATGAAGTGAACGCCGTCGCGCCCGCGCTGCTGGCGCAGGAGGCGGCGCGGCGCGGCGCCCTGCTGATCCACTACTCGACCGACTACGTCTACGACGGCGCCAAAGCCGCGCCTTACGTCGAGTCGGACAAAACGAATCCCCTCGGCGCCTACGGCCGCAGCAAGCTGGCCGGCGAGGAAGGCATCCGCGCTTCAGGCTGTGACCACCTGATCTTCCGCACCAGCTGGGTGTACGCCGCGCGCGGCGCCAACTTCCTGCG
>JAEUNH010000241.1 GCA_016791205.1 Rhodocyclaceae bacterium | reverse complement strand
ATGCGCTTCACCGATCCGGTGACCAGGTGTTCCTTGCGCTCGAGGAAGTCGTTCAACACCTGTTCGCGCTCGGCGTCGCGGATCTTCTGCAGGATGACCTGCTTGGCGGCCTGGGCGCCGATGCGGCCGAAATCGATCGGTTCGAGCTGCTCTTCGATGAACTCGTCGAGCTGGATCTCGGGCATTTCCTTCTGGGCCTCGGACAGGCTGATCTGGGCGTCCGGATTCTCCAGGGCCTCGTCGGGGACGACCTGCCAGCGCCGGAAGGAGTCGAATTCGCCGCTCTCCTGGTCGATGGCCACCCGTACGTCGGCCTCCTCGTTGATGCGCTTCTTGGTGGCGGAGGCGAGGGCCGATTCCAAAGCCGCGAAGACGATGTCCTTGGCAACGTTCTTCTCCCGCGCCAGGGCGTCCACCAGCAGCAACATTTCCTTGCTCATACCTGTCTCCTGCCAATCCTCAAATCAGTACTTGGGCACCAGGCGGGCCTTGTCCACCTGGTCCAGCTCGAATTCATGCATCATGCCGTTGCAGGCCAGCTTCAGCCGGCCTTCCTCGACCCCCGCCAGCACGCCGGTAAAATTGCGCTGGCCGTTGACCGCCAGTCGCAGCCGCAGCTGCGCCTCCTGGCCGGCGAAGCGCACGAAATCGGCTTCTTTCTTCAACGGCCGGTCGAGGCCGGGCGAGGACACTTCCAGCCGGTCGTAGTCGATGTTCTCGACCGCGAACAGGCGGGTCAGGTGGTTGCTCACCGCGGCGCAGTCGTCCACCGTCACGCCCTTCGGGCAGTCGATGAAGACCCGCAGCAGCCGCGCGCGCGGGCTGGTCTCGAAATCCACCAGTTCGTAACCCAGGCCGCCGACCGCCTGCTCGATGATCTTTGCCAGTTCCATGCGCCACAAATAAAAAATGGGCGAAACGCCCATCCAACGCTTTTCCGGAGCCCATCCGCGGCCGCGAAGGGTTTATCTCATCGGAAAACTTTGAAATTGTAGCAGAAGATGCCCGGAAACTACAATCGTTCGCTGGCTTTGGCGGCCGGCAGGGCCTTCATCAGGGCGCGGACTTCCTCCTCGGGCAGCTCGACGATCATGCCCCGCTTGAGGCGCGGCGGCATCGATACCGGCCCGAAACGCACCCGGATCAGGCGGCTGACCTGGACGCCGATGGCCTCGAACAGGCGCCGCACCTCGCGGTTGCGGCCTTCGTTGAGCGCGACGTGGTACCAGCGGTTGGTGCCCTCCCCGCCGCGGGAGTAGATCGAATTGAAATGGGCCGTGCCGTCCTCCAGCTCGATCCCCTCCAGCAGGGTTTGCTCCTGCGCCTCGCTCAGTTCGCCGATGACGCGCACGGCGTACTCGCGCTCCAGCTCGTAGCGCGGATGCATCAGGCGGTTGGCCAGTTCGCCGCTGCTGGTGAACATCAGCAGCCCCTCGGTGTTGAAGTCGAGGCGGCCGATGTTCACCCAGCGGCCGCCGCCGATGCGCGGCAAGCGGTCGAAGACCGTGGGGCGGCCTTCCGGATCGTCGCGGGAGACGATTTCCCCCTCGACCTTGTGGTAGAGCAGGACGCGCGGGGTGCGCGGGGCGAAGCGCAGGTTGACCAGCCGGCCGTTCACCCGGATGCGGTCCTCCGGGCCGATGCGCTGGCCGACATGGGCCGGCTTGCCGTTCACGCTCACCCTGCCGGCGACGATCCAATCCTCCAGCTCGCGGCGCGAGCCGAGGCCGGCCTGGGCCAGCATCTTGTGCAGCTTCTGGGGTTCGCCCTGGACTAGCTGGCTGGACGGCTGGCTCCGGCGCCCGCCGGAGCGCGGTCGGGCCTCGGGCGCGGCGCGGTTGCCGTCCGCCTCCTTGCGTCCGTCGGGCGGCCGCCGGCCGCGGGACGGGGCCTCGCCGTCCCGGGCCGCCGGCGGCCGGAAGGGACTACGCTTGCGCGGCGTCGGCAAGGTCCATCACCCGTTCGATTTCGGTCAGCGGCGGCAGCTCGGCGAGGCTTCTCAGGCGCAGGTCGTCGAGAAAGCGCTTGGTCGTGGCATACAGCGCCGGACGGCCCGGCGTGTCGCGATGGCCGACGGTGTCGATCCATCCCCTGCCCTCCAGCACCTTGATCACGTTGGGCGAGACGGCGACGCCGCGGATGTCCTCGATGTCGCCGCGCGTCACCGGCTGGCGGTAGGCGATGATGGCCAGGGTCTCCAGCACGGCGCGCGAATAGCGCGGCGGCTTCTCGTTCTTCAGGCGGTCGAGATAGGTCTGGTATTCCGGCTTGGTCTGAAAGCGCCAGCCGCTGGCCAGTTGCACCAGCTCGATGCCGCGCCCGGACCATTCGGCGCGCAGGTCGTTCAGCAGCACCCGCCAGGTGTCGTCGTCGAACTCGTCGTCGAACAGCTTCTTCAGGTCGGAGAGCGGCAGCGGGTCCGAGGCCGCCAGCAGGGCGGTCTCCAGGATGCGCTTGTATTCCTCAGGGGTGTACGGTTGTGACGTCGACATCGTGCGGTCCATTCGCGGATTGGGCCAATTTTACATAGATCGGCGCGAACACCTCGCGCTGGCTGACCTCGATCAGGCGCTCGCGGGTGAGCTCCAGTACGGCAAGGAAGTTCACCACCAGGCCGGCGACGCCCAGCGTCAGGTCGAACAGCTCGGCGAATTCGAGGAAGGCGCCGCCCTGCAGCTTGCGCAGGACGATGCTCATGTGCTCGCGCACGGAAAGCTCCTCGCGCCGCACCTTGTGGTGCTGCATCACCTTGGCGTGCTTCATCAGCGACAGCCAGGCCACCTGCAGGTCGTGCAGGTTCACCTCGGGCAGCCGCTCGACGGCCGCGTCGGTGATCCAGATCGAGACCCACTGGTAGTCGCGCATCGCCTGCGGCAGGGCATCGAGCTTGGCCGCGGCGGCCTTCATCTGCTCGTATTCGAGCAGACGGCGCACCAGCTCGGCGCGCGGGTCGAGGGCCTCCTCCGCTTCCTCGACCCGTTTCGGCCGCGGCAGCAGCATGCGCGACTTGATTTCCAGCAGCATCGCCGCCATCAGCAGGTACTCGGCGGCCAGCTCCAGGTTGCGCGCCCGCATCGCCTCGACATAGACGAGGTACTGGGAGGTCAGCGGCGCCATCGGGATGTCGAGGATGTTGATGTTGGCCTTGCGGATCAGGTAGAGCAGCAGGTCGAGCGGGCCTTCGAAGGATTCGAGGTAGACCTCCAGCGCGTCGGGCGGGATGTAGAGGTCCTTCGGCATCTCCGGCATCGGCTCGCCGTAAAGCTTGGCGACGTGGACCGGTTCCGGAGCAGGCGTTGCGGCGGTCTCGACGTTCATGGGTTCCATGTCATTTTCAAGCGACAGTGTAGGCGCCGGTGCCGATGGCGATCAGCTCACCGCTGTCGTTGTGCAGTTCCATGCGGGTCACCGCCACCTTGTTGCCGGTACGCAGGATGTAGCCCTTGGCCTCGAACCAGGCGCCGAGTCCTGGGCGCAGGTAATCGACGCGCATGTCGATGGTGCCGATGCGGGCGAAGCGCTGCAGGCGCTCCTCGATCGAGACGTCGCGCAGTTTCTTCTGCAGGCCGAGAAAAGCCGTCAGGCCGCCGCAGACATCGATCACCGAGGAGATGACGCCGCCGTGCAGGTTGCCGCGCATGTAGTTGCCGACCAGTTCGGGGCGCATGGCGAAGCGCAGCACCGGGGTCTCGTTCGCCAGGGAAACGACATCCAGGCCGAGCACCTTGTTGAAAGGAATCTTCTCTGCAAACACCTCATGGATAGAGGCCAGCAGCTTCGCTTCAGCGTCCTTGCCGTGCGCCATACCGGAGCTCATGTGTAGTTCAGGCCGATGGCCTCGCGCACGTCGCGCATGGTCTCGGTGGCGAGCTTTCTGGCCCGCTCGCAGCCGTCGGCGATGATGTTGCGCACCAGGGTCGGGTCGTCGATGTAGGCCTGGGCCCGTTCGTGCATCGGCTCCTGCTCCTTCAGCACGGCGTCGATCACCGGATGCTTGCACTCGATGCAGCCGATGCCGGCGCTGCGGCAGCCCTGCTGCACCCACTGCTTGGTACCCTCGTCCGAGTACACCAGGTGGAACTGCCAGACCGGGCACTTGTCCGGGTCGCCCGGGTCGGTGCGACGCACCCGCGCCGGGTCGGTCTGCATGGTGCGGATCTTCTTGGTCACCGAATCGGCGCTCTCGCGCAGGAAGATGGCATTGTTGTAGGACTTGGACATCTTCTGGCCGTCGAGGCCGGGCATCTTGGCGGCCTCGGTGAGCAGCGCGCCAGGCTCGACCAGGATCATCTTGCTGGTCCCCTCGAGGAAGCCGAACAGGCGCTCGCGGTCCGCCAGCGGCAGATTCTGCACCTCGTCGAGGAGCGCGTGGGCGCGCTCCAGCGCCTGGTGGTCGCCGTCCTGCTGGAAACGGGTGCGCAGCTCTTCGTAGAGCTTGGCGCGCTTGGCGCCTAGCTTCTTCACCGCCACCCGCGCCTTGTCCTCGAAGTCCGCCTCGCGGCCGTAGAGATGGTTGAAGCGGCGGGCGATCTCGCGCGAGAACTCGATGTGCGGCACCTGGTCCTCGCCCACCGGCACGCGGTTGGCGCGGTAGATGAGGATGTCGGCCGACTGCAGCAGCGGGTAGCCGAGGAAGCCGTAGGTGGAGAGATCCTTGTGCTCCAGCTTCTCCTGCTGGTCCTTGTAGGTCGGCACCCGCTCGAGCCAGCCGAGCGGGGTCATCATCGACAGCAGCAGGTGCAACTCGGCGTGCTCCGGCACCCGCGACTGGATGAACAGGGTGGCCTGCGAGGGGTCGACGCCGGCGGCCAGCCAGTCGATGACCATCTCCCAGGCGTTCTCCTCGATGGTGCCGGGCTCGTCGTAGGCGGTGGTCAGGGCGTGCCAGTCGGCGACGAAGAACAGGCAGGGGTACTCGTTCTGCAGGGTGACCCAGTTCTTGAGGACGCCGTGGTAGTGGCCGAGGTGGAGGCGCCCGGTGGGGCGCATGCCGGAGAGGACTCGTTCTGCGTACATTATGTGTTTGCTAAAAAGTGAAAATCGTATCGAGCAGGCGGAAGAACACGCCCAGGAGCGGCCCGAGGATCCTGCCGAGTATATCGGTGAACAGCAGCACCAGCAGGATCGCCAGGCCGTAGGGCTCCAGCTTGGAGAACTGCCAGGCCAGCCGATGCGGCAGCAGGCTGACGGCGATGCGGCCGCCGTCGAGCGGCGGAATCGGCAGCAGGTTGAGCAGCATCAGCACGGCATTGATCTCGATGCCGGCACGGGCATTGCCGGCAAGGAAGGCGCCGAGCAGGCCTGGCTCCATGGTGGTGGTTATCTTGAGCAGCGCCGCCCAGCCGACGGCCATCAGCAGGTTGGTGCCCGGGCCGGCGGCGGCCACCCACAGCATGTCCTGCTTCGGATGGCGCAGCCGCGAGAAATCCACCGGCACCGGCTTGGCCCAGCCGAACAACATGGCGCTGCCGCCGATCAGCTTGCTCGCCACCAAAATGGCGCCGGGCACCAGGATGGTGCCGACCGGGTCGACGTGGCGCAGCGGGTTGAGGCTGATGCGCCCGGCCAGGTAGGCGGTCGGGTCGCCGAAATGCCGCGCCACGTAGCCGTGGGCGGCTTCGTGCAGGGTGATGGCGAGGAGGACCGGGATGGCGTAGATCGCCAGGGTCTGGATCAGGGCGTCCATGGTAAGCGCGGGATTCTACCAGACCGCCTACACCAGCCCGAGCGGCTCCAGCGACCCCATGCCGGCGCGGACCAGCTCCGGCGCCGACCCGGTCAGATCAACCACCGTGGTCATTTCCAGGCCGCAGGCGCCGGCCTCGATGACCAGGTCGATGCGCCGCTCCAGGCGGTCGCGGATTTCCTCCGCGTCGTTGAGCGGGTGCTCGTCGCCGGGCAGCAGCAGGGTCGAGGTCAGCATCGGCTCGTCGAGCTCGGCCAGCAACGCCTGGGGAACGGCGTGGGCCGGCACCCGCAGGCCGATGGTCTTGCGCTTCGGATGGAGGATGCGCCGCGGCAATTCCTTGGTGCCCTCCAGGATGAAGGTGTAGCTGCCCGGCGTGGTCGCCTTGAGCAGGCGGAACTGGGCGTTGTCCACCCGCGCATAGGTGGCGATCTCCGACAGGTCGCGGCACATCAGGGTGAAGTGGTGGCGCTCGTCCACTTCACGGATGGCGCGGATGCGCGCTACCGCTTCGGCGTCGCCGAGGCGGCAACCAAGGGAATACGCCGCATCCGTCGGGAAGGCCGCCACCCCGCCGGCGCGCAGGATCTCGGCGGCCTGGCGGATCAGCCGCAGCTGCGGCTGCTCGGGATGAACGGAGAAGAACTGGGCCATGATCGAGTCAGATGAGGTCGCGCCAGATTGGCACCAGGTCGTCGGGCAGCGGCGGCGTCATGCCGAGGTCGGCATAGCTCTCGCCAGGCCCGTGGAAATCGGAGGCCACCGAGGCCTGCAGGCCAAAGTGCCGGGCCAGGCGGGCGCACTCCTGCACCTCCTCCGGCGTGTGCGCGCCGCAGGCCACCTCGATGCCCCGTCCGCCGCGGTCCTTGAACTCGCCGAGGAAAATGCGCAGTTCGTCGCGGCTGACGCGATAGCGCAGCGGATGCGCCAGCACCGCCACGCCGCCGGCGTCGGCGATCCAGCGCAGCGCGTCCTCGACCGACGCCCACTCGTGCGGCACGTAGCCGGGCTTGCCCTTGGCCAGATAGTGGTCGAAGACGCTTTTCACGTCGGGCGAGATCTTCCGCTCGACGAGGAAGCGGGCAAAGTGGGCACGGCTGATGATCGAGGCCTTCTCGGCGTAGCGCGCCGCCCCCTCGTAGGCGCCGTGGATGCCGGCCTTGTCCAGTTCGACGGCGATGCGGTGGGCGCGCCCGTCGCGCCCGTCGCGGATGGCCTGCAGCCCGGCGACGAGTCGGGGAGACGCCGGATCGATGCCAAGGCCGACGACATGGAAGCTGGCGTCGTCGCGCCAGGACACGGAGATCTCGCTGCCGTCGAGAAAGCGCAGGCCGCGTTCCTCGGCGACGGCGCGCGCCTCGGCCAGGCCGGCCACCTCGTCGTGGTCGGTCAGCGACCACAGCTCGACGCCGCGGT
>JAEUNH010000237.1 GCA_016791205.1 Rhodocyclaceae bacterium | reverse complement strand
GATCACCTACAAGATCCTCTACAACGACGCCGTCGCCATGACCGGCGGCCAGCCGGTGGACGGCAGCCTCAGCGTGCCGCAGATGGCGCACCAGCTCGTCGCCGAGGGTGTGAAGCAGATCGTCGTCGTCACCGACGGCAGCGAGCGCGCCTACACGGCGGCCGACCTGCCGCAGGGTGTGCCGCTACGCCACCGCGACGAGCTCGACACGATCCAGCGCGAGCTGCGCGAGTTTCCCTGCGTCTCGGCGCTGATCTACGACCAGACCTGCGCGGCGGAAAAGCGCCGCCGCAGGAAGCGCGGCAAGTTCCCTGACCCGGCGCGGCGCGTCTTCATCAACGAGGCGGTATGTGAGGGCTGCGGCGACTGCTCGGAGCAGTCCAACTGCCTGGCCGTGATCCCCGTGGAAACCGAATTGGGCAGGAAACGCGCCATCGACCAGTCCGCCTGCAACAAGGACTACACCTGCCTGAAGGGCTTCTGCCCCAGCTTCGTCACCGTCGAGGGCGGCCGGCTGAGGAAAGGCAAGGCGGTCGAGGCCGACGAGCGCGGCTTCGCCGAGTTGCAGGAGCCCGTACTGCCCACGACAAAGGAGCCCTGGGGCATCCTCGTCACCGGCGTCGGCGGCACCGGCGTGATCACCCTCGGCGCGCTGATCGGCATGGCGGCGCACCTCGACGGCAAGGGGGTCACCGCGCTGGACATGACCGGCCTGGCGCAGAAGTTCGGCGCCGTCTTCTCCCATGTGCGCATCGCCGAGCGGCCGGAGGACATCCACGCCGTGCGCGTGGCGGCCGGCGAGGCCAACGCCCTGATCGGCGGCGACATCGTCGTCTCCGCCAATACCGAGGCGCTGGCCAAGCTGCAGGCCGGCGTCACGCGCGCCGTGGTGAACTGCACCGAAACGCCGACCGCCGAATTCATCCGCAACCCGGACTGGCGGTTTCCGCTGGAGCAAATGCAGCGGACCCTCCTGGAGGCGACCGGAGAAGGCCGCGCCGACTTCATCGACGCCAACGGCCTGGCCACCGTGCTGATGGGCGACGCCATCTTCGGCAACCTGATCCTGCTCGGCCATGCCTGGCAGCAGGGGCTGGTGCCGGTCTCGCTGGCTTCCCTGACGCGCGCCATCGAGCTCAACGGCGTGGCGGTGGACGCCAATCTCAAGGCCTTCCTATGGGGCCGGCGCCTGGCCCACGACCGCGCCGCCGTGGAACGCTTCGCCCGGCCTGCGGCGGTGGTCGAACTGCCGCGCACGCCGACCCTGGACGATCTCGTCGCGCGCCGCGCCGCCTACCTCACCGACTACCAGGACGCCGCCTACGCCGGGCGTTACCGCGCGCTGGTGGAGCAAGTGCGCGCCGCGGAGGCGCGACTCAGCTCGACGCGGCTCGCCGAAACCGTGGCGAGGAACTACTTCAAGCTGCTGGCGGTGAAGGACGAGTACGAAGTGGCGCGGCTGCACGCCGATCCAGCCTTCCAGGCCAAGATCGCCGCGATTTTCGAGGGCGACTACCGCCTCAACTTCCATCTGGCGCCGCCGCTGCTGGCGAAAACCGATCCCGCCACCGGTCTGCCGAGGAAGCGCGCCTACGGGCCATGGATGCTGACGGCCTTCGGCTGGCTGGCGAAGCTGAAGTTCCTGCGCGGCGGCGCGCTCGACGTCTTCGGCAAGTCGGCGGAGCGCCGCCTGGAACGAACGCTCATTGCCGAATACGAGCGCGACATCGCCGCAGCGCTGGACTGCCTGAATGCCTCGAACCTCGAAGCGGCTGCCGAACTGGCCGGCCTGCCCGAGCACATCCGTGGCTTCGGCCACATCAAGCTGCGCTCGATCGAGACGGCGCGGCAGAAGCGCGCCGTCTTGCTGGCCGCCCTGCCGAGCACGGCCGAGCCGGCCGCGCAAGCGGCCTGAGGAGCGGGGTTGGCCGCTCTCAAAGCGCTGACCGCCCAACTCCTGGCTTGGCTTCTGGCTGCGGGCGGCTGGCTCGTCCTCGGCCAGCCCGTGGCCGCCACGCTGGGTTTGGCACTCCTGCAGGGCGTACTCGCTGCCGGCATCGGCATGCTGCTGAAGTCGGAACGCTGGTGGATCGCCATCCACCTGCTGTTCTCGCCGGCGCTGGTCCTGGCATTGCGGCTGGAGTTGCCGCCCGGCCTGTATCTCGCCGTGCTGGCGGGACTGACTTTTGTCTTCTGGACCACCTTCCGCGGCGAGGTGCCGCTGTTCCTCAGCAACCGCGCCACCGCGGAGGCGGTGCTCGGCCTGCTGCCGGACACGCCGGGGCTGAGGGTCATCGATCTGGGCGCCGGCACCGGCGGCCTGTTGCGTCGGCTGGCGCAGGCACGGCCGGATGCGTTCTTCACCGGCGTCGAGCACGCTCCCCTGCCCTACCTCGTGGCCCGTTTCAATGCGCGCGGCCTGGCCAACCTCGCCGTACGGCGCGCCGACCTCTGGCGCCAGCCGCTCGCCGGGCAGGACGTCGTCTACGCCTTCCTGTCACCCGCGGTAATGGCGCGCCTGGGCGTCAAGGCCCGCGCCGAACTGCGGCCCGGGGCGCTGCTGATCAGCAACAGCTTCCCGCTGCCGGATGGCGCACCGGAGCGGGTAGCCGAGGTTTCCGATCGGCGAAGCACACGGCTGTACTGCTATCGCATGCAGTGAAATTGCTGGCAATTCCTCCCGCTTTTCGCCATATTGAAACTTCTTCCTGCCGGGCATGATCGGTACCCAGGAGATCGTATGGCAGAAATCGTCTGCATCATCGGCAACAAGGGCGGCACCGGCAAGACCACGCTCTCGCACATGCTGTGCCAGGGCCTGGGGCTGCTCGGCCAGCGCTCGGTCTGCGTGCTGACCGACACCCACCGCGAGCCGCTCGATCCGGACGGCCGCCGCTACCTGGTCGCCGATGCGCGCACACGCGAGGCGCTGGGCAAGGTGGTCGACAAGATTCGGACCCTGCATGGCTGGATGGGGGTGATCGACGGCGGCGGCAACCGCAGCGAGATGGACCGCAAGCTCTACGGCCTGGCCAGCCTGGTGCTACTGCCCTTCCGCGATTCGCATGAGGACATCCGCACGGTGGTCAAGGATCTGGAAGCGTTCCCGCGCGCCTGGGCCATCCCCTCGCATTGGCCGACCAATCCCTGGCAGCAGGAAGCGGCGGAGAAGACGATCCGCGACCAGTTGGGTATCTACGCCGACCGCATCCTGCAGCCGGTGAGCGCACTGTCGGCCAGCAAGCTGCTGCTGCAGAGGAATATCCCGGCCAAGCTGCCGACGCCGCTGGGCAACGCCTGCCGCGCGCTGGCCTACCAGGTGATGGAATTGCTGGAAATTTCCTGCGCCGCGCCCCTGGAGGAAGAGGACGACAGCGAGCTTTCCGTCGCCCCGCAGACCACGGCCGAAGCCCCGGCCGCCGGGCACGAAGGACTCGAACCGGCCAGCCCGATCCGGCATTGAGCGCCGGACAAGCTAGATCCGGCCGCGGTGGCGCTGGAACAGGGCGATCGCCTCGGCCCGGCTGGTGACGCCCAGCTTGCGCAGGATCTTCGAGACATGGACCTTGACCGTGCCTTCGGTCAGGCCGAGCATTTCGGCGATGTCGCGGTTCGACTTGCCTTCCCGGATCATTTCCGCCACCCGCATCTGCCCCTCGGTCAGGCCGTAGCGGTCGGACAGCGAACGGCCACGGCCCAGTCCGCTGCTCAGGGTCACGGACAGCTTGTCTTGCAGGTGCGGTGGCAGAAAGATCTCGCCTTCGAGGACTCGCTTGAGCGCTTCCAGCAGGGTCTCCCCGCTGCCTGACTTGGTCACGTAGCCTGCCGCGCCCAACCGCATGGCGCGGTTGACCGTGTCGACGTCGTCGAGCGCAGAAAGGACCACCACCGGCACCGCGGGAAAGCGCTTGCGCAGGATGCCGAGCAGGGACAGGCCGTTGGTGCCGGGCAGCATGATGTCGAGCAGGACCAGATCGAACTCCTTCTCGGTCTCCAGCAGCAGCAGGGCGCTTTCGGCGTCCTGCGCCTCGTACTGGACGACGTTTGGCCCGAGCTTGCGCAGGATCTGCTGCAAGCCCTCGCGGACCATCGCATGATCGTCGATTACCAGCAACCTGAGCACATGCCTCCCCGAGCGGCCGAGCCGATTGTTCTACCCGGGGCGAATGATACGGGATCGCAACCGCGCCGCCAACACGCTTGGGGGAGGACAAGCGGGCCAGCCGCTTGGGCGGCCTTGCAGCAAGTGGTATCCTGCCGGGCGGCGACCGGATATGCCGATCGCAACCGACGGGAGCGGCATGAGGATCGGCATCATCTCGGTGTTCACCGACCACCATCGACGCGGGGCGCATCACCGCGGCGTGCTGCAGCCGCAGGTCGGGCCGCTGATCGCCGCCCTGCTGCCGCCGGACGCCGAGGTCGATCTGGTCAACGACGCCTGGGACGAGCCGGACTGGAGCCGCGATTACGATCTGCTGTTCCTCTCCTGCCTGCATTCCGATTTCGACCGTGCCCGGCAGATTTCCCACTACTGGCGCCGGCGCGGCGCCAAGACGGTGCTGGGCGGCGTCCTTGCCAGCACCTACCCGGACCTGTGCACCCCCTACTTCGATGCGATCGTAGTCGGCGATCCGGAAGCGACGGTGCCCGTCCTGTATGCCGATTTCCGGCGCAACCGCCTGCAGCCGCGCTATGTCTCGCCGCCCTACGATCCCGCCTCGAGCCCTTCGCCACGCTACGATCTCGCCGCCCCGACGCAGGTGCTGCCGATCGGCATCGAGGCCACGCGCGGCTGCCCGTTCACCTGCGACTTTTGTGCCCTTACCGGAGCGGGCATCCGCCACCTCTCCCGTCCCGCGCACAGTGTGGTCCGCGACATCCTCGCCGCTCGGCGGGCCGTCGGCCGGTCCGCGCCATGGCACAAACGCAACGTGGCGATCTTCTACGACAACAATCTGGGCGGGAATTTCAACCATCTGCGCGGCCTGTGCGATGCCCTGGCGCCGCTGCGGCTGTACTGGGGCGCCTGCGTCACCTTCAACGTGCTGCGCGACGAAAACCTTCTCGCCCGTCTGTCCCGAGCCGGCTGCCGCGCCCTTTTCGTCGGGCTGGAAAGCTTCAATCCCGCAGCCATCCGCGACATGGGCAAGCACCAGAACCTGCTCCGCGAGGTGCGCGCAGGCATTGCCCGCTGCCACGACAAGGGCATGCTGCTGTTCGCCGGCCTGATGCTGAGCCCGCGCGAGGACGACCTGTCCTATATCGCCGGCATTCCTCGGCACTTGCGGGAATCGGGGTTGCATGTACCGGCCTATGTTTCCTTCGAGACACCGTTTCCGGGCACGCCGCACTTCCATCGGCTCGCCCTGGAGACGGCCCCCGCCTTCTTGCCGAACGCCCTGCTGCGGGATTTCAATGGCTACACGCTCGTCACGCGTCCGCTGCGTGCCGAGCCCGAAGCCTTCGTTGCCGTCTACCGCGATCTGCTCGAGGTCCTGTTCTCCCCCTCCGCGCGGCTGATCAAGTTCGCCAAGGACGCGGCGCATTTCCTGCCCAGAGGCAGACTGATGCCCCTGCTCTACGACCTCTACGAGCTGGCCTCCGAAAGCCCTCGCATCGCGCCCGGCCGCAGCCTCATCGCCGGCACGGACCTGCCGCCCCCCGAATATGGGCGCATTCCTTTTTGCGATGGCGACTTTTCGAACGAGGCGGAACGCAACGATCTCCTGCAGCCCTTGCGCGTCACCGACGCACAGGGGCGCGTCCTGCCGCAGTGGCTCTCCGCCCGGCATGCAGGCGCCGCCAGCGGCACCTCCGCCAAGGCGCGGGCCGTGGGCGCATAATCACGCTTGCCTGTAACCCGAACGAAACCCGTCCCATGAACCAGGTCGCCCTCACTCACCCGACACCCGAACAGGAAGCCGAACTGGGCGCCCTCGTCAGATCGGAACAGGCGCATATGCTGTACAGCCAGCTGTTCGTCTCCGTCACCGGCACCATGGCCGGCGCGGGTCTCTTTGTCGCCGCCCTCAGCGGGGTGGCCGACCCCCGCGTGCTGTGGGGATGGTTCCTGGTGATGTGCGCCAACCAGGGCTGGCGGCTGTATCTCGGCTTGCGCTTCAGGCGCAGGGGCTTCGAGGGCACGAGCAACGAGCGGGCGCTGCGCATCTGGGCCATCGGGTCGGGCATCTCCGGCGTGCTGTGGGGCAGCGGCTACCTCCTGATGTCGCCTGCCGATTCGCCGCTGCACCTGGCGGTCATGACGATCCTGATCTTCGGGGTCGCCGCCGGCGCCACCCCCCTGATCGCCTCGCACATTCCTTCGTTCTACGTGTTCATCTTTCCCGCGCTGCTGCCGATCGTCGCGCGCAACGCCCTGGTGGTCGACAAGCTCCACATCATCCTGGCCTTCGTCTGTCTGGCGGTGACGCTCGGCATCCTGTCCTTCGGCCGCAAGTACAACCAGCTGCTCACCGAGTCGCTGCGCACGCGCTTCCGGAACGAGGCCATGACCCGGCATCTGGCGGCGCAGAACGCCGAGCTGGAGCGGGCCCGCAACACCGCCGAGATGGCCAGCCGCGCCAAGACCCAGTTCTTCGCCGCCGCCAGCCACGACTTGCGCCAGCCCCTGCACGCCATGGGCCTGTTCGCCGCGGCGCTGGCCGACAAGGCCCGCGACCCGGAAGTGCGCAACATGGTCGACAGCATCAACGTCTCGGTGGATGCCCTCGAGTCGCTGTTCAACGAGCTGCTCGACATCTCCAAAATCGATGCCGGCGCCATCCGGCCCAGGCACGATAGCTTCTCGCTGCGCCCGCTGCTGGAACGGCTGCGCCTGGATTTCACCGAGGAGGCCCGCCTCAAGGGGCTGAGGCTGCGGGTCCGCCCCAGTGGCGCCATGGTCTGCAGCGACGCCCTGCTGCTCGAGCGGGTGCTGCGCAACCTGATCAACAACGCGATCCGCTATACGCCGAGCGGCGGCATCCTGGTCGGCGTGCGCCGGCGCGCAGAGCGCTGGCGCATCGAAGTCTGGGACACCGGGATCGGTATTCCGATCCAGCAGCACGAGAAAGTGTTCGAGGAGTTCTACCAGATAGGCAATGTCGAACGCGACCGTCGCAAGGGCCTCGGCCTCGGGCTGTCGATCGTCCGGCGCCTGGCCGAACTGCTGGAGCATCCCCTGGCCATGCGCTCCAGGGAGCACCATGGCACGGTGTTCGCCATCGAGCTGCCCGCCGCCTGCGCCCAGCCGCCTGCGCCCGGCCCGACGCCGGAGGCTCTGCCGTCCACCGGCCTCGACGGCCGCCTGATCCTGGTGGTCGACGACGAGGAGTCGGTGCGTGAGGGCATGCAAGCATTGCTTGGCGGATGGGGCGCCGAGGTGGTGGCCTGCGCCGGCGTGGCGGACACGGTGGTCGCCGCCGGCAAGCTGCCGCGGGCCCCGGATCTCGTCATCGCCGATTACCAGCTTGGCCAGGGCACGGCCGGGCCGGACGCCATCCGCGCCGTGCGGGCGCGCTTCGGCGGGCAGGTGCCGGCGATCCTGATCACCGGCAGTGCCTCGCCCCTGCTCGCCGGCGAGGCCCAGGCCCTGGGCTGCCATCTGCTGCTCAAGCCGGTGATGCCGGCCAAGCTGCGCAGCCTGCTCAATGCCACGCTGCTGGCGTAACATCCGCACATTGCCCAGCCGGAGACGATCATGTCCGCAGACAGCCCGAACACCGACCCGCTCGAATTCCTCAAGGGCATGTGGGGCAGCATGGGCTTCGCCGTGCCCGGCATGGTGACTCCGACCCTCGACGTCGGCGAGCTCGACAAGCGCATCGCCGAACTGAAGACGGTCGAAGGCTGGCTGCGCATGAACCTGAACATGCTGCAGATGAGCATCCAGGGGCTGGAGATGCAGCGCGCCACCCTGGCCGCCATGCAGGCCATCAGCCAGTCGGCCGGCTCCGCCGAAGCCAACGCCAACCCCTTCGCCAATCCGGCGCTGTGGCCCTGGAACATGATGCAGCAGCCCGGGGCCGCACCCGGTTCCGACACGGCCGGCAAGCCCGAGAAGGCGTAGCGGTCGCTCAAGCCGCGCCCAGGGCGACGAGCCACAGCGGCATCGTCAGCATCGCCCCCAGCGTCGACGCCGAGATCAGCCAGGCGACGCCCGGCCCGTCCCCGCCCATGCGCATGGCCAGGATGTAGGCCGAACTGGCGGTGGGCAGCGCGCCGAACATCACCACCACATCGAAATACACCCCATCGAGTCCCAGCGTCCGCGCCGCCAGCCAGGCGATCGCCGGCACCGCCAGCAGCTTGACCCCGAGCAGGCCAACGGAGGCCAGGCGCGCCGCGGACTCCTGGCGCACGCTCAGCGCCGCCCCCACCGCCAGCAGGCCGAGGGCGATCGAGGCTTCCGACAGTCGCGCCAGGAACTGTCCCGCCACTTCGGGCAGCGCCGCCCCGCCGAGATTGAACAGCAGGCCGGCCAGGGTGGCGAGGATCAGCGGATTGCGGGCGATCTCGCGCAGCACGCCCAGCTGGCCGTGGCGCGCCAGCATCCACACCGAAGCCAGGTTGGCGATCGGCACCATGGCGCCGATGAGGATGCCCATCGCCGCGATGCCGGCCTCGCCGTGCAGCTTGCCGGCCACCGCCAGGCCGATGTAGGAATTGAAGCGGAAGGCGCACTGGAAGCGGGAGGCGAAGACCATGCCGCGGGGACCCGCTGCGCTCGTCGGCCGGGCGTCGAACAGGGGCCGCAGCAGGAGCCCGAGCAGCATGCCGCCGCCCATCGCCGCGACGCCGCTGAGGGCGAAGGGCGCGGCGGCGGCGAAGTCGATACGGGTGCGGGCGATGGCGTGGAACAGCAGCGCCGGAAACAACACGAAATAGATCAGCTTCTCCAGACCGCTCCAGAAATGCTCGCCCAGACGCATCGTCCTGCGCAGGCCGAAGCCGAGCAGGATCAGGGCGAAATCCGGCAGCAGGAGCAGGGCCGGCGACAACGCGCTACTCGGCCGCGCGCTCCTTGATCAGGGGCTC
>JAEUNH010000131.1 GCA_016791205.1 Rhodocyclaceae bacterium | reverse complement strand
TGCGCAGCCCCGACTTTCACCGCGTTCTCGCTGCGCAGGGGCAGCGCGCCGCCCGGTGCCACGCCGAGCGCGCCGAACAGGATCTTCTCGTCGTCGAGGAGCGGCTCGGCGGCGGGCTCCTGCGGCCGCTCCAGGGTGTAGTCGCGGTCGTCGTCTTCGCGGATGCGCAGGTGCCCCTTGACCGCCAGCGCCACCACCGCGGCGGCGAAGGTGCGCTCGTCGTAGCCGCGCCGCTCGAGGAAGCGCGCGTCGGCGGCGGAAACGTCCTGCGGCGGGCCGAACCGCGGAATCACCGTGGCGCCGGCCGGGTCGCGCCCATAGCGGTGCCAGACGACGAGGTAGTAGAGGAGCAGCAGGGCGAGGCCGGGGAGGCCGGCGCGCCACTCCGGGTTGTCGCGCGCCCAGCGCGCCAGCCGCTGCTCGCGGTTCGGCTCGGCGACGAGGCCCTTCGGCCAGCCGACGACGATGGTCAGGCCCTGGTTCGGCATCAGCGGCGCGGTGGTCATGAAGCGCGCCCGGCCCTCGGCGTCGACGCGTGCGCGCCAGTCGCGTCCTTTCTCGCCGGCATGGCCGGTGTAGGCTTCCAGCGCCAGCGAGGTCTCGGGCAGCGCCTGGGGCAGGACCACCGCAGCCGTGGCGCGCTCGATGATGAACGACCAGCCGTTGCCGGTGACGTTCCAGTACAGCTCGTCGCGATCCGCGAAGAAGCCCAGCTGCCAGTCGGTGCGATAGCGGATCTCGTAGCGGTGCAGACCGTGCGGGAGGTTGCGGTCAGCGCGGCCGATGTAGAGGCGCACGCCGTTCTGCCGCTCCTCCGTGCGCCAGGGTTCGTCCGCGCCGTCGCGCTTCACCGAGAGGACCTCGAAGGGCGCCAGGGCGCGGCCGTGCCAGGCGCGGTACAGCGTCGGAAAGTCGCGGAAGATGCCGCGTTTGATCTCGCGGCCCTCGGCGTTGACCAGGATCGTCTCGGTGACCTCGAGCGCGCCGTCCGGCCGCACCTCGATCAGCGCGTCGAACTCGCGGATGGTCTCGCCGCCGAACTGCGAGGCCGCCGCGGTAAAAGTCAGTCCCCACAGGACGGCGAGGAAGATCAGCCGGATCATCGGAAGGGCAGCTCCGGGCTCTGGCGCTGGGTGGCCAGCTCGATCTCGAAGTAATCCATGTGGGCGAAGCCGAACTGCCGCGCGACGAGGTTGCTCGGAAAGGAATCCACCAGGATGTTCAGCTCGCGCACCGTCCCGTTGTAGTAGCGGCGGGCGTACTGGATCTGCTCCTCGCTGTCCGAGATCTGCGCCTGCAGGTCGAGGTAGGACCGGTTGGCCTTGAGGTCGGGATAGGCCTCGACCACGGCGAGCAGCGCGCGCAGCCGCCCGGTCAGGGCGTTCTCGGCGGCGGCGCGCTCGGCCGAGGGCGCGCCGGTGCGCGCCTCGACGCTCTCGCGCAGGACTTCGCGCTCGTAGCCGGCGTAGGCCTTCACCGCCTCGACCAGCTTGGGCAGCAGGTCGTGGCGGCGCTTGAGCTGGACATCGATGCCGCTCCAGGCCTCCCGCGCGTGGTTGCGCCGCGCCACCAGGCGGTTGTAGAGGACGATGCCCCACAGCAGGATTGCCGCCAGCAGGATTATCAGGATCGTGACCAGCGTCATGCGCCTCCCCGATTCGCGGTTGCCTTGCATCCCGCTCCGGTTTGCAGTAGCTTGCGGCTACTGGGGGTGCCGGAGCGGACATCCGGCTGAGATCATACCCTTCGAACCTGTACGGGTAATGCCGTCGTAGGGAAGCCCGCAAGACTTCCTTACCTCATTCCCTCTGGAAGGAAACACCATGAACGCCAAGGAAAACATCGTTTCGGCGCAGGCTAACCTCGGCGCAGCCGAGGTCAAGCGAAGCGGCCGAAGCCAAGAATTCGCCGCCGCCTCCGCCCACGTGGACGCGGCGGCCGTCCAGCCGTTGCCGCAGTCGCGCAAGGTCTACGTCGCCGGCAGCCGCCCGGACATCCGCGTGCCGATGCGCGAAATTAGCCAGTCCGACACGCCGGCGGCGATGGGGGCGGAGAAGAATCCGTCGATCTGCGTCTACGACTGTTCGGGGCCGTACACCGACCCGCAGGCAAAGATCGACATCCGCAAGGGGCTGCCGGCGCTGCGCCAGCGGTGGATCGAGGAGCGCGGCGACAGCGAAGATCTGGCCCAGCTCTCCTCCGCCTACGGCCGCGGCCGCGAGGCCGACCCGGCGCTCGCCGCGATGCGCTTCGACCTCAAGCGCAAGCCGCGCCGCGCCAAGGCCGGGATGAATGTCTCGCAGATGCACTACGCCCGCCGCGGCATCGTCACGCCGGAGATGGAGTTCATCGCGATAAGGGAGAACCAGAAGCGCGAAGGCCTCTCCGAACTGCTCCTGCGCCAGCATCCCGGCGAGGCCTTCGGCGCCGGCATTCCCAAGGTGATCACGCCGGAATTCGTCCGCGACGAAGTGGCGCGCGGCCGCGCCGTGATCCCCGCCAACATCAACCATCCGGAAGCCGAGCCGATGATCATCGGCCGCAACTTCCTCGTGAAGATCAACGCCAACATCGGCAACTCGGCGCTCGGCTCCAGCATCCAGGAGGAAGTCGAGAAGATGACCTGGTCGATCCGCTGGGGCGGCGACACGGTGATGGATCTGTCCACCGGCAAAAACATCCACGAGACGCGCGAGTGGATCGTGAGGAACGCGCCGGTGCCGATCGGCACGGTGCCGATCTACCAGGCGCTGGAGAAGGTCGACGGCCGCGCCGAGGAACTGACCTGGGAGATCTTCCGCGACACGCTGATCGAGCAGGCCGAGCAGGGCGTCGACTATTTCACCATCCACGCCGGCGTGCTGCTGCGCTACATCCCCATGACGGCGAAGCGCATGACCGGCATCGTCTCGCGCGGCGGCTCGATCCTCGCCAAGTGGTGCCTCGCCCATCACAAGGAAAACTTCCTCTACACGCACTTCGAGGACATCTGCGAGATCATGAAGGCCTACGACGTGGCCTTCTCGCTCGGCGACGGCCTGCGCCCCGGCTCGATCAACGACGCCAACG
>JAEUNH010000128.1 GCA_016791205.1 Rhodocyclaceae bacterium | reverse complement strand
TCACGTAAGTCCCAACTCTTCCAAGCTGAAACTTCTTAACTTCAGTATGAGCACTCAATCTTCTGCGATCCCCAGGACCTAAATCCCAAGTCTCCAACCAACCAAGTGCCCACACCTATCGGCTGTTCAGTTGTTAAAGAGCAATGCTGCAAAGCAGCGAGCCGCGCATTATACAGGCGGCCCCGAGCGGGTCAATAGCTTGACGGAATTATTTTGAGCGTAATTCGACGCGCGCAAACTTGCGCTTGCCGACCTGTAAAACAACACTGCGGCCAGGCTTCAAAATCAGAGCGCGATCGGAAAGTTTTTCTCCATCCAGCCGTACGCCGCCTTGCTCGATCATGCGCAAGGCCTCGGACGTGCTGGGAGTAAGGCCGGCCAGCTTGAGGACCTGCCCAATTGGCATGCCTTCCTGACCGCAATCAATGGCGACCTGCTCGATGTCGCCGGGGATGGCTCCCTGCCTGAAGCGAGCCTCGAAATCCGCCAGCGCTTCATCAGCGTCCTTCCGCGAATGGAAGCGTTCGACGATCTCCTGGGCCAGCAGAACCTTGATGTCGCGCGGATTGCGCCCCTCGCCAACTTCCTTCTTGAGCAGCGCAATCGCCTCGTTCGAGCGGAACGACAGCAGCTCGTAGTAGCGCCACATCAGTTCGTCCGAGACCGACATCAGCTTGCCAAAGATCTCGCGCGGCGGCTCGTTGATACCGACATAATTGCCATAGGATTTCGACATCTTGTTGACGCCGTCCAATCCTTCCAGCAACGGCATGGTCAGGATGCACTGCGGCGCCTGGCCGTAATGCTTCTGCAATTCGCGCCCGACCAGCAGGTTAAATTTCTGATCGGTTCCGCCCAGTTCGACGTCCGCGCGCATCGCCACCGAGTCGTATCCCTGGCAGAGCGGGTAAAGGAATTCGTGGATTGCAATGGGCTGGTTGCTGCTATAACGCTTGGCAAAATCATCCCGTTCCAGCATGCGCGCCACCGTATGCAGGGCCGCCAGCTTGATCATTCCGGCAGCGCCAATCGGCTCGAACCAGGTGGAGTTGAAGCAGACTTCGGTTTTCTCGGGGTCGAGAATCTTGAATACCTGCTCCCGGTAGGTCTTGGCATTCTCCAGGATCTGCTCCCTGGAAAGCGGCGGCCGGGTGGCGTTGCGGCCAGTCGGATCGCCGATCATGCCTGTAAAGTCCCCGATCAGGAACATCACGTGGTGTCCAAGCTCCTGGAAGTGGCGAAGTTTGTTGATCAGGACGGTGTGACCCAGATGCAGGTCTGGAGCCGTGGGGTCGAAGCCGGCCTTGACGCGCAACGGCCGGCCAGCCTTGAGCTTCTCGATCAGTTCGCCCTCGACGAGCAGTTCGTCTGCGCCGCGCTTGATGAGGGAAAGGGCTGTAGTGAGGTCCGTCATGGTAGGTTCCCGGGGTTTGGGTCTGAATCGATTTTTTGCTACACTCGCCCGAGTTTTTTGCCGTGCGCCTGAATGAACAAGGAAAAGACGCGAATTTTATCGCAACTCCTCGCCATGCGCGAAACCCGGCCCCGCCATTTCTGGGCCGGCGCGCTGGTGGCCGGTGCCTCCCTGTTCGGCATGGTAGCGGCCTTCGGAACGGCCCCGGACCATAACGAAATCCGGGCATTGCAGCGCCAAATCGTAGAGCCGCTGGCTCTTCCTCCCATAGGAAATCACGAATCCGTTGAAGGGGCGTTCGTTCGCGAAGAGCGCATTCAGCGTGGCGATACGGTGGCAACGCTTTTATCGCGTCTCGGTATCCAGGATGAGCGGGCTTTCGCGTTGTTACGCCAGCATCCTGAAACCCAACCCCTCTTCCGGCAACTCCGCCCTGGCAAGATTGTTTCGGCCCGCACCGGCGAGTCGGGCGAACTCCTGGCCCTGACATTCCCTCTGAACGGCCCGAAGGACAGCACCCTGATGGTGGAGAAGCACGAGGGCGAATTCCAAGTCAGCGAGAAGAATCAAGCGCTGGACGCCCAGGTAATGATGAAGGCCGGAGAGATTCGCAGCTCTCTTTTCGCGGCTACTGACGCCATCGGGATGCCCGACAGCATCGCCACGCAGTTGGCGGACATCTTCGGCGGAGACATCGATTTCCATAGGGATCTGCGTCGCGGGGATCGATTCAGCGTGGTCTATGAGATGCTCTACAGGCAAGGTCAACCCATTCGCAGCGGGCGCATCCTGGCGGCCGAATTCGTCAATAACAACAAGGCATTCAGCGCCATCTGGTTCGAGAGCCGGGAAGGCCAGGGTTATTACACGGCGGAAGGTAAAAATATCCGCAAGGCCTTCTTGCGCTCCCCCTTGGAATTCTCGCGCGTCACTTCAGGCTTCAGCAGTTCCCGTTATCACCCGATACTGCAGACCTGGCGTGCGCACAAAGGGGTTGATTACGGTGCGCCGATCGGCACTCGAGTGAAGGCGACAGGCGACGGCATCGTCGAGTTTGCCGGCAGGCAGGGTGGCTACGGCAACCTGGTTGTGCTGCGTCATCAAGGGCGGTTCTCGACCCATTATGGTCACCTGAGTGGATTCGCCCCAGGCATCCGCAAGGGGGCGCGCATCACACAGGGGGAGATCATCGGCTATGTCGGCAAATCCGGCTGGGCCACTGGGCCCCATTTGCATTATGAGTTCCGTATCAATGATGTCCATCAGAACCCGCTGTCGGTTGCCCTGCCGAGTGCTCCGCCGCTAGGAACGCAGCAAGTGGCCGAGTTCAAACGACATGCCGATCAGCTGGTCACCCGCCTTGAGCGCATGCGTGGCCTCAACCTCGCTCTGCTCGATTAATCCGCATCTTCCGGCAAGGCGGGATGATTCCTGACTCTTCCTGCAGCGAAGCAAAGATAAGATATTTTGTCGGCCTCATGTCAGGCACCAGCCTGGATGGGGTCGATGCGGCGCTTGTCGATTTCTCCGCGGCCGAGCCCAGGTTGATTGCCACCCACTACCTGCCCTATCCGCAGGAATTGACGATCAGGCTGCTTGATTTGCAATGCTCCGGCGAGAACGAGCTCCATCGCGCCGCCCAATTGGGAAACGATCTTGCCCGGCTTTACCATGAGTCAGTGGAGGCGCTATTACTGAAGTCGGGCATGAGTAATCGTGCCATTGCTGCCATCGGATGCCACGGCCAGACTGTCCGTCACAACCCTCAGGCCGGTTACACACTGCAAATTGGCAATCCGTTTCTGCTCGCCGAATTGTCCGGGATAGATGTTGTCGCCGACTTCAGGGGGGGCGATGTTTCGGCCGGAGGCCAGGGTGCTCCTCTGGTGCCGGCATTTCACGATGCCGCATTCCGTATCAGCGATAAGCATCGCCTCATCCTCAATATCGGTGGCATCGCCAATCTCACCGATTTGAGGCCCGAGAAGGCCACAAGCGGATTCGACTGTGGCCCCGGCAATATGTTGCTCGACGCCTGGATTCGGAAACATCGCGGACTGCCCTATGACAATGATGGCGTTTGGGCCACCAGCGGCCGGCTGATCCCCGATCTCCTGCAGACCCTTCTTGCGCATCCTTACTTCGAGCTGGATCCCCCCAAGAGCTGCGGCCGGGAGGAATTCAACCTGGCGTGGCTGGCCCCGCTCGCCGTCAGATTTCCCGCCGAGGATGTCCAAGCCACGCTCTTGGCGTTGTCGGTCGAGTCCTGTTCGCTGGCCATCGAACGCTGGTGCGGCCATCCGGATGAGGTAGTGATATGCGGCGGCGGCGCCAATAACTCGGCATTGATGCGGGGATTGAGGGAGAGGTTGGGATTGGCCCGAGTCGTCAAGAGCGATCGAATCGGGATTGGCGCGGACTGGGTCGAAGCCGTAGCCTTTGCCTGGCTTGCAAGGCAAAGACTGCTCGGCAGGCACGGCAATCTGCCGGAGGTAACCGGCGCCAGACGCCTACGCCAATTGGGTGCTATCTATCCTGCCTGAAAACAAACGGGGAGCCGGCGCTCCCCATTCTCGGATCGGTCTTCCTGTCCTTATACGTTGAATGACGATCCGCAGCCGCAAGTCGACGTGGCATTCGGGTTTTTGATCACGAACTGCGATCCCTCCAGCCCCTCCGTATAGTCGATTTCCGCTCCAATCAGATATTGGTAGCTCATCGGATCTATCAGCAAGGTGACGCCATTCTTTTGCATTATGGTGTCATCCTCGTTCTGCACCTCGTCAAAGGTGAATCCGTACTGGAAACCGGAGCAGCCGCCACCGGTCACGAATACGCGCAGCTTGAGTTCTGCGTTGCCTTCTTCCTCGATCAGCTCACGCACCTTGTTGGCGGCATTGTCGGTAAAGTTGAGAGGCGAGATGTCGGTGACAGCATTCATGGTGTGCTCCTGAAACTGGTTAATACTTAAACAATATATTGCTTATCCGAATTTCCGTCAATTGCTGGAAGCCAGCTTGAGTTCGACTGCTTTGCCGGTCCCCCCTTGATGCACCAAGCGACCTTGGACGATTGCCCCCAGATGCATCTCCAGGCTGTTGTACTGGACGTCTCCTGTGACGCGGGCCCGAGGCTGAAGTTCAAGGAATTCGCTCGAATAAACTGGTCCGATGATGGTGCCGTTGATTACCAGGTGGGACACATGAATTTCACCCTCGATGCGAGCATGTTCGCTGAGCACCAAGGTACCTCCGCCATCGCCTGTCGATCTCACATTCCCCTTAACTTCGCCATCGACTCTCAAACCACCGACAAAAGTCACATCTCCTTCTATCTTGGTACCGGCACCGATCAGGCTGTCGATCCGGCTTTGTGGTTTATTCGATTTATCGTTTTTTTTCAAAAACATGGCATTCCTCCTTATAGCGTTACCGTTTGCGAAGCGCGCGTTACGCCATCCTGAATCAAGCGAGCTTCTACGCTGGTGACACGAGCCTCTCCCGGCACCAGAAACGTTCCGTCGAAGCGCTGAAAGTGTTTGAAATTTATATTGAAACGCTGCTTGGCGGGATCGTTCTGCTCTGGCAAAACCATCATAACACCTTTGCCCTGCTGCTGCAGGCTGACGACCAATTGGACGCTGCCACGAAACTCGCGATCCTTCTTGCCCCCTTGCGCGGCCGCCAGCAAACGAAAACGATACTGTCCGGGTGTGCCGTTTGGCTCGACGCGCAGGCGATTGATGGTAAACCCGGCTTCCTTGCCTTCGGCTGCTGCCAGGTTTTCGAAGAAGGCTAGATCTTCCTTGAGGCGGCCATTCTCTTGCTCTAGCGTCTTCACCTGGCTGACCAGTTGCTGCTGGGCCGTGCGCTCAATCTGGACGTTACTTTCCCCCGCATTGACCAAGGCCCTTAACTTGTCCGTCTCCTGTTGCAAGGTCTCGACACGTTCCCGCAGGGAAGACATCTCCTGCTCGGTTTCCCGCCTGTCGAAACCGGCAATCTTGCGTCCGGCATCATAAATCCAACCGGCAAGCGCTATTGAAATCGACAGGACTGCAATTGTCGCCAATCCCCGCCAATACCATGGAATGTGCGTACGCACTGCCACCTTGGGGGCAGATATGCCGAATCGGCTGCGCATCCGGCGCAGTGTTATGGCAAGACGGGAATTTGCGATAGTCCGGTGCACTCGTCGAATCCGAACATGATGTTCATATTCTGCACGGCCTGCCCTGCCGCGCCCTTCACCAGGTTATCGATCACCGATAGGACCACCAAGGTATCTCCCCCTTGGGGTCGATGTAGAGCGATACGGCATGTGTTGGCAGCCCTTACCGACCGGGTATCAGGATGGCTGGCAAAAGGCATCACATCCACGAACGGCTCGGCCTTGTAGCGGGCTTCGAATAAAACCTGGAAATCCGCCTCCTGCCTGACCTGGGCATAAAGCGTGGCGTGTATTCCGCGGACCATCGGGGTCAGATGGGGCACGAAGACCAATCCCACCTGCTTGCCGGCAGCCGCGGACAATCCCTGGCGGATCTCTGGCAAATGGCGATGCCCTGCGACGCCATAGGCCTTGAAATTGTCTGACGCCTCTGAAAATAGCGTATGTACTTCCGCCTTGCGTCCGGCGCCCGACACGCCGGATTTTGCATCTGCTATCAGGTGCTCCGTATCCACCAGACCCGATTCGATCAGCGGCAGAAAGCCGAGTTGAACAGCGGTCGGATAACAACCTGGATTGGCCACGAGGCGGGCAGATCGAATCTGTTCACGGTTGACTTCTGGCAATCCATATACCGCTTCAGGGATCATCTCTGGAGCGGCATGTTTCATTCCATACCATTTCTCCCACTCGGCAGGATCCTTGAGCCTGAAATCGGCTGCCAGATCGACCACCCGAACTCCTGCATCGAGAAGTGAGCGAACTTGCCCCATGGCTACGCCATTTGGAGTCGCAAAAAAGACGGCATCGCAGCTTTCCAAGGCTGCTTCGTCTGGAGCGACAAACCTCAGGCCGACCCGTCCTCTCAAGCTGGGAAACATGTCTGCAACGGCAGCGCCGGCCTCTCCCCGAGAGGTAATCACCCGCAGTTCGGCTTGCGGGTGCTGGGCCAGCAAACGAAGCAATTCCACCCCCGTGTAGCCGGTGCCACCGACAATCCCAACCTTGATCATTCAAGTCTCCACAGCAAAGGTCAATGTTAATCCACGCGTTGCCGATCAGGCAATGAATCGGCCCAGACAAAAAAGCCGCCTTGCGGCGGCTTGCTTGCTCTTGACGCTGTTAGCGTTTGGAGAACTGCTTGCGACGGCGCGCCTTATGCAGGCCGACTTTCTTGCGCTCGACCTCGCGGGCGTCGCGGGTAACGAATCCTGCCTTGGACAATACTGGCTTGAGGGCTGCATCGTATTCGATAAGCGCCCGGGTAATGCCGTGACGCACTGCACCGGCTTGTCCCGATTCGCCGCCACCGCTGACATTCACCAAAATGTCGAAGGTGCCGACGTGCTGGGTCAATTCAAGGGGCTGAAGCACCACCATCCGGCCGGTTTCTCGCGAGAAGAACTCGTCGATCGGCTTGTCATTGACAACCACCTTCCCGCTGCCAGCCCTCATGAACACACGGGCCACTGCGGTCTTGCGTCGACCAGTGCCGTAATAAAAATTCACAGCCATTTCTTAGATCTCCAGCGACTTGGGCTGCTGGGCAACATGCGGATGGGCGCCGCCAGCATAAACCTTCAATTTTTTGATCATGGCGTAACCAAGCGGTCCTTTGGGCAACATCCCCTTGACCGCCTTCTCGAGCACGCGCGCGGGCGCCCGCTGTTGCAATTTGGTAAAGGTGTCCTCATAGATTCCGCCAGGGTAGCCGGAATGCCGATGGTAAACCTTCTGCTCGGCCTTCGCCCCGGTGACGCGCAACTTGTCCACGTTCACGACTACAATGAAGTCCCCGGTATCCACATGCGGCGTATATTCGGGCTTGTGCTTGCCGCGCAGACGGCGTGCGATCTCAGTAGCCAGCCGGCCGAGGATCTTGTCCTTCGCATCGACAACGAACCAGTCGCGCTTGACTTCCTGCGGCTTGGCGGAAAATGTTCTCATGGGTTTCCTCTACGGCTTTTCATGCGTATTGCGGAAAGCCGCGCATTGTATTGCAGTTCCGATTCGTATGTCAAACCAGCAATACAGGCACACCAATCTGCCCGGCAGGACATATTGCCGTTCTGTACATGATAAAAAAGCGCGATCCCGGGGGATCGCGCTAAATCCACACCAAAGGAGGAGGGTGGAGGAGACAAAATCGGGAACGATGCGATGTCGCAAGGTTCAACGGGGAAGATTATGGCAACTATTTTTGTGCGGCGCAAGAAAAACAAAGCCTTCCGCTCCAGAATCTCTTTATAGGCACATAGGGCTAATGAAATAGCATTAACAATTTGTTTTGAAAGGTTAATATAATTGTCAGCCGTTTGTTTGATTTACGCAAATATCCCATTTTTAACCTCTATGCCATCTGTTTTCCGCAAAGCACCATTTTCATTTGAGGGTTGATGGCTTTCGAAATAGGGGCGATCGGCTAATATTTCGCCAATCAACATCAATCCGAACGAGTTGCAAAAATGGAATGCACTATCCGATGGCTGGCTGAAGAAGGCATGGCCTTCGTTGCGCGCACGGGAAGCGGTCACATGGCCGTTATGGACGGCGCGCTGGAAGGTGGCGGCAACAATCTTGCACCCAGGCCCATGGAAATGGTTCTTGCCGGAACCGGAGGCTGCACGGCCTACGATGTGGTGATGATCCTAAAAAAAGGCCGTCAGGAAGTATCCGCGTGCGATGTTGGCCTGAAGGCCGAGCGGGCTGAAACGGATCCAAAGGTGTTTACGCGTATTCATTTTCATTTCACGGTCAAGGGCAAAAACCTCAAGCCGGAAGTGGTCGAGCGGGCCATTCACCTCTCCGCGGAGAAATACTGTTCCGCTTCCATCATGCTGGGCAAGACGGCAACCATCACGCACGACTGGGAAATCGTCGAGGTCTAAAGGGGGACGTCAAATCCGATAGGACAGGCCTGTCATCATTTTCGACGACAGCCGCATTGCCATCCTGACGACCAGCGGCAGTTCCATGGCCCCCAGGCCTTCCGCAGCATGTGCATGGCCGATTTCATCCTGTCTCATGCGTTCGATCAGTGCCAGGGACTTGCTGTCAGCCATTGGCAGGCGGCGCAAATGATCATCGAGGTGCGCCTCGACCTGTCTCTCAGTCTCAGCCAGAAAACCCAGATTCCACTCGTCCCCAAGGCTGCCGGCAATCATTCCCATTGCAAGGGCTCCCGCATACCAGAAGGGATTGAGCAGGCTGGCGCGTCCGCCCAACTCGGTCAGCCGACGATGCGTCCACGCCAGATGGTCGGCTTCCTCGTCGGCTGCCCGCCGCAAGACTGTCTGCACCGTGGGATTAGTCGAGACAAGCGCCTGTCCCTGATACAACGCCTGAGCGCACACTTCACCGCAATGATTCACCCGCATCAATCCTGCCATGTGCCGCTTTTCGGTCTCGTCGAGAACAGGTTCCACCAGTCCGTCACCTGGCATGATGCGTTTGCTGCGATTCCCCCCGTATATCGTACGCAGCCCCCTGTCGAACTCGAGGATCAGCCCATCAAACATGGCGGTTACTTTGCCTGCGGATGACCGCCACTCCTGAGGGCGGAAATTCCCTCTTCGGCCTTGAATATGGCAGCGCCCCCGGGACAGAAATATTCCTTGGACAGTACCGCCTGATAGCTTCCGTGGCGGATCGATTGCCACTCGGGATTGCGCGCCTTGCTCCAGGTGTTGTCAGGACGTCCGAAGGCATAAAGCTTGCGCTCACGGGTGCTGCAACGAATCCCCTCGAAGCTAAGGTTTCGGGCGCCCCCCGAGGCTACTGCGACCAGCACATAGCGCACCACGCCATCCTCGCCTGCGTTCAAGGACGGGCCGTCAACATAGTAACGATTTCGGCTGGCTGCGCCGGCATCGAATTCAATGAGATTCTGCTCGGAGGGAAACTCGGGCAGCTTGCTCTCTGCCTCGGTCCATCTCTTCTCTTCTTCGTAAAACTCGCCGTATTTCTTGTCGCCGTAGAACTGCTGCGCGCCGGCGACCCCTGCCAGCGCCGACAGCCCCGCAGCCAACAACAGCTTTCTCGCCTCCATCGGCACCGTCTCCGCAAAATCACGAGTTGGGGATTTCCCGCTCGCCGAAACATCCGTCGATGATACACCGCACGACCGAGCCAATTGGTTCAGTGGGCGATGGCCGCCTCGATCTCGGCAAAGGTGGTTGCTATCTGGGTGGCATTGATCAGGGTGCCCAACTGTCGCGATATCCGGGAGACGGAAAAAATCCCCCTTATCATCTGCCGCCCAAAATCGTCTTCATCGATTACCAGGGCATGCTGACGTCCGGTCTCCTTGAGCGTGGCCACCACGTGACCCACCTCGGCATTTTGTACGGCCCGAAAGGTGATCGCCTCAAGCCGCTCGCGAGGGGTCATGATGTCGCGCGCCAACACCTCCTCATATCTCACGCCTCGTTCCCCAACGATATGCATGGGCTTTTCGCCGAGGAGGTCGGTCGAGGTGATGATGCCGAGGATGCAGCGTTTCTCGTCGGCAACCAGCAGGGATCGAACGGTATTGCGGAGCATGGCCCGACTGACAGCCGCGAGGGTGGCGTCCGGCCCGATGGTTACGGCCTGCACCCTTTTGAGGTCAGTCATGACCTCAAGGGCCGGTGAATCCAGAAGCACGCTGCGCAAGGGCGGGGCTTCTACCTGAAAATAGCTGGCGCATTGCTCCAGCCTCGCCTGTGGCAGGGCTTTATATTGCTCACGAACCATGTTCGCCTCCTTTGATGTGACGCGGCCCAGGCCGCATGATGCGCGACTCTTTGGGCGCCTTTATTCATTCTCGTCACAACAAATGAAAAGTGAAAATGGAACCTGCGGATCAACCCATTAGCCGCCTGAATCGGCTAAACCCAGGGGCGAAGGCGGCGTGACATCGACCGGCAGGTCCCATTTGGGCTGCCGATCCGCCGGGTGACGGAACACGAACCGGGATAATTCGGTCAGCGCCTGCTGATAGACGGCGCGCTTGAACTCGATCACGGCATCCAGCGGCACCCAGTAGTCGCTCCAGCGCCAGGCGTCGAATTCGGGGTGGTCGCTTGCGCGCAAAGATACGTCGGTATCCCTTCCGATCAGGCGCAGCATGAACCAGATCTGCTTTTGGCCGCGATAGGTGTTGCGCCATTCTCGCCGAATCCACTGCTTCGGCACTTCATAGCGCAGCCAGTCGCGGGTGCGGCCGAGAATCCTGACATGCCCTCTGTGCAGGCCAGTTTCCTCCTGCAATTCCCGAAACATCGCCTGCTCGGGCGATTCGCCGTGCTTGATACCGCCCTGCGGGAACTGCCAGGAATGCTCTCGAATGCGCTTGCCCCAAAAAACCTCGTTCTTGCCGTTGACCAGGATGATGCCGACGTTC
This sequence comes from Rhodocyclaceae bacterium, assembly GCA_016791205.1. GTDB lineage: Bacteria > Pseudomonadota > Gammaproteobacteria > Burkholderiales > Rhodocyclaceae > Desulfobacillus. Next base: position 61,871 of record JAEUNH010000128.1, on the reverse strand, counting down.
GGGCGAAAGCCTTCGCGATCGAGCATGTCTGCTACTCATCAAAATTGAACTGGGTTCATTTTTTCACAATTCACCGGCGATTGAAAGGAGATCCGCGCTCTGCCGATTGCGGCCCGGCCGACTGCGGTAAAATTCCAATCTTTCACGACATTACGACCATGCGCGCCTCGCAATTCTTCATCGCCACGCTCAAGGAAGCACCCGCCGACGCGGAGATCATCAGCCACCGACTCATGCTGCGCGCGGGCTTGATCAAACGGCTGGCGGGCGGCATTTATACCTGGATGCCGCTCGGCTTGCGCATCCTGCGCAAGGTCGAGAACATCATTCGCGAGGAGATGGATCGGGCCGGCGCGATAGAACTGCTGATGCCGGCCGTCATTCCCGCCGAGCTGTGGCAGGAAACCGGCCGCTGGGAGATGTACGGCCCGGAACTCCTGCGCATCCAGGATCGCCACCAGCGCGACTTCGTCATCGGTCCCACCCACGAGGAGGTCATCACCGATGTCGTCCGTCGGGAGATCAGGAGCTACCGCCAGTTGCCCTTGCATCTCTACCAGATCCAGGCCAAGTTCCGCGACGAGATCCGTCCGCGCTTTGGCGTCATGCGCGGCCGCGAATTCCTCATGAAGGACGGCTATTCCTTTCACGCCAACTACGAGGACCTGCAGCGCGAATACCGGAATATGCATGAGACCTACACCCGCATCTTCACCCGTCTGGGGCTCAGGTTCAGGGCTGTCGCAGCCGACACGGGATCGATCGGCGGCACCGGATCTCACGAGTTCCATGTCCTTGCCGATTCCGGCGAGGACGCCATAGCCTTCTGCCCGGATTCCGACTACGCCGCCAACGTCGAACTGGCGGAAGGCCTGGCACCGGCCACGCCCCGCGATGGCCATGCCGAGCAGATGAAGAAGGTCGCCACCCCCGGCAAGACCCGCTGCGAGGACGTGGCCGCCCTGCTCAAGCTGCCGCTCGCCTCGACTGTGAAGGCCATCGCCGTCATGCACGACGAGCAGTTTCTCCTGCTCCTCATTCGCGGCGACCACACCCTCAATGAAATCAAGGCGGGCAAACAGCCCTTTCTCAATCCCTTTCGTTTCGCCACCGACGAAGAGATCGAACGCTTTCTCGGCTGTCGCCCGGGTTACATCGGCCCTGTAGGCATCGGCGAAGGCATTCCTGTCGTCGCCGACCGCACGGTTGCGCAAATGAGCGATTTCGTCTGCGGCGCCAACGAGGCGGGATACCACCTGACGGGAGTGAACTGGGGGCGCGATCTACGCGAACCGGACTACGTGCTCGACATCCGCAACGTCGTCGAAGGCGATCCCAGCCCCGATGGCAAGGGCCGCTTGTCGATCTGCCGAGGCATCGAGGTGGGACACATTTTCCAGCTGCGCACCAAGTATTCGGAGGCCATGAAGGCCACCTTTCTCGACGAATCGGGCCAGCCGCGCATCATGGAAATGGGTTGCTATGGCATCGGCGTCACGCGCATCGTGGGTGCCGCTATCGAGCAGAACCACGATGAGCGCGGCATCATTTTCCCGCGCGCCATCGCGCCCTTCGAGGTCGCCATTGCCCCCATCGGTTACGGTAAAAGTCGGTCTGTGCAGGACGCCGCACAAGCCCTTTACGACGAGTTGCGAAAGGCCGGCGTCGATGTGCTGATCGATGACCGGGACGAGCGTCCCGGCGTGATGTTCGCCGATCTGGAATTGATCGGGGTACCGCACCGCGTCACTATCGGCGAGCGCGGACTCAAGGAAGGCACGGTGGAATATCAGGAGCGGCGCGACTCCGCCGCGATCAAGGTGCCTCTAACCGAAATCGGAACCTTCATGCGCGAGCGTCTAGGCGCGTGAGCCGGGCTTTCGTTTTCTGCCTTTTGTTGCTTGTCGCAGACAAGGCAGCGGCCGGCACGCAAAAATACGAGCCGCTGGCCGCCAGTGTCCAGGCAGCACTGCATGCCGCCATCGCGGACCGCAAGCCGCCAACAAGCTCGTTTCGCAGTCCGGTCGAGGCGGTGAACTGGCTGGAGGACATGTCGAAACGGCTGGCCAAGCGCATGCCCAACCAGGAGCAGCGACTCGAATTCCTGCGCGCAGTGCATTACGAGGCGACCCGTGCCGGGCTCGACCCGCAACTGGTGCTGGGGCTCATCCAGGTTGAAAGCGGCTTCAAGAAGTATGCGGTCTCCTCGGCCGGGGCGCGCGGCTACATGCAGGTCATGCCCTTCTGGGTCAAGCTGATCGGCAGCCGGAACGACAACCTGTTCCATCTGCGCATGAATCTGCGCTATGGCTGCACCATCCTCAAGCATTACCTGGATATCGAGAAGGGGGATCTGTTTCGGGCGCTGGGCCGCTACAACGGCAGTCTGGGCAGAGCCGAGTACCCGGATGCCGTGCGCGCATCCTGGGAAAGGCAGTGGCATTACGTGCCGGGACGCGCGCCCAGTCGATAGAGCCCCGGGGGAGGCCCGTTGAGGAGGGCAAGCGAATCAATGCATCCCCGGCAGCATCCCCTTCATTCCCCGCATCATCTTCTGCATGCCGCCCTTGGAAAACTGCTTCATCATCTTCTGGGTCTGATCGAACTGGTTCAGCAGGCGGTTGACTTCCTGAACGGAAACTCCCGCACCGGCGGCGATGCGGCGCTTGCGCGACGCCTTGATCAGCTCGGGCCGGATCCGCTCCGCGGGAGTCATGGAATCAATGATTCCTTCAAGGCGGCGCACCGCCTTGTCCTCGACCTGTGATCCGGCTTGCTGGGCGGCCTGGGCGAACTGGGCCGGCAACTTGTCCAGCAATCCAGACAAGCCGCCCATCTTGCGCATCTGGCCGATCTGTTCCTTGAAGTCGCTCAGGTCGAAGCCCTTGCCGGCTTTGAGTTTCTTGGCGAAGGCCTGGGCTTTCTCCTGGTCGACGCCGCGCTGGGCATCCTCGATCAAGCCAAGGACGTCGCCCATGCCGAGAATGCGTGAAGCCATGCGTTCGGGGTGGAATTCCTCCAGCCCGTTCAGCTTCTCGCCCACCCCGGCGAATTTCAGCGGCTTGCCGGTGACATGACGCACGGAAAGCGCCGCGCCGCCCCGCGCATCGCCATCCAGCTTGGTGAGAACGACGCCGGTCAGTGGCAGGGCATCGTTGAACGCCCGCGCCGTATTCACGGCATCCTGGCCCAGCATGGCATCCACCACGAAAAGGGTCTCGACCGGCTGCAGCGCCTCATGCAGCTCGGCTACCTCGCGCATCATGGCCTCGTCGATCGCCAAACGGCCGGCGGTATCGAACAACACCACGTCGTAATAGTGCTTCCTGGCGAAATCGAGCGCCGACGCGGCAATCAGCGCCGGCTTGTCGCTGGCCTGGGTGGGGAAGAAATCGATGCCGGCCTGCTCGGAAACCTGCTTCAGCTGCTGGATGGCGGCAGGCCGGTAGACGTCGGCGCTGACGGCCAGCACCTTCTTCTTCATGCGCTCCCGCAGGAGCTTGCCGAGCTTGCCAGTGGTGGTCGTTTTGCCGGCGCCCTGCAGGCCGGCCATCAGCACTACCGCCGGAGGCTGAACGGCCAGATTGAGACCGCTGTGGGCCCCGCCCATCAATTCCGCGAGCTCCCGGTGCACCACCCCCACCAGTGCCTGTCCGGGGGTCAGGCTGCCGATCACTTCCTGGCCAACCGCCTTCTCTTTTATGCGGGCGATCAGATCTCGGACCACCGGCAGCGCGACATCGGCCTCCAACAGGGCCATTCTCACTTCCCGCAGCGCTTCGGCAATGTTGTCCTCGGTCAGCCTGGCCTGGCCACGCAGGTTCTTGACGACACGTGACAGACGTTGGGTAAGCGTGTCCAGCATGATGTTCCGAATGCTCCGGGAAGAAGGTAGACTTGCGAGATGCAAGGGATTTTACCGCATCTGCTTCCCGCCTCGCTGTACGCCTTCCTCGGTTTTCACTTCTGGCGCACGCGATGGGCGCAACCCGTAGCCAGGCCGGTCCAGGGAATACACATCTGGGAAAGGGGCGCCCTGGCCATCGCCTTGCTCATGCACGGCCATGTGTTGTACGGAGAACTCTTCGGCGACGGCGTCATGCGCTTCGGCTTCTCTTCGGCGCTGTCGCTGATGTTATGGCTTGCCGTGCTGATCTATTGGGTGGAGAGTTTCCACGCCCGACTGGAAGGCCTGCAGCCACTGGTCCTGCCGCTGGCGGCCGCCTGCGCGCTGTTGCCCGCCCTGTTCCCGGGCCAGCATCTCGTTACCAACGTGACCTCCTTGCTGTTTCGCCTTCACTTTTTCATCGCCATGGTGGCCTATAGCCTGTTCACCCTGGCCGCCTTGCACGCCATCATCATGGCCTTCGCCGAGCGGCGCCTGCACCGCGGCGAACTGACCCGGCCGCTCGCCAGCCTGCCTCCGCTGCTGACCATGGAGGCACTGCTGTTCCGTCTGGTGGCGATCGCCTTCACCCTTCTGACACTGACCCTCGTTTCAGGATTCGCCTTCTCGGAAACGGTCTTCGGCAAGGCCCTGACGCTGAACCACAAGACGCTTTTTTCGGTTCTGTCGTGGCTGATTTTCGCAACGCTGCTGATCGGACGTCATGTCTGGGGCTGGCGCGGACGCAAGGCCCTGCGTTGGACCATGGCCGGTTTCGCAACGTTGCTGCTGGCCTATGTCGGCAGCCGTTTTGTCCTGGAAGTCATCCTCGGCCGACTCGGTTGACAGCGTCCCACCCCGCCGCGATACTGGGGCATCGCATTGACTGAACGCCCCGCTTGATCGACGTTCCCGTTTCGGCCCAGTTTGTCCTGCTGGCCTGCCTGCTTGTCATTTCCGGCTTTTTTTCCCTGGCCGAAACCGCCATGATGGCGGCCAACCGCTACCGGCTCAGGCATCTTGCCCAGGCAGGGCATCGTGGCGCCCGACTGGCACTCGACCTGCTGTCGCGCACCGACAAACTGCTCGGGGTCATTCTGCTCTTCAACAACCTGATCAATGCCGCGGCCGCCACCCTGGTCAGCATCATCGCCATCCAGCTCTTCGGCGAAGAAGAATGGGCCCTCGGTGCGGGTACGCTGGTGGTGACGTTCCTGATCCTGGTCTTCTCGGAGATCACCCCCAAAGTCGTCGGCGCCGGCAACGCCGATCGCCTGGCACCGACCGTCAGTTATTTCCTGGCGCCGCTGCTGCGGCTGTTTCAGCCGGTGGTCTGGTTCGTCAACCTGTTCGTCGAGGCGATCCTCGTCCTCACCCGGCTGAAGCCGCAGGCGGGCGGGGAGGTGCCCCAGCTGTCTCCCGAGGAGTTGCGCACTCTGGTCCTCGAGGCGGGCCATTTCATACCGGGGCAGCACCAATCCATCCTGCTCAACCTCTTCGATCTGGAAAGCATCACGGTCGAGGACATCATGATTCCCCGCAGCGCCATCGAGGCCATAGACCTGACGGCGGCGATCGATACCATCCGCCAGCAGCTCGCCACCAGTTATCACACCCGCCTGCCGGTCTATGAAGGCGATCTAAGCAATGTCGCTGGGATCCTGCATCAAAGGCGCCTGCTGTCGCCGCTGCTTTCGGGGGACCTCGACAAGGCGTCGCTTCGCTCGCATCTTGCCGAAGCCTACTTTGTCCCCGCCGCCACGCCTGTCTATGCCCAGCTGCAGTTCTTCAAGGAAAAGCGCGAGCGCATCGGTCTGGTCGTCGACGAGTACGGCGAAATACTGGGATTGCTGACCCTGGAGGACATCATCGAGGAATTGATCGGCAAGTTCACGACGACCTTGCCTGGCAGCGGCGTCGAGGTCGCCTGGGATGCGGGAGGGCAGTGCCTTGTGGATGGCAGCCACAGCCTCCGGGAATTGAATCGGGCCCTGGGAATGGCTTTTCCGCTGGATGGCCCCAAAACGCTGAACGGCCTGATTCTGGAACACTTCCAGGATATTCCTGAAACCGGCGTATCCTTGAAAATCGCAGGAGTGGCCATCGAAATCCTGCAGACCCAGGATCGCATGGTCAAAACCCTGCGTCTGTATCGCCCATCTGATCCAGGTCAGAGGAATTGATTCAACAAGTTGCGCCAAGCAACTGATAGCTTTACAAATCCGGGGCGGACGGGCATTATCAACCGAATACGGCATGCATATCGCCGCCCACCCCGACAGCTTATGGCAGCTTCTCTTCAAACTTCGCTCAGTGGATTAGCCCGAGCGCTGGTCCAGCAGGGTCGCCTCAAGGAAGCCGAGGCCGAGACCTTTGCCGCCCAAGGGGCCGGTTCGGGGGGGGGCTTCGTCAATCAGGTCATGGCCGGCGGGCGGCTCAGCGCCAAAGACATCGCCACCTTTGCAGCCGAAACCTTCGGCTATCCTTTGCTCGACCTGAACGCCTTCGATGAGTCGCACTTCCAGAAGGAGACCATCGATCGCAAGCTGATCCAGAATCACCAGGTCGTCCCCCTGACCAAGCGCGGCAACCGCATCGCGGTCGCGCTCGCCGACCCGACCAACCTGCGAGCACTGGACGAAATCCGCTTTCAGACGGGGTTGGCTGTCGATCCGGTCGTCGTCGAAGTCAACAAACTGGCTCCGATCGTCCAAAAGCTCTCTGAGACCGCGGAAACCAAGCTCAACGAGTTGGCAGGCGACGATCTCGATCTGGAACTGGCCGAAGACACGGAGGATGCCGCGGCGGCAGACACCGGCGCGGTCGAAGTCGATGACGCCCCCGTCGTCCGTTTCATCCAGAAAATCCTGCTCGATGCCATCAACGAGGGCGCTTCCGACATTCATTTCGAGCCCTACGAGAAATACTACCGGATCCGCTTCCGGACCGACGGCGTACTGCGCGAGGTCGCCCAGCCGCCGCTCGTCATCAAGGAAAAAATCGCCTCCCGCATCAAGGTGATTTCCAGGCTGGACATATCCGAGAAACGGGTGCCCCAGGACGGCCGCATGAAACTGGTGCTGTCGAAGACCCGCGCCATCGATTTCCGCGTCAGCACCCTGCCGACGCTGCACGGCGAAAAGATCGTCATGCGGATTCTGGATCCCTCCAGCGCCATGCTCGGCATCGATGCCCTGGGCTATGAACCGGACCAGCGCGAAGCGCTCATGAATGCCATCGAGCGTCCCTACGGCATGATCCTGGTGACCGGACCGACCGGCAGCGGCAAGACGGTATCCCTCTATACCTGCCTGAACCTGCTCAACAAGCCGGGCATCAACATCTCGACCGCCGAGGATCCCTGCGAAATCAACCTTCCCGGCATCAACCAGGTCAACGTCAACGACAAGGCGGGGCTCAATTTCTCAGTCGCCCTCAAGGCCTTCCTGCGCCAGGATCCGGACATCATCATGGTCGGGGAAATCCGCGACCTGGAAACCGCCGAAATCGCCATCAAGGCGGCCCAAACCGGGCATTTGGTACTTTCCACGCTGCATACCAACGATGCCCCGACCACCCTGGAGCGCATGAAGAACATGGGAATCGCCTCGTTCAACATCGCTTCCAGCGTCATCCTGATCACCGCCCAAAGACTGGCGCGCCGGCTTTGCGCCTGCAAGAAGCCCATGACCATACCGATGGAAGCCCTGATCCAGGCAGGGTTCCAGGAGCATGAGATCGATGGCAGCTGGCAGTTGTACGGCCCCAACGGATGCGACAAGTGCAAGGGCAGCGGCTACAAGGGGCGGGTCGGCATTTATCAGGTAATGCCGATCTCCGAGGAAATCCAGCGCATCATCATGACCAACGGCAATTCGATTGACATTTCCGAGCAGGCGCAAAGGGAAGGCATCCGGGACCTGCGTCAATCGGGATTGCTTAAAGTCAAGCAAGGCATGACCTCTCTCGAGGAAGTTCTGGCCACTACAAACGAATAGGGGAACCCAACATGGCAACCGCGACCAAGTCGGTCAAGAGAGATAGCGGAATCAAAGAATTCACCTTCGCCTGGGAAGGCAAGGACAAGACTGGCAAGCTTCTGCGTGGAGAAATGCGCGCCGGCGGAGAAGCGCTCGTGCAGGCCACGTTGCGCCGACAGGGCGTCCTTGTCACCAAGGTCAAGAAGCAGTCGTTCAAGCGCGGCGGCAAAATCACCGAGAAAGACATTACCCTGTTTACCAGGCAGCTGGCCACGATGATGAAAGCCGGAGTCCCCCTTCTCCAGGCTTTCGACATCGTCGGCAAGGGCGCGGCAAACCAGGCGGTCGCAAAACTGCTTTTCGATATCAAGGCCGACGTTGAGACGGGATCCTCCCTGAATCAGGCATTCCGGAAATTCCCTCTGTATTTCGATGCGCTGTTCTGCAACCTGGTTTCCGCCGGAGAAGCCGCCGGCATTCTCGACTCGCTGCTGGACCGACTGGCCACCTATAAGGAAAAAATACTGGCCATCAAGAGCAAAATCAAGTCCGCCCTCTTTTACCCCGTCGCCGTGATCGTCGTGGCTATCGTCATCACGGCAGTCATCATGATTTTCGTCATTCCGTCATTCAAGAACGTCTTCAAGAGCTTCGGCGCCGACCTGCCCGCGCCGACCCTGATAGTCATCGCGATGTCCGACTTCATGGTTGCGCACTGGTACATCATCTTCGGAATACTTGGCGGCGGCCTTTACGGCTTTTTCTATCTGTGGCGGCGCTCGGAGAAAATGCAGATCGTCATGGATAGACTGTTGCTTCGTCTGCCGATCTTCGGGGACATCATCCGCAAGGCCACCATGGCCCGCTGGGCGCGCACCCTGTCAACCATGTTTGCTGCAGGTGTTCCCTTGGTCGAGGCACTCGATTCCGTCGGTGGCGCTTCAGGCAACTATGTCTATAAGATGGCAACGAAGCAGATACAGTCGGAAGTCAGCACCGGCACTAACCTGACCGTGGCCATGCAAAACGCCAACGTTTTCCCCAACATGGTCATCCAGATGGTCTCCATCGGCGAGGAGTCGGGCCAGCTCGATGCCATGCTGAGCAAGGTGGCCGACTTCTTCGAGGCGGAGGTCGACGACGCCGTCGAAGCCATGTCCAGCCTGATGGAACCCTTGATCATGGTGGTCCTGGGGACGCTCATTGGCGGCATGGTGGTCGCCATGTACCTGCCGATCTTCAAGCTGGGTGCCGTGGTCTGATGCCCGCCCCGCGGGAAAAGTCGGTCTCCGTGGCACGGCGGAGAAATGCTGACTGACCCGGCCTGGCTCGTTGCCGTGGCCTCTGTCCTGGGACTGGCGGTGGGCAGCTTCCTCAATGTCGTCATCCATCGCCTTCCCAAGATGATGGAGCGGGGCTGGATGGCCGAATGCGCCGAGTTGCGCGGCGAAGAGGCCCCACCCCAGCACGACAAGCTTTCCCTGGCCACGCCGCGCTCGCGCTGCCCCCACTGCGGCCACGGCATCACTGCAATGGAAAACGTCCCCCTCCTCAGCTACCTGTTCCTGAGGGGGCGCTGCAGCGCTTGCCGAGCGCCGATCGGCCTGCGTTATCCGATGGTGGAGGCCCTTGTCGGCGTGCTGTCGGGCTACGCCGCCTGGCGCTTCGGGGCCACCTGGGCCGGCCTCGGCGCCATGGTCTTTCTCTGGTGCATGGTTGCCCTGACGTTCATCGATTTCGACACCCAGCTTCTGCCCGACAGCATCACGCTCCCGCTCCTATGGGCCGGCCTGCTGCTTAATCTTGGCGGGGGCTTTACCGATATCCGGAGCGCGGTCATCGGCGCCGCCGCCGGCTACCTCTCGCTCTGGTCCGTTTACTGGGGCTTCAAGCTTGCCACCGGCAAGGAAGGCATGGGGTACGGCGACTTCAAACTTCTGGCGGCCATTGGCGCCTGGCTAGGCTGGCAAATGCTGCCCCTGACCATCCTGGCCTCCTCCATCGTGGGGGCTGCGGTCGGCATCGCCCTCATCGCCTTTGCCCGGCACGGGCGCAACATCCCCATCCCCTTCGGCCCCTACTTGGCCGCCGCAGGCGTCATCGCCCTGTTCTGGGGCAAGCCATTGACCGAGCATTACCTGGGCCTTTACTGACTTCCGTGCCGCTTGAAATCGGACGGGGGGACAGCACCTATATTCGGCCATCCGGGCCTATTGGCGCTGATTGCCCAAGGGCTTAAGCTATAATTTCACGTTTTTGGAGACTGCCATGCCGATCTATGAATACCGCTGCGGCTCCTGCGGGTTCCAGAAGGAATTCCTGCAAAAACTCAGCGACGCGCCCCTTTCGACCTGCCCGGAATGCGGCCAGGAGTCGTTCAACAAGATGCTGACCGCCGCCGGCTTCCAGCTCAAGGGCAGCGGCTGGTATGCGACCGATTTCAAGGGCTGTCCGGCGAAAACAGAAGCCAAACCGGAGAGCGCCAGCGCCCCCGCGCCCGCCTGCAACGGCTGCGCCTGCGCCGGCAACGGATAAATGGTTTCGACGCTGGAATTGCGGCCTCGTGGCCTGGTCGCCCGATGAAAAAATATTTCATCACCGGCCTGCTGATCTGGGTGCCGCTGGCGATCACCGCCTGGGTGCTGACCCTGATCGTCCGCACCATGGATCAGACGCTGCTGCTGCTGCCCGCCTCGATTCGTCCGGAAAACCTGCTCGGCCTCTATATCCCCGGCATCGGCGTCATCGCCACGCTGTTCATCGTCTTCCTCACCGGCCTGGTGACCGCCAACATCATCGGCCAGCGCCTGCTGCGCTTCTGGGAAGGCGTCCTGTCGCGCATTCCGGTGGTGAAATCGGTGTACTACAGCGTCAAGCAGGTCTCCGACACCCTGTTTTCCTCGAGCGGCGAGGCCTTTCGCAAGGCGCTGCTGGTGCAATATCCCCGCGAAGGCGTATGGATCATCGCCTTTCTCACCGGCCAACCCGGCGGCGACGTGGTCAACCACCTCGGCGGCGACTATGTCAGCGTCTATGTGCCGACCACCCCCAATCCGACTTCCGGCTTCTTTCTCATGCTGCCGCGCAAGGAGGTCATCGAACTCGACATGAGCGTCGATGAGGCTCTCAAATACATCATTTCGATGGGCGTCGTGGCGCCGCCCCTGCGCAACCCCGCCGGCCGGGCCCAGAATCAATAAACCGCCGCAATCGCGGCTTTCCAAGGCAACCTGAAATGCGTACTCACTACTGCGGCCTCGTCAATGCCGCCCACCTCGACCGGACCGTCACCCTGTGCGGTTGGGCGCACCGTCGCCGCGACCACGGTGGCGTCATCTTCATCGACCTGCGCGACCGCGAAGGCCTGATCCAGGTGGTGTGCGACCCCGACCGCAAGGACACCTTCGCCACCGCCGAGCGCATCCGCAACGAGTTCGTTCTGAAGATCACCGGCCTGGTGCGGCGGCGTCCCGAAGGCACCGTCAACCCCAACCTCACCAGCGGCGAGATCGAGGTGCTGGCCCAGGACATCGAGATCCTCAACCACGCCGTAACGCCGCCCTTCCAGCTCGACGAGGACAACCTGTCAGAGAATGTGCGTCTTACGCACCGCGTGATCGACCTGCGCCGCCCGCAGATGCAGAAGAACATGATGCTGCGCTACAAGGTGGCGATGGCCTTCCGCCGCTTTCTCGATGCACAGGGTTTCATCGACATCGAAACGCCGATGCTGACGAAGTCGACGCCGGAAGGCGCGCGCGACTACCTGGTGCCCTCCCGCGTGCATGCCGGCCAGTTCTTCGCCCTGCCGCAGTCGCCGCAGCTGTTCAAGCAGCTGCTGATGGTGGCCGGCTTCGACCGCTACTACCAGATCCCCAAGTGCTTCCGCGACGAGGACCTGCGCGCCGACCGCCAGCCCGAATTCACCCAGGTCGATATCGAGACATCGTTCCTCGGCGAGGCCGAGATCACCGCCATCATGGAGGAGCTGATCCGCTTCGTCTTCAAGGAGGCGCTGAACGTCGACCTGCCCAATCCCTTCCCGCGCCTCAGCCATGCCGAGGCGATGGCGCGCTACGGCTCGGACAAGCCGGACCTGCGCGTCAAACTGGAGTTTACGGAACTCACCGACCTCATGAAGTCGGTGGACTTCAAGGTCTTCCGCGCGGCGGCCGAACTGGCCGACGGACGCGTGGCAGCGCTGCGCATCCCGGGCGGCGGCAGCTTCACGCGCAAGGAGATCGACGACTACACCGCCTTCGTCGGCATCTACGGCGCCAAGGGTCTTGCCTACATCAAGGTCAACGAGAAGGCCAAGGGCGTCGAAGGCCTGCAGTCGCCGATCCTCAAGTTCCTGCCGGCCGACATCGTCGCGCAGATCCTCGTCCGCACCGGCGCCGCCGACGGCGACCTGGTGTTCTTCGGCGCCGACCGCGCCAAGGTCGTGAACGACGCCCTCGGGGCGCTGCGCGTCAAGATCGGCCACGAGAAGGGCGCGGCGGGCGGCTACCTGGAAACCGGCTGGCGACCGTTGTGGGTGGTCGACTTCCCGATGTTCGAATACGACGAGGAAGCCAAGCGCTGGGTGGCCCTGCACCATCCCTTCACCTCGCCCAAGGACGGCCACGAGGCGTTCATCGACAGCGACCCCGGCAAGTGCCTGGCCAAGGCCTACGACCTGGCCCTCAACGGCTGGGAGATCGGCGGCGGCTCGGTGCGTATCCATCGCGAGGAAGTTCAGTCGAAGGTGTTCCGCGCGCTCGCCATCGGCGCCGAGGAGGCGGAGCAGAAGTTCGGCTTCCTGCTCGACGCCCTCAAGTACGGCGCCCCGCCGCACGGCGGCCTGGCCTTCGGCCTCGACCGCATCGTCACCATGATGACCGGCGCCGAATCGATTCGCGACGTCATCGCCTTCCCGAAGACCCAGCGCGCCCAGTGCCTGCTCACCGATGCGCCGGGCCCGGTCGACGAAAAACAGCTGCGCGAACTCCACATCCGCCTGCGCCAGTCCGAGCCCCCCCGCCCCTGACCTCTTTCCGCCGCCCGCCATTCAGCGGGCGACGGCCTCAAGGATTGCCCGGTCGTGCCGTAGATCACTCGTTCCGCCCAGGACGGCGGACGGTTTTTTCATTGGTGCCGCAATCATGCCGACAGCCGACCCCATCAGCGCGCTGGTCATCGACCGCAGCCCGGACATGCGGGGAAACCTGCGCGCCATGCTCGGCCAGTGCGGCATCGAGGATGTCCAGCCCGCCGCCAGCGCCGCCGCCGCCATCCGCAAGCTGGAAGAACGGGCCTACGACCTGATCCTCTGCGAATATGCCCTGGGGGAAGGACAGGACGGCCAGCATCTGCTCGAAGACCTGCGCACCCACCACATCATCCCGCTGTCGACCGTCTTCATCATGGTGACGGGGGAAAGCAGCTACGAGCGGGTGGTCAGCACCGTCGAGCTGGCCCCCAACGACTACCTGCTCAAGCCGTTCACCGCCGATCTCCTCTATCAGCGGCTGGCGCGGGCCCTGGAGAAACGCGACGCGTTCCTGCCCGCCTACGGCCTGATCGAAATCGGCAACCTGCAGGAAGCCGCGGAACAATGCCGCCTCGGCGAAGAAAAAGCGCCGCAGTACGCCATCGATTTCCTGCGCATGCGGGCCGAGCTGCAAGTGGCCCTCGGCCAGGCCGACCAGGCGCAGGAGACCTACCGCCGCGTGATCGAAAAAAAGGCCGTTCCCTGGGCCAAGCTCGGCCTGGCCAGAACGCTGTTCATGCAGAAACGCTACCGGGAGGCCGAGGACGACCTGCAGAAGCTGGTCAATGAACACAGCCAATATCTGGACGCCTACGACTGGCTGGCGCGCACCCGCGAGGCCACCGGCCGGCTGAAGGAGGCGCAGCAGGCGCTGCAGGAGGCGGTTTCCGTCTCGCCCCACACCCTGAGGCGGCTGAAGAAACTGGGCGACATCGCCCTCGACACCGGCGACATGGCGGTGGCGGAACGAGCCCTCTCAGAAGTGGTCCGCAAGGGAAAGTACTCGGATTTCCGCGACCCCGAGCACCACGTCAAGCTGGTCAAGGTGCTGGTCGCCAAGGGCGACCGCGAACAGGCCGAAAAAACCATCCGCGATCTCGATCGCAGCATGCAGGGACTGCCGCAGACCCAGGCCTGCAGCGCCCTGTCGTCGGCCATGCTGCTCGTCCAAGCCGGCGACAAGGCCAAGGCCCTGGAAGCTCTCAACCGGGCCCTGGAGGCCAGCCGCAGCAATGCCGCGCTTTCCAACGACCTGAAGATCGAGCTGGTCAGGACCTGCCTCGACAACGAACAGCAGGAAGCCGCCGCCGAAGTGATCTGCGATGTCATGCGCAACACCTCTGACGACCGGGCACTGGAAAAGGCCAAGGGCGTGCTGGAGCAGGCCGGCCTGAAATCGATGGCCGACGAACTGGCGCTGAAGACCCGGCAGGACGTGGTCGATCTCGTCTCGACGGGGGCCCGGCATGCCGAGAGCGGCAACTACGAGGGCGCGGTGGACTTCATGCTGCAGGCCGTGCGCAAGATGCCCGGCAATACGCAGGTCGGCCTCAATGCGGCGCTGGCTCTGCTGAAGCTCATCGAGCATCGCGGCTGGCAGGAACAGTTCGCCGCCCAGGCGCGCGGCCTGATCGACCGGGCGCGCAGCAGCGATCCCGCCAACCCGCGCATCGGCGCCCTGTCGACCTATTTCCAGAACATGCTTTCCAAGTACGGCATCCAGCCGGCGAGGTCCTGAGCTCTTCCGGATGGGGCATAATCGGCCGCCATCCGGAGGTTCGCCGTGTTCTTGTTGCGCCTGTCATCGCTGTTCCTGATCTTCCTGCTGGCCGGGCAGGCGGTGGCGGACGCCCCCCGCGCCGCTGCCGGCGCAAACTCTGTCCTCCTGGCGGATCTGCCGGGCGAGGCGCGCGAGACCCTGCTCCTGATCAAGCGCGGCGGCCCCTTCCCCTATCGCAAGGACGGCAGCATGTTCGGCAACTACGAGCGGCGTCTGCCGTCGCGGCCGCGCGGCTACTACCGCGAATACACCGTTGCCACCCCCGGCGCGCGCGACCGTGGCGCGCGGCGCATCGTCGCCGGAGCAGGCCCCCGGGCGGACGTGCGCAATTCCGGCGAGTACTATTACACCGACAACCATTACCGCAGTTTCCGCAGGATCGTCGAATGAAGGCCAAACGGCTTGGCAGACTGCTGCAGAACGCTTCCCTGGCGGGAGCCTATCGAACTCCCGAAAAAAGCCTTGGCGACCTGCTCGCCGCAGCGGCGGCCTGCGGATTCGTCGTGCGCCGAACGAAGCTCCTCGGCGCCAGTGGCAAGGAAGGCCTGATGCGGAGCCTGGCGGCAGCCCTGGATTTTCCGCAGTGGTTCGGCCACAACTGGGATGCCCTGGCGGACTGCCTCGGCGACCTGTCCTGGCTGCCGGCTAAGGGGTATCTGCTGATACTAGAGGATGCCGCGGATTTCTGCAGCCGCCACGAGCCGGAATGCGCCACCGCGCTGCAGCTGCTGGGCGATGCCGCGGATGCCTGGCGTGCGCAGCGGGTGCCGTTCTGGGCGCTGGCCGACGTCGCGCCCGGCCGCCTGCCTCCCCTGCCGGCCAGCGAGTGAAGAAACCCGTATCCGTTCTGGTCCTCATCCACACGCCCGACCTGCAGGTGCTGCTGCTCGAGCGGGCGGCGCATCCCGGCTTCTGGCAGTCGGTCACCGGCAGCCAGGAAGGCGAGGAGCCGCTCATCGCCACCGCGCTGCGGGAGACGGCGGAGGAAACCGGACTGGCGGCCAAGGTTGAAGACCTGGTCGACTGGCGGCTGGCCAACCGGTACCAGATCTTTCCCGAATGGCGCCACCGCTATCCGCCGGGCGTCACCGAAAACACCGAGCACGTCTTCAGCCTGATGCTGCCGCTGGCGGCGCCGGTCGCGGTCGCTCCGGCGGAGCATCTGGGCTATCGCTGGCTGCCTTGGCGCGAGGCAGCCCGGGCAGTCTTTTCCTGGAGCAACCGCGACGCCATTCTCATGCTCGCGCTGGGCCCGCAGCGCCGCTGAGGGCCTGCCCGGCAAGCTTCCGCTTCAGGCAGGCCGGACAGTAGCAGCCCTTGTCGGGGTCGAGCGGAAAAGTCGGTCTCGGCAGGACGGCGCACCAGCAGGCCCCACCCGCCAGCATCCCGCAATCAAACCGTCCCCCGCAGCCCGGGCAAACCGAATTGCCGCAGCAACTCCTTGACCCGCAATCATTTTCGCTCATTCGCCAAAACCCTTGAAACGGGCCGAAGCCGCCCTATATTCATAGCATGAGTCTAATCCCAACTTGCAGAAAAGGAGACAGCATCATGGCCAACATCGTGCGTTCCGGTTCGGATCCCTTCGACGATTTCTTTCGCGGCTTCTTCGTGCGCCCTGTCGATTTCGGCGGCAACGTAGACGTCCCTTCGATCAAGATCGACGTCAAGGAGCAGGGCGAAGCCTACAAGGTTCACGCCGAACTGCCGGGCATCCGCAAGGAAGACATTCACGTGAACATCGACGGCTCCGTCGTGTCGATCAGCGCCGAGCGCAAGCAGGAAAAGGAAGTCAAGGAAGGCGAGCGCGTGCTGCGCACCGAGCGCTATTTCGGCAAGGTCTCGCGCAGCTTCCAGCTCGGCCAGGACATCGACGAAGGCAAGTCGGCGGCCAAGTTCGCCGACGGCGTGCTGGAACTGACGCTGCCGAAGAAGGCGGCGGCGGCGGCCAAGCGCCTGACCATCGACTGAACCCCGATCCGGCCCATCCCCTCCTCCTCCTTGGGGCCGGGTAGCGCGGGAAGCCACGGCTTCCCGCTTTTTTTGCATAAGGCTTAGAATTCCGGCTTCAACGCAATTCAAGCCATCATGAGCCAACCCCAACAATTATCCCCCGCAGTCGAAGCCGGCGTCCTCGCCGCGGCGCTGCCCTATATCCGCCGTTTCCAGGACAAGACCATCGTCGTCAAGTACGGCGGCAACGCCATGACCGACGAAACGCTCAAGCACTGCTTCGCCCGCGACGTGGTGCTGCTCAAGCTGGTCGGCATGAACCCGGTGGTGGTGCACGGCGGCGGACCGCAGATCGACGACCTGCTCAAGCGCGTCGGCAAGCAGGGGCAGTTCATCCAGGGCATGCGCGTCACCGATCCCGAGACCATGTCGGTGGTCGAGATGGTCCTGGGCGGGCAGGTGAACAAGGAGATCGTGGCCCTCATCAACCAGCACGGCGGCAAGGCGGTCGGCCTCACCGGCAAGGACGGCAGCTTCATCCGCGCCAGGAAGCTGCTGATGCCGGACAAGGACAATCCGGCCAACTCCATCGACATCGGCCAGGTCGGCGACATCACCGCGATCGATCCCAGCCTGATCTCCTTTCTCGACTCGGGCGATTTCATACCCGTCATCGCGCCGATCGGCGTCGGCAGCGAGGGCGAGTCCTACAACATCAACGCCGATGTGGTGGCCGGCAAGCTGGCCGAGATCCTCAAGGCAGAAAAACTGGTCCTGCTCACCAACACCCCCGGGGTGCTCGACAAGAACGGCAAACTGCTCACCGGCCTCACCCCCAAGCAGATCGACGATCTGGTCGCCGACGGCACGCTCTCCGGCGGCATGCTGCCGAAGATCGGCTCGGCCCTGGATGCCGCCCGCAGCGGGGTCAAGAACGTGCATATCATCGATGGCCGCGTCGAGCATGCCCTGCTGCTGGAAATCCTCACCGACCACGGCGTCGGCACGATGATCAAGAGCAAGTGACGGCGACGCACCGGCGGGTCTGGCTGTTCGACCTCGACAACACGCTGCACGACGCCGACCCGCACATCTTCCCGCACATCAATCGGGCCATGACGGCCTATGTGGCCCGCCAGGCCGGGCTGGACGAGGCGGCGGCCTCGGCCCTGAGGGAGACCTACTGGCGCCGCTACGGCGCTACCCTGCTCGGCCTGATGCGCCATCACGGTACCGATCCGCGACATTTCCTCCGGCACACCCACTGCTTCGAGGACCTGCCCGCCATGGTGGTCTACCAGCGGGCGCTGCGGCGGATGCTGCGGCGGCTGCCGGGCAGGAAGATCGTCTTCTCCAACGCCCCCAGGCACTACGCCGAGGCGGTGCTCGACGTCATGGGGGTGCGCCAGGCCTTCGACGGCCTCTGCTCGATAGAAGGCATGCGCTTTCGCCCCAAGCCCGGAATTCACGGTTTTCTGCGCCTGCTGGACGACCACGGATTGGCTGCAAGGGATTGCGTCCTGATCGAGGATTCCGCGGAAAACCTGAAGACCGCCCGACGCCTCGGCATGCGCACCGTCTGGATCAGTCGCCAGGCGCGCCGCCCCGCCTGGGTCGACCTCAGGCTAAAATCCGTGCTCGAACTGCCGCGCCGTCTCGGCGCGCTGGGTTAACGGGGAGACGCCATGGCCGCCAGAGCCGGGGAACGCAAGCTGCAGATCCTGCAGACCATCGCCGAGATGCTGCAGGACCCGCGGGGGGAGAAGATCACCACCGCGCTGCTGGCCAGGAAACTGGATGTCTCCGAGGCGGCCCTCTATCGTCACTTTGCCAGCAAAGCGCAGATGTACGAGGGGCTGATCGAATTCATCGAGACCGGGCTGTTCTCGGTAATCAACAAGATCAACGCCGAAGAGCAGTCCGGTGTCCGCCAGGCGGAATTGATCGTGGCCCTGCTGCTCGGTTTCGCCCAGAAGAATCGCGGCCTGACCCGGGTGCTGATCGGCGACGCCCTGGTGCACGAGGACGACCGCCTGCAGGCGCGCATCAACCAGCTGCTGGATCGCGTCGAGGCCTCGCTCAAGCAGGCCCTGCGCATCGCGGCGACCAGCCACGAGCTGCCGCAGGGCGAGGACGCCGCGGCCGCGGCCAACCTGTGCCTGAGCTTCGTCGTCGGCCGCTGGCAGTCCTTCGTAAGGAGCGGCTTCGTCCGGGAGCCGATGGCGCAGTGGTCGCAGCAGTGGCCGATGCTGCTGGCCGGCTGCCTTTCCAGGCCCGCCTGAGCCGCTCAGCCTTCCTTCAGCCACCTCGCCGCATCGAGGGCGAAGTAGGTCAGGATCGCGTCGGCACCGGCGCGCTTCATCGACAGCAGCGCTTCCAGCACGCACGCCCGCTCGTCGATCCAGCCGTTCTGGCCGGCGGCCTTCAGCATGGCGTATTCGCCGCTCACCTGATAGACGCAGGTCGGCACCTTGAAGGTGTCCTTCACCCGCCGCACGATGTCCAGATAGGGCAGGCCCGGCTTGACCATCACCATGTCGGCGCCCTCGGCGATGTCGAGGCCGACTTCGCGCAGCGACTCGTCGCTGTTGGCCGGATCCATCTGATAGGTGTATTTGTTGCCCTTGCCAAGGTTGCCCGCCGATCCGACGGCGTCGCGGAAAGGTCCGTAGAAGCTCGACGCGTACTTGGCCGAGTAGGCGAGAATGCGCGTGTAAATCTGCCGCTGGCCATCCAACTCGGCGCGGATGCGGGCAATGCGGCCATCCATCATGTCCGAGGGCGCCACCACATCGACGCCGGCCAGGGCATGGGTCAAGGCCTGCTTTGCCAGGACTTCCAGCGTCTCGTCGTTCAGCACATAGCCCTCGGCGTCGATGAGCCCGTCCTGGCCGTGGCTGGTGTAGGGATCGAGGGCGATATCGGTGATCACGCCAAGATCCGGAAACTCCCGCTTCAAGGCCTGCACCACCCGAGGCACCAGGCCGTCCGGGTTCCAGGCCTCCTCGGCCCCCGGCGTTTTCAGCGACGGCTCGATGACCGGAAACAGCGCCAGGGCCGGCACACCCAGCCCGACCGCTTCCTCGGCCTGCCTGAGCAGCCGGTCGAGCGAGTGCCGGCTCACGCCCGGCATCGATTTCACCGGTTCGGCTATCCCTTTGCCCTCGACCACGAACACCGGATAGATGAAGTCGTCCACCGAAAGACGGTTTTCCCGCATCAAGCGGCGGGAGAAATCGTCGCGGCGCATGCGCCGCATGCGTGTCGAAGGGAAAGCGCCTGATAAGCTCATGGTTTCTTTATGAGAAAAATATTTAATTCGCGTCGATTGGAACTTCGGTGGAAGATTTTCTCTCAGAAACGACAGATGGTGTTGAACCGTCTCCCGCTTCACCTCCCTGAGCGGGTGCCTTAATCAAGTTAAGGCGTTTCTGGCCCCCGGTTTTTCTCCCCTTTAACCGGGGGCATTTCTTTTTCTTGGCGCGTGACATGACCCAGCCAGCCGCCGATCACGGACTCCGCCTCGTCCATCCCGGTTTTTTTCAGGCTCGAGAACAACTGCACGCTGACCTGGTCGGACCAGGGCGAAAGGGCCTCGCGCGTGCTTCGCAGGGTGGCGGCGGCCTCATTGCGGGTCAGCTTGTCGGCCTTGGTCAGCAGGACATGAATCGGCTTTCCGGTCGGGCCGAACCACTCCAGCATCTGGCGATCGAGCTCGGTCAGGGGCCGCCGGGCGTCCATGATCAGCACCAGCCCGCAGATGCTCGAGCGTCGAGAGAGATAAGCCGCCAGCACGCTCTGCCAATGGCGGCGGATTTTTTCCGGCACGGCGGCATAGCCGTAGCCGGGCAAGTCGACCAGCAGGGCACCATTGGTCAAACGAAAGAAGTTGATCAACTGCGTCCGCCCCGGGGTCTTGCTGACGAACGCCAGTCGGGTCTGGCCGGCCAAGGCATTGATGGCGCTCGATTTGCCGGCATTCGACCGGCCGGCAAAAGCGATCTCGGCGCCATCCGGGGGCGGCAGGTCGCTCAGTTTCTCCGCAGAGATCGCGAAAACCGCATTGGCGAAAAGGGACATAAGACCAGGAAACGAAAGCCCGCCGGAATCGGTCGCGGCGTGTCTCAGAGATGGCAAGTTGAAATAGAATAACAGCTTATCCAGCATCAGGCCCCGAGGAGTCGCATCCATGGTTCAACGCTTCATTGTCCTTTCTCTGGCGCTCGCCTGCGGCGCGACGGTTCAGGCCGCCGACCAGCCCGCTGCCGCCAAGGCTGACGCCGCCAAGGGCCGGCAGGTCGCCGCGCAAATCTGCGCCGCCTGCCATAACCCGGATGGCAACAGCCCGGTCGCCGCCAACCCCAAGCTGGCCGGACAGCATGCCGATTATCTCTACAAGCAGTTGAGGAACTTCAAGGCCGAAGGCGGCAAGCCGGCCGAGCGCAACAGCCCGGTGATGGGCGGGATGGTGGCCGCCATCACGGACCAGGACATGAAGAACGTGGCGGCCTTCTACGCCAGCCAGACCCAGAAGGCGGAACAGGCCAAGGCCCAGGCGATCGAGGCGGCCCAGAAGCTTTATCGGGCCGGCGATGCTGCACGCGGCCTGCCGGCCTGCGCCGCCTGCCACGGGCCGGCGGGTGCCGGCATCCCGGCCCAGTACCCGCGCATCGGCGGCCAGTTTTCCGAGTACACCGAGGCGCAGCTGAAGGCCTTCCGCACCGGCGAGCGCGCCAACGACCCGAACAGGATGATGCGCGCCGTCGCCGCCAAGATGTCCGACGCCGAAATCAAGGCGGTTGCCGACTACGTCGCCGGCTTGCGCTGAACACGCTCGACATATTGTTCATGAGGGGTGGCGGTAGCCGCCCCTTTTTCATTCTCCTTGGGAATAAAACTACGGCTTTGCCTGTTTACACGGTGCAGTCCCCTACCCCGACAGGAGAAAACATGAACAAGACCACTCTCTGCACCGCCATCCTCGCGCTCGGCCTGCTGGCCGGCTGCGCCTCCAATGAAACCCGCACTGCCGCCCCCGCCCGCACCGAGGGCGGCATCCTGGTTGGCGGAAACGGCATGACGCTGTACACCTTCGACAAGGATGCCGCCGGCAGCGGCAAGAGCGTCTGCAATGGCCCGTGCGCCAGCAACTGGCCGCCGCTGTTCGCCGCCGATGGCGACCGTGCCGCGGGCGACTGGTCCGTGATTACCCGCGACGACGGCAAGAAGCAGTGGGCCTTCAAGGGCAAACCGCTCTATTACTGGATCAAGGACCAGAAGCCCGGCGACCGCAGCGGCGACGGGGTCAATAACGCCTGGCGTCTGGCCAGGGAGTAGACTCCCGCACGATGGGCCGTCAGGACATCGTCGCCGAGATTCCCCGCCTGCGCCGGTATGCGCGGGCGCTGACGGGGGATGCCGCGCGCGCCGACGACCTGGTGCAGGACACGCTGGAACGCGCCCTCGGCAAATGGGCGCTGTGGCGGCCCGGCAACCTGCGCGCCTGGCTGTTCTCCATCATGCACAACCTCTTCGTCAATCAGGCGCGCCGCGCCGGGGCGGTGGACTATCCCGGCGACGAGGCCCTGCCCGAATTGCCGATGAGAGCCAGCCAGGCCGATGCCATTGAATTGCGCGATCTGGCCGGCTGCCTGGCGCGGCTGCCGGCCGAACAACGCGAAGTGCTGCTGCTGGTCGGCCTGGAGGACCTGTCCTATGAAGACACCGCGAAGATCCTCGGCCTGCCGCTCGGCACCGTCATGTCCCGGCTGTCGCGCGGACGCCAGCGGCTGCGTTCGCTGCTGTCCGGCGCCGACGCTGCGGAGCCCCATCTGAAAGCCGTGAAATGAACCAGCCGCCGATCAGCGAACAGGAACTCCATGCCTATGCCGACGGCCGGTTGGAGGCCGCGCGGCGAGCGCAAGTGGAAGCCTGGCTCGATGACCGTCCGGAGCTGCGCCAGACCGTGGCCGATTGGCGCATCCAGAACGAGCGGCTGCACGGTGCCTTCGACCCGGTCCTCGACGAGGCGGTGCCGGCGAGACTGATGGCCGCCGGCCGCGCCTCGCCGGCGCTGCCGCTGCATCTGGCGGCGGCTGTGGCCTGGCTGACGGTCGGCGGCCTGCTGGGCTTCCTGTTGCGCGACCAATTGTCGCCCGCTCCATCGGCCTCCGCCTCGTTGCCGCGGCAGGCGGCGCTGGCGCATGCCGTCTTCAGCCCGGAGGTGCGGCATCCGGTGGAAGTCGGCGCCGCCGAGGAGGCGCACCTCGTCGCCTGGCTGTCGAAACGCCTGGGTGCCGAACTGAAGCCGCCGCGGCTCGCCGCGCAGGGCTTCGATCTGGTGGGCGGACGCCTGTTGTCGGGCGAAGCCGGCCCGGTGGCGCAGTTCATGTACCAGGACGGGCGCGGCCAGCGCCTGACCCTCTACGTGCGGCACGATGCGCAGGTGGCCTCGGAGACGTCTTTCCGCTACGCGCGCGAAAACGGCATCGGCGTCTTCTACTGGCTCGACGGCCGCCTCGGCTATGCCCTTTCCGGCGAGATGGACAAGGCCGAGCTGCTGCACGTCGCCACGGCGGTCTATCGGCAACTGAACCCGTAAGCTTTCCCCGTCGGCGCCCTCGCCCTGGCCGCCGGCCTGCCGGCCGAGGCCTGGGCGCGCGAGGCGTTTCCCGGCCTGCAGAAGAGCCCCCTCATCGCCGCCGGCTTCACCCCCTTCGTCCTGCTGATCCCGCTGGCGGCGACTTCGAATGCAGCGATGCTGAAGCGGCTTGGCGGCCGGCGCTGGACGCAACTGCACCGCAGCGCCTACGCCATCGCCATCATTGGCGTCATCCACTACTGGTGGCTGGTGAAGAAGGACATCACGCTGCCGCTGCTCTACACGGTGCTGCTCGGCGCACTGCTGGGCTGGCGCGCGCTTCGGTTGGTGCGCGAGCGGCAACGGCAATTGCGCGCCGCTATTTATGAAAGCGGATGATCGCGCGGCCGTCCGCTGAAGCTTTCGGCTCGGCTTTCCAGGCATGGCCGTAGACGATCTCGAAGGTGGCAGGCAGACGCCCATCGCACCTCTGTGATTCCCAGGCGCGAAAGAGGCGCCGTCCCTCGCGGAAGCCCATCGGCCCGAACAGTCCGTCGCGCACGCCGAGCCGGCGCTGGTCGCGCAGCAGGCCGCGCGGGTTGGCATAGGTAAACGCGATCTTCTCCATCTCCATCACCGGATCGGCGAATCCGGCTGCCAGCAGCATGTCGCCCAGGTCGTGCATGTCGTGGAAGCGCCGCAGCGTCGTGGCACCGGCGCCGCGCAGCTCCTGCAGGGTGTCCGGCCCCAGCACGCTGAACAGCAGCAGGCCGCCGGTCTCGAGCACGCGATGCAGTTCCCGCAGGGCCGGCAAGGGGTCGTCGAGCCAATGCAGCATCAGGTTCGACCAGGCCAGTCCGAGGCTGCCGCCGGCCAGGGGCAGCGCCCGCACGTCAGCGGCCAGACAGCGCGGCGCGCGACGGCGCAGCCGATCCAGCCAGGGAACGCGGCGCGACACTTCGGCCAGCATAGCCGGTGCGTAGTCGACCGCCAGGGGGAGGACCTGCGGGTAGCGCGCCTGCAACAGGCGGATGCCGTCGCCGGTGGCGCAGCCGATATCGGCCGCACGGGCCGGCGCGAGCTTGATGAAATCCAGCTTCGCCGTCATGCGCAGACCGACTTCTTTGGCCAGCACGGCGGCCTCGTCGTAGGAAGCCGCCGCCCGGCCGAAGTCAGACCGCATCAGACGGCGTTCAGCCCCAAGCGCTCGAAGAGCTTCTCGTCGCGCCCGGCCTCGGGGTTGCCGGTGGTGAGCAGCTTGTCGCCGTAGAAGATCGAGTTGGCGCCGGCGAGGAAGCACAGCGCCTGCAGCTCGTCGCTCATCTCCTGGCGTCCGGCCGACAGGCGCACGAGGCTGTTCGGCATGGTGATGCGCGCCGCCGCGATGGTGCGCACGAACTCGAAGGGATCGATCGGCTCGGCATTCGCCAGCGGCGTGCCCGGCACCGGCACCAGGTTGTTGATCGGCACGGATTCCGGCGGCGGATTCATGTTGGCCAGCTCGGCGATCAGGCTGGCGCGGCTGGCGCGCGTCTCGCCCATGCCGACGATGCCGCCGCAGCAGACGCTGATGCCGGCGGCACGCACCTTGCCGAGCGTGTCGAAGCGGTCGGCCTGGCTGTGGGTGGTGACGATGTTGCCGTAGAACTCCGGCGCGGTATCGAGGTTGTGGTTGTAATAGTCGAGGCCGGCGGCCTTCAGCTTCTCCGCCTGGCCTTCCTTGAGCATGCCCAGGGTGACGCAGGTCTCCAGGCCGAGGGCTTTCACCGCGCGGATCATCTCGCTCACCTGTTCGAGGTCCTTGTCCTTCGGCCCGCGCCAGGCGGCGCCCATGCAGAAGCGGCTGGCGCCCTTTTCCTTGGCGGCCTGGGCGGCGGCGACCACTTCGTCGATCTCCAGCAGCGACTCCTTTTCCAGCCCGGTATGGTGGCGCGCCGCCTGCGAGCAGTAGCCGCAGTCCTCGGAGCAGCCACCGGTCTTCACCGACAGCAGGGTCGAGCGCTGCACGCTATTGGCGTCGAAATTGGCGCGGTGCACCTGCTGGGCCCGGAACAGCAGATCGTTGAAAGGCAATTCGAACAGCGCCTGGATCTCGGCGGCGGTCCATTGTCTTTGCGGGGGTGAGTCCTTGCTCACGCGCTCTGCGGCTGTCTGCATGTCGGGGAAATGCTTCGGATAGAATCGGACAGGGATGATCGTTGAAGGGGCAGGGCTTGTCAATTTACCGGACGACAATTGCGGGCCTGGCCCGGCTGCTGCCGCAGGACTGCTTCGTCTGCGGCCAGGCCAGCGGCGACCGGCTGGTCTGCGCCGCCTGCGAGGCCGACCTGCCCTATCTGGAAGGTCCGTCCTGCCCCGTCTGCGCCCTGCCCGCGGCGGATGGATTGCGCTGCGGGGCCTGCCAGAATTCGCCGCCCGCTTTCGACGCCACCTCCGCCGTCTTCCGCTACGCCTTCCCGGTGGAGCATATCGTGCAGGGGCTGAAGTACCGCCACCGCCTGCCCCTCGCCGGCTGGTTGGCCGAGGCCCTGGCCCGCCACCTTGACACGACCGGGGTCGACTGCATCATCCCTTTGCCTCTCTCCGCCCAACGCATGAAGGAGCGCGGCTTCAACCAGGCCCAGGAACTGGCCCGGCCGCTGGCCCGGCATTTCGGCCTGCCGCTCCTCGCGGAGGCCTCCCTGCGGGTGGCGGACAGCGCACCCCAGGCCAGCCTGCCATGGAAGGAACGCCAGGCCAACATCCGCCAAGCCTTCGAGTGCCGCGTCGACCTGGCAGGCAAGACCATCGCCGTGGTCGACGACGTCATGACCACCGGAGCGACGCTGAACGAGTTCGCCCGCATGTTGAAGCTGCACGGGGCCAGACGGGTGGAAAACTGGGTGGCGGCGCGGACCCTGCCGAATTCCTGAGGTGGTTGCTACTGCAGGCGCTTCAGCTTCTGCTCGACGAAGGCACTCAGCTCGACGGATAGCGCACCGGTGGCTTTGGCGCGCTGATAGGCCTCCCGCGCCTCGGCCAGCCTGCCTTCCGCCTCGAGTGAAATGCCCAGGCCCATCCACCACACGCCGGCCTGCGGCAGTATGCGCAAGGCGGCCTGGTATTCCGAGACGGCCTCGCGGTGAAAAGTCAGTCTCTGCAGCACGGCGGCGCGGAAGGCGCGGAAATCGGGGTTGTCCTGCGCGGCGCCGGCCGCCTTGTCGAGGGTCTCGCGGGCCCCCCGCGCGTCGCCCCGCTCGAGCTGCAGGCGGGCCAGCCGCGACGCCAGCTGCGGCTGGGCCGGATCGCGCTGCAGCGATTCCGCCAGCAACGCCTGGGCTTCGTCCAAGCGCTGCTGTTCGAGCAGCAGACCGAACAGCGCCAGCCGGGAGCCGACATGGCCCGCATCCTCGCTGAGAACGCCGCGCAGCACCGCCATGGCGTCCTGGATGCGCCCCTGATTGACCAGGCCGATGGCGCGCCGATACTCGTTCTCGGCCCGCTCCCTGGCGCTCGTCATGCGCATCTTCTTCTCGATGCGCGTATCGTCTGCGCCTGTCGGTTCGGCGGCCGCTTGCTGGACCGGTGCGGGGACCGGCCGTGCGGCGTTCTCTTTGCCTTCCCGGCCCTTGCCGGCGACGGGTGCGGGCTTGCCGGCCCGGGCCGCGACATCCAGTTCGGCGGCGACTTTCAACTGTGGCGTATCGGACGCGGACGAAGGCGGTTTTCTCTCCTCTGCCGGCAACGTCGGTGGCGAAGGGCTCGCCTGTTCCTGGGCGGGGACAGGCTGCGGCTCCGCCGCCGGAACGGCCACCGGCGGTGGCGGAGCGACCAGGGCCGAAGGTTGGGAAATGGGCTTCAGCGGGATCGCCGGCGCGGCCGGGACAGGCGCTTTCTCGGCATCCGCCAGCCACCAGACACCGCCCAGTCCCGTCACCAGGATCGCGGCCACGCCTGCCAGGAAACTCGCGCGCAGCGCCGGGGGGCGTTGCTGAGGCAGCGAACGGATCTCGTTCGGCATGCCCGCATCCCCGTTGAGCGCCGCCCGACGCGATTCGAGGTCCTGGAGCATCTGGTTGATGAGGCTCATGGTCCGCTTCTCACCACATCTGCCAGGCCGGCCAGCGCGCGCCTTCGGTATCGTGGACGGCCGCCTTGACGTGCCGGGCCACGACTTCCTGCCGGCCTTCGCCGTAGGCGGCCAGCATGGCCTTGTGCGCCAGAATGTTGATCAGGCGCGGCGTGCCGTGCGCGGCCCGATGGATCAGCTTGCCGGATGCCGGGGCGAACAGGCGGTGGCCGCGATAGCCCGCGACATGCAGGCGATGGGCCAGGTATAAAGACATCTCGTCGGGCAGCAGGCCTTCGAGGCGGTAGTGGAAGGAAATCCGCTGCCGCAATTGCCGCACCGACGGATTTGCCAGCCGCTCATCCAGTTCCGGCTGGCCGAACAGCACCAGCTGCAGCAGCTTGCGCTTTTCGGTCTCAAGATTGGATAGCAGCCGCAGGGACTCGAGGCTTTCCATCGGTAGCGCCTGGGCCTCGTCAAGACAGAGAACCACCGGCCTTTCCTGTCTTGCGTATTCCAGCAGGGCCTGATTGAGCCCTTTCAACAGATGGTATTGGTCGGCATTCTTGTCGAGTTCGACGCCCAGTTCCTCGGCCAGCGCCAGCATCAGGGTGCGGGGTTCCAGGTAGGGGTTGGGCAGGTAGGCGGTGACAGCCTCCCGGCCCAGCGTGGCCAGAAAGCGGCGGCAAAGCAGCGTCTTGCCCGTCCCCACTTCGCCGGTGATCTTGATGAAGCCCTCGCCGCTTCTCAGGGCGATGAGCAGCGTGTTGAGCGCCTCCTGGTGGGCCTTGCCGGCAAACGCGAAGCTGGTGTCCGGCGTGATGCCGAAGGGCAGTTCGCGCAGGCCGAAGTGATCGAGGTACATGCCTACTGGGCCGGCTGTGGCATGGGGCGCTCCATGGCCCGGATCCTGTCGCGGGTCTCGATCAGGTCCTGCTCCCACTGCTTGTCGCTGTGGATCACGGTGGGCTTTAGCAGCACGACGACTTCTCGCTTTTGCAGGGCCTTCTTGCCCTGGCGGAACAGCGGCTCGATGACCTCGGCGGCGCCCGGCACCTTGGCGCCGTCGTCGGCCTGGACATATTCCATCAGTCCGCCGATGGCGACGATGTTGCCATCCCTGACGCGGACGATGCTGTCGGTCTCGTTGATGCTGCTCGAGGCCAATGGCAGCTGGAAGGTGCCGAGGGTGCCCAGATTGATCACCTTGTTCTTCTCGGTGACCACGCTGACCGAGGGGCGAATGTGCAGGATGATGTTGTTGTCTTCGTCGATCTGCGGAGTCACGTCGAGGGCGATGCCGGAAAAGAAGGGCTGCACCGTGATGGTCGGCGAGGTGGTGGTGCTGCTGCCGCTCGACGAGGTGGTGGTGCTGATGTTGGTGACGTAGAAATCGTCGGTCCCGACCTTGAGCACCGCCTTCTGGTTGTTGATCGTGGCAATGCGCGGGCTGGACAGGACGTGGACCGCGCCCTGAGTTTCAAGGAAAGAGATCAGCGCCGCGAAGCTGCCGGTCTGGAAGGCCAGCCCCATCACCCCGGCCAGCGGCCCGCCGGCCAGCCGGCCGACGGCCCCGGCCAAAGGCGCCGCCAGGATGTTGCCCAGATCGTTGGCGACGAAGGTGCTGGCATCGCTGTTGTACTGGGTGGCGATCTCGCCGGCCTGGTTGACACCCAGGCTCGGGGCGGGGGTCTTGAACTGGCTCACGTTCGCCCCGGACGAAAAGCGATGCCGGCGGGTCGCCGTGAAGGCGCCCCAGTTGATGCCGGCCTGAAACTGCTCGGACAACACCACTTCGACGATTTTCGCTTCCAGGATCACCTGGCGCTCGATCGTCAGCTGGGAGGCCCGCAGGAAGTTTTCCACTTCGCGCAGTTCGCGCGGCATGGCCCGCACCACGATCACGCTGGACTGGGGTGAAATCACCACGCTGCGCCCACCCTCGGCGCCGATGATCGCGCGGATGGCGGTGCTGATTTCGTTCCAGAAATCCATCTGGTTGGTGGTGGATACCGAACTGCCCGCCGCCGGCTGGGTGGTGCTGCCTCCCGCTGCGGTACCCGTGGTGGTCGGCGCGGCACCCGTTCCGGCTGCGCCGGCCGTCGTCGAGGTGATCGATCCGGAGACGACCCGGGTGTCGCTGCGGCCCAGCCGCTGCGCCGTCAGGTAGTTCACCTTGAAGACTTTCGACTGCATGCTCAGCGGCTGGATGAAGATCCGCGTCCCTTGCACCCGGTATTCATAGCCATACAGCTCGCGGATGGTGTCCAGCGCTTCAAGCACCGTGACATCCTTCAGGTTCACCGAAATGCTCCCCGTCACCTCGGGGTTGACCAGCATGCTGTAGCGCGTGCCGGAGACGATTGCCATGAACACCTGGCTGGCCGGTGCATTGCTGACGGACAGGTCGAAGCGCGGCTCGCTGGTCTTGCCGGCCGGCGCCTCGATCTGGCCCGACAAGGGCGGCACCAGGGCTCTGCTCACCGCATCGGGAGCGGCCTCCGGCGAACGCTTGTCGGTCGCCCGCTGCATCTCGGCGTTGATCGTGTCCCGCACCGCGCCCGACTGAATCGAGGACATCCCCTGGCAGCCGGCGAGCAGGACGACTGCGGAGATGATGTAGATGTTTTTCATGGCTCTTCCCTTATCTGCCGGCCATTCGTTTCACGGCCCGCGATGACTGGACATCGACTTCCGGATACATCCTGATCGTTTCCCGGCGGCCATCCGGGTGATGCAGGGTGACCGATTGGTCGTCGATTTTCTCCACCACGGCCTCGCCGAACTTGTCGCCCGGCTTGACCCATTCTCCGTGCAGCAGCGCGGCGCGGCGCTTGCCGGTCCGCTTGATCGTCTGCAAGCCCGAAGCGGGCGCCGTCGCCTCATCCGCCACGTCGGCCGGATCGAGAAACTGGACCGGCGGCCGGGTCGGATCCCGCATGGTTTGGGACCAGGCCGCCCCCGCGTACGCGATGCCCATACCCAGGAGCGCGAACAACAGGGTGCGGCCGCTCAATGGGTAGTTGGGTCCGCGCTTCATATCGTCAGCCACACCTTGTCGAGGCTCAGCGTGTAGAGCGTCAGCGTCAGCACCGGCCGCCGGTATTCCCTGGCATCCAGCTTCAGTCGGCCCCAATACATCTGCCAGGGCAGGGACTCGATCTGCGTCAGGTAGTCCAGCATGTCGAAATAGCTGCCGCGAAGGGTCAGCTCGACGCCGTGCTTGAAGATGTTGTTCTCGCCCAAGCCCCCCGCTCCGGCGCCGCCCTGGGCCGGCCCGCCGGTTCCGGTTGCGGCGCTTTCGCGTCCGAGCAGTTCCGTCGGCGGCAGCGTGGCCATCTTCAGCAGCTGCAGGCGCCTGTTGCGCTTGAGGAGATCCTCGAGCAGCGTGGCCATGCGTTCCGGCGGGACCAGCTGCTTGGCGGCCGACTGGAGCGTGGCGTCGATGGTCGCGATCCGCTGCTCGATCTCCTTGATCCTGGCTTGCGCCTGGATGTCGGGATGGCTCGCGGCCCTGCCCTGCAGTTCCTTGATCTGGGCGGCGATCCTGCCGGATTCGGCACGCTGCTCGACGATGCTCGCTTTCAGCCCGGCGTTCTGGCGTGACCCGGCGCTCAGCAGCAGGGCATCGGCCAGAAACCAGATGACGGCCGCGCCCGCCAGGGCGACCATCAGCCTTTCGCGCTGGCTCAAGGCGTCGAACTTCAGCAGCAGTCCTGCCAGTGTCGATTTCATCTCGACCCTCCGTTCGCCGCCACGGGGGATGCGCCCGGGCCGCTCTCCGATCCTGGCTTGGCAACCATGGCTGCCAGTAGGAATTCATGGAACGGCGGCTGCTTGGCCGCTTCGGCCTGGCCGGTCTGCCCGGCGGCCGCCGGCGCCGGCTTCTCGTCTCCGACCCACTGCACATTCAGCGCCTCGAAGGATCGGCCGCGCAAGGCGGCCTCCGTGTTGAGCCCGCGTATGTAGCCTGGAATCTGGTCGGGATTGAGCGTCCGGCCTTCCAGGGTGATTTTCTTGCCGCCGTCGGCAACCTGCAGACCGACCAGCCACAACCCCGTTTGCGACTGCCGCGCCAGGGCCCGCAGATATTCCGAGAATCCTTCCGAAGAGCCGAGCACGCCGCTGTCGAGCGCTTCCTTGACGCGCTCCCGGCCGCGCAGGGCCGCTTCCGCCCGCTGCAGAGTGGTCTCCAGCTCCTTGCTGAGCTTGCGCTGCCCGAGTTCCTCGCTGATTCGCGTCAGCTCCGCCTGCTGCTGCTGCAACTCGGCGGCCCCGTGCGCCGACTCCTCGGCGAGCTTCTGGTTCTCCCAGCGCAGCATGCCGCCATACAGCCCCAGCGCGAGCAGCAAGAGGCCGAGGCCGGGCAGCAGCGTCTTCCCGGTCAGCCATTCCCGCTTCAGCCGCAGCGCCGGATTCAGCAGGTTGATCTGGCGGGTCATCGACGCACCTCGAAATTGCGCAACGCCGCGCCGAGCAGATGAAAGCATTGCGCCTGACGACCCGGATTGCGGAGCTCGGGCACTTTGATGAGATCCATGACGCTTCCCAGATCGGCTGCCTCGACCGCGACATAAAGGTTCTGGCCAAGATAGGCGGCCAGGCCGATCTCCTCGGGCAGCGGCATCACCATCAGCTTCGCCAGGCTGACATGGTGGTGCTGGTGCTCGAAGGCATCTATCGAGCGCTGCAGCTCGAGGACGATGCGGTCGAACAGGGCCTGCCGCTGCTCGGTATCGGCATTCAGCAGCTGATCGAGGGTGATCTCCAGCCGGCGCGAGGCATGCAGATCGCCGCGGAAGGTGAAGGTCAGCAAGCCCCCTTCCGGCGTGAATCCGAGCATGGCAACGCCTCGGCCTGCGGGCTCGAACAAGGCCGCGACATTGCGCTGCACGGTTTCAGGGATGTCGATGGCTTCGAGATCCAGCTTGGCGGCCTGGAAAAGCTGAATCCGCTTGCCGAGCAGATCGTTGGGTGCGCAGACCACGAACAGGTTGCGGCGCCGGGCGCCGCCGTCTCCCTCGGCCGGCACCTCCAGCACGTCCAAGGTTGCCCGGTCGACCGGGAAGTCCACCAGATCCTTGATGCGCCAGCGCATGGCCTCCTTCAGTTCTTCCGGCGAAACTTCCGGCGGCTCCACCTGCAGGAACTGATATTCGCCGAATCGCAGGCTGGTGGTGGCGCGATAGCGATCGAGTGAGAACTCCTTGCGCAGCCTGATGTAGGTTTGAAGCTCGGCGCCCTCTTTTCTGAAGCTTCCGCACACGGTCACTTCGGGGCGTCCGCCGGCACCGGCATGAATATGAGCAACGTCCACCACCCCGTCACGGGTCGCAACGGCAAGCCAGCCGTTCCGTTTGGCGGAACCGAAAATTCTCATTTCACGTTAAGTTATCCATATAACTAACGGAAACTAAAGGTTTTCGTTCCTCTTGTCAATCGCCTGGAAGGGTTTTTTTCGAAATCCGGCTCAAGGGGCGATTTCGCGCCGATAAATCATTGAATCGCGATGGATGCCGAAGGTCGCGCGGGCAGCCGGATCATCGTCATAAAGGGTCGTGGCGTCTGCGTCGGGATTCGAGGTGTCGTCCCAGCGGCCGCGCAGCCAGGTCATGCCGCCGAGATTGACGCGGACATCGACGCTGCCCTGATTGCCCAAGCCCGGAATCGACAGACTGAGGTGGTTGGTGGCGCCGAGCACGCCGGTGAGCAGCGGGAGCGTTTCGCCGGCATTCAGATTGCCCTGGAAGTTGCCCAGCGAAACCAGGCCGGCCAGCGAGGTGCAGGGCACGGCCAACTGGTAATCGGCGAAATTGGTGGAGAAGCCGGTGCCGTTCCAGTACTGGGCGCTGACCGGGACGATCAGCGGCCGCAGTTCCGAACCGACGGCGTTGGACAGCCGCAGCCGGCCGAAGCGCACACTGGTGGCGGCGCCTACGGCCTTGGCGTTGCAGGGTAAGCATGCGCCCGCCGTCGCCGCATTCATGTCGAGGCCGTTCAGCGCCACCGCATCGGGATCCGTCAATCGCAGACCCAATTGCAAGCTGTCATAAGGTCCGTCCGGATTGTCCGGCGTGGCCCGGCGGAAGCTCGCCGCTGCCGAGCTGAGCGAATAGACGCCGTTGCTCCAGAGGGGAGAAGGCGCGGTGACATTCATTCGGACCGACAGATCGATGCCGTTGTTGGCATTTTCGGCCTGCCAGGCCAGCGTCGCCAGCGTGCCCGGCGCATAGCCCGGGCTGTTGTAATTGACCGTCACCGCGTTCGAGGCGTTCTGCGCCTGCACGGTCGCCGCCAGGCTCTGGAAAGGCTGGCCCATATAGGTGAAGGCCGGCGCGCCGGTGGTGCAGGCGGCGGTCACCGCCCCGGCGGTCAGCTCGAAATGATCGGGCACGAAGCGGCCGACCGTAGTGATGACGGAATAGGCCGTCCGTTCCGCCGCCGTCGAGCCGTCGGCGGCATCGACCGCCGCCCAACTGTCGTCGGCCATCTGCAGCTGGAAGACGCCGACCTCGCTGTAAGTGGCCGTACTCGATGTGACCGTCCCGCCCGCACCGGAGAATGCGCCGACGCTGACCGAGCACGTCGGGCAGGCGCCAAGCGGCGGCAGCACGAATCCGGCGAGATTGGCGGTCGGGCTGCCGTCGTAATTGCTGGTAACAACACTCAACGCGTTGTAGCCGGTGACCGTGATCGTGAAGGGCTGGCCGGCCTTGTGCACTGTGCCGCCGGGGAAGGCGGCATTGTTGAGCGTTCGGGCGATGCCGGCGGTCTGCCAGTCGGAGTCGGTCACGGCCATGCCGAGCGCCGCCGGCCGGATGGCGAAATTGTCGGTCGAGCAGCCGATCGCCAGCGGCGCGCCGAGCGCCGGGTAGGTCATCCGCACCCTGACTTCGCGCCATGCGTTGCTCTCGGTCAGCGTCACGTTCTTGCGGCCGAGGTCGGCCAGCGCGAAAGTCAGCGTCGGCGGCACGAACACCGGCAAGGGGGTCCAGCTCGGCCGGCAGCCATTGGCGTCGAGTGCGCCGGCATTGTTCGAGGCATCCAGCAGCTCGATTTTCACGTCGCCGGTGAACAAGGTCTCGACGGCGGTCTTGGCGGCGTTGAGTGCCACGATCGCCAGGTCGATGTTACTGCCGGCGGCCTTGGTATGGATCACGCCGGCGATGCCCGGCGGGGTGGCCGTCTCGAAGGCGTTGAAGCCGCCGGGAACGACGACGGTCAGCGGCTCGCCAATGGCGAAATCGCCGAACTCGAGGTAGGGATTGAGCGTGATCGACGTCGCGGTGCGACCGGGCGACAGATCGGTATCGGACCAGGCGCCTCCGGAATAGCGCTTGGCGACATAGGCGTTTGGATTGCTGCCCCCGTCCCGGTCCGCCGCCACCCAGTTGAATATCATTCGCCGCTGGGGGGCCGCCACGTTGAAAACAACCCCAAGATTCGCCACCGTCCAGTAGCGGTTGACGCTGAGCGCGGGATTGATCCCGGAGGTGGCGATTTGCGGGTGGTCGCCAGCCACAGTCGCGACCCGGACATAGTTGCCGGTCGTTACTGCGCGAAAGCGCAGGTTGGCCAAGGCCCTGGTCAAGCTGCCGACGGGAAAATCGTAGGCCACGCTGCCGCCGGCCGTCCTGATCCAGCGCGCCAGGTTGCCGACCACGAATCGGTTGGCGTTGCTCCCGGCAATGGTCCCGGAGGAGGCATTGCTGATGCCGACTGAAAGCAGATTGGCGCCGGTGGTGACCCGGCCGTTGAGGAAGCGCAGTCGGTTGGAGACCGTGACGTTGTGGTTGATCGTCAGGCCGTTGGCGTTGTTGAGATCGATGCGATAGAAGGACGAGCTCGCCGCAGTGCCGCCGATAGTCTGGGCCGCCGCGCCAGCGAAGGTGGCGGTGCGGTTGCCGGTGATGCCGTTGAAGCCGCCATCGTGGGTGAAATTGCCCACCAGCGTCACGTTGCCGCCGAAGGTGGCCGTGCCGCCGGCCTTGGCGACCGTCAGGTGGTTGTAGGTGTAGGCGCCGATGTTCTGGGCGCCGCCGCCGTTGTAGGTAACCGTGCCGCTGCCCGCGGTCAGGGTGCCGCCATTGGTGAAGTTGCCGCCGATCCGCAGGACGCCGGCCGCGGAAAATACCACCTGCTCGCGGTTCGGCTGGTTGTTGGCGGTCAGGTTTCCGGCAATCGTCGCCGTGCCAGCGCCGATGGCCAGCCGGGCAATGCGGTTGTTGCCGGTGCTGGCCAGGGTCAGGTTGCGCCCGACGCTGAGCGTGCCGCCCGCGACGTCGAGCAGCTTGACCCGGCCGGCGGTGTTGGCGTTGATGGTGATATCGCGCGAGGCCGTCAGCGAATTGGCGCCGGCAATGACGAGGGTCGAGTCGGCATTGCCATTGTTGATGGTCACGTCGCGGCATACCGCGGCGGTGTTCACCGTGACCGTATGCCCGTTGGCGATCACCACGTCGTCGCCCGCCAGCGGCACGGCGGCGCAACTCCAGGTGGCGGCATTGTTCCAGTTGCCGCTGCCCAGCGAGGTGCAGGTGGCCGCCCAGGTGCCCGCGGCAAAACCCGGGAGCCCCAGGAACACGAACAGCCGGATCGCCCGCCTCATCGTCATCGTCGCTCCACTCTGGCCTGCACCTGCCGCTCGACGTACTCGTTGGCCGGCGCCGCCGGATTCGGGCAGCCGCCGGGCCCGGCCAGGTTGCAGGCGGTCGAGGTGAAAGTGTACAAGGTAACCGTTTCGCCGGCCTCGCTGTGGCTGGTCACGCCGCAGGTCACCGTGACGGTGAATGCCGCCAGCGTGGTGCCGACCGGCATCGCCAGTGTGGTCGGCGAAGGCGGGCAAGCCGGCGGCACGTCGGGCGCCGGCGGCGCCGGCCGCGGCGGGTTGCGCAGGACGTTCCAGCTGCCCCACTCGAGCCCGGCCTGGGCCGCCTGGTAGGCCCGCACGCCCAGCACGTCGAGCGCCGCGGCGCTCTGCTGCGACTGGAACACCGTGACAGAGTAAGCCGCCAGCGCTGCCAGGATGACGATCAGGACGATGGCGGTGACGATCGAAACGCCGTGTTGCGCAGACCGACTTTTGATTCGCGGCGATCTCATGGCGTATGGCTCACATGCACCTGGCTCATCAGGGTCACCGATTCGAGCTGGCCGGTCTGCGGGTCGGCTTGCGACAGCGTCAGGGTGAGGGTGACCAGGCCGGAGCGCGAGGTAATGCCCGGCGCGTAGGTGATGGCGCATCCCGTCACGCCCGTCGCCAGGTTGTTGCCTGCCGCCGGCAATGGCGCCGGTTGCACCGCGGCGATCGGATAGCCGTCGTGGCGGGTCAGGGTGCCGGTCGCGGTGTTGCATTGGTAGGTCACCGGGCCGGAGACGACGTAGAAGCGGGCGCTTGGCGAATCGAGGACGAAACTGTTGGCGGCGAAGCTGATCGTATCCTCGGGCGCCGGGCCGCCGCCGGCAACCGTTGCCGCGATCAGGCTCTTGTTGCCGCCGCTGGCAGGGCCGCTGGCATAGGCGTCGCCGCCGGCCACCCCGACGCCGAGATTGCTGACCACCAGGAAATCGCTGCCGGGCACGATGGCGGCCAGGTACGGCGTCGCCCCCAGGGTGCGCAGGCAGGTGTCGCTGACGCCGACCCCGAACTCGAACGTGTCATTGAAGCCGGCGCCCCAGCCGCCGACCGGGCAACTCATCGCCCCGCCGCTCGGCTGGCTGCGATAGCGGCCGCTGGTTCTGACGTCGAGGAACTCCAGATAGAAGACGCCGACCGCGGGGTTGGTCACCCGCACGCTGTTGGGCAGGGCATTGCGGATGTCCCGCGACATGCGCCGCAGGGCCGTGTCGGCGATGTCGGTCAGGGTGGCCCGGCGGGTCACGTCCTGGTAGCCGGAAAAGGGCACGCGCAGGAATACCGCCATCACCGCCGCCAGGATGCCGGTCAGGGTGAGGGCAACGATCAGCTCGATCAGCGTGAAGCCGCGCTCAGAGGTTGGGCGCATGG
This sequence comes from Rhodocyclaceae bacterium, assembly GCA_016791205.1. Taxonomy (GTDB): domain Bacteria; phylum Pseudomonadota; class Gammaproteobacteria; order Burkholderiales; family Rhodocyclaceae; genus Desulfobacillus. The sequence continues at coordinate 24,606 of JAEUNH010000128.1, read as the reverse complement.
CGGGTCCTGATGCCTTCGATCTGCACGGCGATGCCGGCCGGGCCGATGACATTCACGGTGATCAGCCAGCTCTCGCTGGCCGGCACGGCGTTGGGCCCCGCTCCCAGGGCCGGCGCGGCAAGGACGATGGTGGCGCTGTAGCCGGGATAGGCCGTCCCGGTGATGTCGCTGGCGGTCGCCAGGACCAGGCCAGCGTAATCGCTGACGTTGTCGAGCGGGGTCAGCGGCGCGCCGCGCGCTTCGCCGCCCTCGATGCCGGGCCCCTCGAGGGTCGTCGCGCAGCCGGTCGGGCCGATGAAGGCGCCGGTCGCCGTCGCCACGTTGGCATCGTCCGGGTCGCAGAAGGTGAAGGGCATCAGGCGCACTTCCTCGAGCAGCGATTCGGCGATGGCCAGCGCCTGCTTGCGGATCATCGGCTCGCCGCTCTGCCGGCTGGTGCCGACAAAGACGGCCAGCACCGTGCCGACCGCCACCCCGACGATGACGATGAACAGAATTGCTTCGATCAGCGTCGCGCCGCGCTGGGCTCCGGCGGCTCTTGCGGCGAGGCCCTCAGAAGACATAGCCGGTATTGGCGGCAACGGTCATGGCAAAGGCCGCCGTGCCCGTCACCGTGACCACCTGGGCCGGCAGCAAGACGCCGGCAGGCGTCACCGGCTGGCCCAGGGCATTGAACTTGAAGACGGGAACCGCGGGCGGCGCGATGGCCACTCCCGCCGGCGCCGGCAGGGCATAGGGATCGGTCGTACCGGGCAAATTCACGGCGGCGAATCCGCCGCAGCCGGCCACCGCTCCCGGCGCCGGATTATAGGTCAGCGCAACGCTGCCGGCGGCAAGCGTCACGCACACTTCGCGGCGCTTGGCCACGGCGGTCTTCTGGGCGTAGCGCAGGGCGCTGCGGACCTGGTCGAAATAACCCCGCTCGTCGAAGACATTGCGGGCGGTCAGGCGCGGCATGCCCAGGGCGGCCAGGATGCCGAGCACGACGATGACCGTGATCAGCTCGACCGTGGTGAAGCCTGAATGGAGTCGCTTCGCACCGTCATGTTTCATACGGCGTGACACTGGGCAAGGTCCCGGGCCGGCGGCCTGCCGGCCCGGATGCGCATCAGCAGCCGGTCACGGTCGTCGCGCTGACGGCGGCGGCGGTTCCCGCTGCAGCGGGCGCGGTATACGTAAAGAAGCAGGTCGCCGGCACGTTCCCGGTGACCTGGATGGTCAGCACGGCGCCGGCGCCGCCGCCGCCGCCAACAATCGCAAACCCGTTGGCTGCCAGATCGAGACCAGTCGCGGGGAAAATGCTGGTCAGACCGGCGGACGAGACGATGCCGGCCAGATCGGCCGTCGGATAGCCGTTAACGATGGAGACTCGGCCGGATTCCGTGCAAATGTTGGTCGTGTTGTTGGCCGGGTTCGGTCCGAATCCTGGCGCCGCGCAAGCGACGGTATCGACTACACCGCCCCGTGCCAGAAAAGTCCCGTGGATCAGCGCAGCGGAAGCGTTCACCGCGCCGCGCGCCGCATTCAGCTTGGCAATCCGGGCATCGCGGGTCAGGTTGGTGAAGCGGGGCAGCGCCACCGCGGCCAGGATGCCGAGGATGGTGATCACCACCACCAGTTCGATCAGGGTGAAACCTTTGAGTTTTTTCATACACGCTCCGTCTAGTAAGTTATGGCCTCGATCGGGCCCTTGTGGATATAAAAGCACACTCCATGCCAAGAATCAAAACCATTCGTAGGGCGTAAGCAGCCTCAGGGCGGCACCGCCGGTCGCTTCCGGCCCCTCGACCACCACCTGCCAGCGCAGTTCGGCCGAGCCCTTGCGGGCGGGGCGGAAATGTTCGTCGAACCGCAACCGGTACACCACTTCCCGCTTCTCCGGATCGAAATACCAGCTGCCGCGCGCCTTGGCGCCGTCGGGCGCCTGCTGCAGCTCGCCGAGGTAATTCTCGGGCGGCCGCGCCAGCCATTGCATCGGATTCAGTCGCGCCAGCTCTGCCTTGTCCCGCTGCCTACCGCCGGCCACCCGGCTCGCCGCCTCGTAGCGCAGGCCGAATTCGAGGGCGGAAACCGTGCGCTCCATCGCCGTCTGTTCCGCCGCTTCCTGGACATAGGCGATCCCCTTCAGCAGGAAATAGCCCAGCACCGACAGCACCGCCAGCGCCACGACCAGTTCCAGCAGGCTGATCCCGCCGTATCGCCGCGCGTGAATTAATTCACGCCCCTGCCGCACCGCGCCGGCCGCCGGCCGCCAGCCTTGTCGGTTCCTCGTCACGGATGTCGATTTGCGGTCATCCGACCGATTACTTGATCATCGCCTTGCCCAGGTCCCACATCGGCAGGAACACGCCCAGGGCGAGGATCAATACCAGCACGCCGAGGATCAGGATCATGATCGGCTCGATCTGCGAGGACAGGGTCTTCAGTTCGTATTCCACTTCCCGCTGGTACATGTCGGCGATCTCTTCCATCATGTCGTCGAGCGAGCCGGACTCCTCGCCGACCATCACCATCTGCAGCACCACGGGAGTGAAGATGGCCGACGCGATGGCCGTGCGCAGCACGCTCTCGCCGCGCTCGACGCCCATCCGCATGTCCTCGAGCTTCCTGGAGACGAACTCGTTCTCCACCACCTGCCCGACCAGGCTCAGGCTCTGCACGATCGGCACCCCGCTCTTCAAGGCCAGGGCGAAGCTGCGGGCAAAGCGGGCCAGCGTCGCCTTGCGGATGATCTTGCCGGCCACCGGAATCTTCAGCTTGAGGCGGTCCCAGGTGCGCCGTCCTTCGGCCGTCCCGACGAAGCTCCTGAAGCCGACCACCGCGGCGGCCAGGCCCAGCAGGATGGCCGGCCACCAGGCCAGGGTGAAGTCGGAAAAGCCGATCAGAACCCTGGTCATCAGCGGCAGCTCGGTGTTGAGGTTCTTGAACACCTTGGCGAAGGCCGGAATGACGAAGAGGTTGATGATCACCAGGGCGATGGCCATCGCCAGCATCACGAACATCGGGTAGCGCAATGCCGCCTTGACCTGGTCCTTCATGAACTTCTGGAACTCGAGATGGTGGAACAGCCTGAGGAAGACCTCCTCCAGCCTGCCGGTGGTCTCGCCGACGCGGATCATCGCGACATAGAACGGGCCGAAGACCTTCGGATTGCGGGCCAGGGCCTGCGACAGCTCGCGGCCGGAATCGAGCGCCTCGCGCAGATCCTTGATGACGGCGGCGAAGGCACGGTTCATGGCCGACTCCTGCAGTCCGGCCAGGGCGCGCATGATCGGCACGCCGGCCTTCATCAGGGTGTGCATCTGCCGGCTGAACAGCAGCACGTCGAGGAAGCCGGCCTTCTGCCGGTCCATCAGACGGGCCAGCTGCTTGCCCAGCGCCTCGGTCGGCTGCGCCGATTCTGAAATCTGGATCGGGATAATGCCGCTTTCGGCCAGATGCGAGGCGAGGATGGCGCCGCTGGCGCTCTCCATGACCCCCTCGACCCGGGCGCCCTGGGCGTTGCGGCCGATGTAGGCGAAGTGCGGCACGGCCCGGCTACTCCTCGTACTGGCTGGTGGTGCGCATGGCCTCATGCACCGTGGTGCGTCCTTCGATCACGGTGCGGATGGCGTCCCGGCGCAGCGTATGGTGGGCCATCTGCTCGCGGGCGGCGCGGATGAACTCGGCGGGATCCTCCCGGTTGGCGGCCTCCACCACCGGCGCGCTCATCTCCAGCATCTCGTAGATGCCGGTGCGGCCGAGAAAGCCGGTGCCGTTGCAGTGCGAGCAGCCGGCGCCCTCGCGGTATTCGTGCCGATCCACCTCGTCGCCGATCTCCACCCGCAGCCATTCGTGCTCCTGGGGCGTCAGCCGCCGCGGCCGGGCGCAGCGCTCGCAGAGGGTGCGCAACAGGCGCTGGGCGATGACGATATGCAGCGACATCGCCACCATGTAGCGCGGCACGCCCATGTCGAGCAGACGGATCGGGGTGCTGGCGGCGTCGTTGGTGTGCAGGGTGGAGAGCACCATGTGGCCAGTCATGGCGGCGCGCAGGCCGATCTCGGCGGTGGTCTGGTCGCGCATCTCGCCGACCAGGATCACGTCCGGGTCCTGGCGCAGGGCCGAGCGCAGCACCCGCTCGAAGCTGAGCTCGATCTTGTCGTTGACCTGCACCTGGTTGATGCCCGGCAGGCGGTATTCGACAGGGTCCTCGACGGTGATGATCTTCTTTTCGGTGGTGTTGATCTCGGCCAGGGCGGCGTAGAGCGTGGTGGTCTTGCCGCTGCCGGTGGGGCCGGTCACCAGCACCATGCCGCTCGACCGATGCACAGCCAGCCGCAGGCGCTCCAGGATGGGCGGCGGCATGCCCAGGTGTTCCAGCCGCAGCATGCCGGCGCCCTGGTTGAGCAGGCGCATCACCACCGACTCGCCATGCTGCGTCGGCATGGTCGAGATGCGGACGTCGATGGCGATGTTTTTCACCTTGACGTTGAAGCGCCCGTCCTGCGGCAGCCGCTTCTCGGAAATGTCCAGGCCCGACATCAGCTTCAGGCGCAGCACCAGGGCCGTGGCGATCTTCATGTCGGCCTCGGTCTGGACGTGCATCACCCCGTCGATGCGGAAGCGGATCACCAGGGAACGCTCCTGCGGTTCGATGTGGATGTCCGAGGCGCGCACCTGGGTGGCGGCCTCGAAGACGGACTGCAGCAGCTTGACGACCGGCGCCTCTTCCAGCCCGGGCGTGAGGGCCAGCGCGCCGAGATCGACCGCGCCCTCGCCCAGTTCGGCCGTCAGCTCCTTGGCCAGGCCGCTGATTTCTTCGGTGCGCTGATAGACCCTGTCAACGGCCTCCAGCAGCTGGCTCTCTGTGACGACGGCGATGTCGATGTCGCGCTTGAGGATGCGCGCCACCTCGTCGTAGGCGAACAGGTCGGTCGGGTCGGCGAAGCCGACGCGGACCGCATTGTCCCGCTGCTCCAGCACCAGGGCGCGGAAGCGCCGCGCCTGGGCTTCGGGCAGCAGGCGCACCATGGCCGGCTTGATGTTGAAATACTTGAGGTTGATATAGGGGGCGTTGATCTGCCGGGCGATCGCCTCGGAAATCTGTTCCTCAGTGACGAAGCCCTTGTCTACGAAAACCCGCCCCAGCTTGCGACCGGTTTTCTTCTGTTCGTCCAGCGCTGCTTGCAACTGATCCTGGCTGAGCAGATTCTGCTGGACCAGGATTTCGCCTAAACGAAATTTTTCCGGACGCGCCATGAAACCCCAATAAAGTTAAACTCGTTTATCTGAAAAACGACGTAACATCGCAAAACATAGGCAAAATTACCCCTATTCCACAAGGCTTTCAAGTGTTTCATGTCGTCCTCTTCCAGCCCGAAATCCCCGGCAATGCCGGAAACGTCATCCGCCTTACCGCTAATACCGGCACAAAACTGCATCTGGTGAAGCCGCTCGGCTTCAATCTGCAGGACCGGCATCTGGCGCGGGCCGGCCTCGATTACCACGATTTGGCCGAGGTGAAGGTGCACGAGAACTGGCTGGATTGCCGGGAAGCATTGCGCGGCAGCCGGCTGTTCCTGGTCAGCACCCGGGGCGGGACGCGCTTCGACGCGCCCCGCTATGAGCCCGGCGACGCCTTCGTCTTCGGCCCGGAGACCCGCGGCCTGCCGGCCGAGATGCTGGACGCTGCTCCTCCCGGGCAGCGCCTGCGCCTGCCCATGGTGAAAGGCAACCGCAGCCTGAACCTCTCCAACGCCGTGGCGGTGCTGGTGTTCGAGGCCTGGCGACAGAATGGCTATGCAGGGAGCGATTAAGTGCCTTCCGGCCGGGTGTCGCGGCTGAGCAGTTGCTCGACCGCCTGGCTGGCGGGCACGGCTTCGTAGAGGACGCTGTGGACGGCCTGGGTGATCGGCATCTCGATGCCGAGGCGCCCGGCCAGCAGCGCCACCTCGCGGGCGCTGGAGACCCCCTCGGCGGTGTGGCCGAGTTCGCGCAGGATCTGCTCCAGGGACAGTCCCTTCGCCAGTTCCAGTCCGACGCGGCGGTTGCGCGACAGGTCGCCGGTGCAGGTCAGGATCAGGTCGCCCATGCCGGCCAGGCCCATGAAGGTCTCCATCCGCCCGCCCAGGGCCATGCCGAGGCGGCTGATCTCGGCCAGGCCGCGGGTGATCAATGCCGCGCGGGCATTCAGGCCGAAGCCCATGCCGTCGGAAATGCCGGCGGCGATGGCCATCACGTTCTTCAGCGCGCCGCCGACCTCGGCACCGACCACGTCCTGGTTTGCGTAGATGCGCAGCCGCGCGTTGTGCAGGGCCTGGGCCATGCTTCCGGCGAACCCGCCGTCGGCCGCCGCCAGGGTGATGGCGGTGGGCAGGCCCCGGGCCACTTCCTCGGCGAAACTGGGCCCGGTAAGCGCCCCGCAGAGCACCGTCCGCCCCAGCTCCTCGGCGACAATCTGATGCGGCAGCAGCTGGCTGCCCGCCTCCAGCCCCTTGCAGGCCCACAGCACGGGGATGGCGGGCGCCACCGCGCGCAGCTGGCGTAGGGTGGCGCGCAGGCCGGCAAGCGGTGTCGCGACGAGGTTCAGCTCGCTGTCTCCTGCGACGCTGAAATCCGAGCCGATGCCGAGGCTGTCGGGCAGGGTACAGCCGGGGAGATAGCGGGCATTGACGCGGCCCGCCTGCATGGCGGCCGCCTGGGCTCGGTCGCGAACCCAGAGCGTCACTTCATGACGGCGCGAAAAGGCGATGGCCAATGCCGTTCCCCATGCGCCCGCGCCGAGGACGGCGATTCTCATGGGACGGTCAGAGACCCCAGACCTGGTTCGCGCGGACGAAACCGGACTGGCCGTCGCGATGGCGCACCCTGGCCCAGCCCGGCGGGCCGGCTTCGAGGAGTTCCAGGACCACGTCCTTCTCGGCCTCGAACACCAGCGCAGCGCCGGCCTCGGCCTGGGCCCGCACTTCGGCGCTGCGGGCGGTGACGATCAGCATGCGCTGTTCGGCGAGGGTTTTTCTTTCCATCCAGGCAAGGTCGCCGGCGGCGTCGCGCACCTTGAGCCATTCGCCGAGGCTGACCACCAGTTCCACCGGCGTCCCGCGGGCCACGACGAACAGCGGGCGGGCCTTCTGCGAGGGGGCATCGAACATCACCGCGCCGGCTTCGGCGACCGAGCGGTACTCCAGCGCCCAGGCGGACGCCGCCAGAAAAGTCAGTCCCCCTAGGACGGCGAGGCGGCGCATTGTCTTACTGGATCGGTATCTCGCCCGGCTGCTGCTGGGCCTGCTGCTCCAGGCGCTGGCGGTAGAGGGCTTCGAAGTTCACCGGGGCCAGCAGGATCGGCTGGAAGCCGGCGCGGTTGATGATGTCGGACACCGTCTCGCGCGCATAGGGGAAGAGGATGTTCGGGCAGGCGATGGCCAGCACCGGCTCCAGCTCCTCCTCCGGCACGTTGCGGACCTGGAAGATGCCGGCCTGGGCGGCTTCGACCAGGAACACCGTCTTCTCGCCCAGCCGGGCGGTGACAGTGACGGTCAGCACCACCTCGAAGACGCCGTCGCCGAGGCCGCCGGCCTCGGACTGCAGACCGACCTCGACCTGGGGCGGATCCCGGTCGAGGAAGATCTGCGGGGCGTTGGGGACTTCGAGGGAGAGATCCTTGACGAAGATCTTCTCGATGGAAAAAACGGGCTGTTCGGTTTCGGACATGATGGAAGGCCGGGTCAATGAATCGATGGAAAAGCGGTTGGAAAGGGATCAGGCCCCGCGCAGCAGCGGCTCCAGCTCGCCGGCGCGGTCCAGGGCGTAGAGTTCGTCGCAGCCGCCGACGTGGCGCTCGCCGATATAGATCTGCGGCACGGTGCGGCGGCCGGTCTTCTGCATCATCTCCTCGCGGCGGGCCGGGTCGAGGTCGACGCGCACCTTCTCGATCTCGGTGACACCCTTGCTTTTGAGCAGCTGCTCGGCGCGCACGCAATACGGGCACACCGCCGTCGAGTACATGAGGATTTTGGCGGTCATTTCTTGGTGATCGGCAGGCCGGCCTGGTCCCAGGCGGAAACGCCGCCGCTGAGGTTGAACACCTTCTCGAAGCCGGCGCGGCGCAGGCGGTTGCAGGCCGAGGAGGAGCGATTGCCGCTGGCGCAGCTGACAATGACCGCGCGTCCCTTGTACTTGTCCAGCTCGGGCAGGCGCTTGTCGAACTGCGAAAGCGGGATATGGCGGGCATTCGGGATGTGGCCGCCGGCATACTCGGCCGGCTCGCGCACGTCGACCACGACAGCCTCCTCGCGGTTGATCATCATCGTCGCCTGCATCGGCGAGACGGCGGCGCCGCGCGCCTGCCAGGTCTGCCAGAGGAACATGCCGCCGCTGAATGCGGCAAGGCCGACCCACATCAGGTTGTCCTTGAGGAAATCCAAACTGCCTCCGCTTATTTCTTCGAGTGGGGAACGCCGCAAAAGACTTCGCGCATCAGCACGATCAGCTGCAGGGTGCGCTGGTCGCCGACGCGGTAGTAGACCCGGTTGGCATCCTTGCGGGTGAGCAGCACGCCCTTGTCGCGCAGGATGGCCAGATGCTGCGAGATGTTGCTCTGCGAGGTGCCGACGGCGTCGACGATCTCCTGGACGCAGGCCTCCTGGTCGCCGATGACGCAGAGGATCTTCAGGCGCAGGGGATGCGAAATCGCCTTCAGCGCCCGGGCGGCGGTCTCGATGTGCTCCTGCTTGTCGATGAGGTCGGTGATGAGGTCCACGGGGCCTGTCCAATTGCTGCAGCGAATATTATAAAATACTTTCATGCTGGCCAGACGCCGGTTTAACTCCCTCCTACGCGCCCCCTCCCGAAATCATGAAAAAAATCGTCTTGCTGCGCCATGGCGAATCGGCCTGGAACAAGGAAAACCGCTTCACGGGCTGGACCGATGTCGACCTCACCGACAAGGGCCGCGCCGAAGCGAAGCAGGCCGGCCAGCTGCTCAAGGAAGCCGGCTTCGCCTTCGACATTGCCTACACCTCGGTGCTCAAGCGCGCCATCCGCACCCTGTGGACCGTGCTCGACGAGATGGACCGGATGTGGATCCCGGTCGAGCATTCCTGGCGGCTGAACGAGCGCCACTACGGCGCCCTGCAGGGGCTCAACAAGACCGAGACGGCCGAGAAGTACGGCGAGGCCCAGGTCAAGGTCTGGCGCCGCGCCTACGACACCCCGCCGCCGCCGCTGGAGCAGGGCGACGAGCGTCTGGCCGCCCAGCTGGCCAATCCGCGCTATGCCGCCGAGCGGGCCGCTGCGGCCACCCCGACCGAATGCCTGAAGGACACCGTGGCCCGCTTCCTGCCCTACTGGCAGTCGACCATCGCCCCTTCGGTCAGGGCCGGCAAGAGCGTCATCGTCGCCGCCCACGGCAACAGCCTGCGGGCCTTGGTGAAATACCTCGATGGCATCTCGGACGCCGACATCGTCGAGCTGAACATCCCGACCGGGGTGCCGCTGGTATATGAGCTCGACGACGACCTCAAGCCGCTGCGCAACTACTACCTGGGCGACCCGGCCGCCGTGGCCGCCGCCATGCAGGCGGTGGCCAATCAAGGCAAGGCCAAGGTCTGAACCGTCTCCTTTTCTGCGTCCTCTTGCTGGCGGCGGGCGCCCACGCCGCCCCGACCGACGTCAAGCGCGAGGAACTGAAAGATCTGCAGGGCCGCATCCAGGCGCTGCAGAAGGGGCTCGCCAAGGCCGAGGAGTCGCGCGCCGACGTGGCCGAGGAGCTGCGCGAGACCGAACAGGCCATCTCGGCGGCCAACCGCAGGCTGCGTGAACTGGGCGCCGAGCGCTCCGAAGCCCAGGCCGCCCTGGGCCAGCTCAACGCCCAGTCGCAGAAGCTCTCCGGTCGCATCGCCGTCCAGCAGGCCCAGCTGGGCCGACTGTTCACCCGCCAGTACTACGCCGGCGAAACCGACGCCCTCAGCCACCTGCTCTCCGGCAGCGACCCCAACCAGCTCGCCCGCGACGCCCATTTCCTCGCCCTGCTCTCCCGCGCCAAGGCCGGGCTGATCCGCAACCTGGGGGAAATCCTCGACGAGAAGAAGCGCCTGGCCGGCCAGGCTCGGGAGAAGAGCGAGGCCCTGGCGGAGATCGAGAAACGCCAGCAGCAGGAGCATGCCGGCCTGGTCGAACAGCAGAAAAAGCGCCAGGCCACCCTGGCCCGCCTGGCCGAACGCATCAAGGCGCAGCGCCGCGAGGTCGACCGGCTGAAGCGCGACGAAAAGCGCCTGTCGAAACTGATCGAGGGCCTGGGCCGGATCGTCGCCCGGCCCAGGCGCGCACCCCAGGCCGGCGGCCCCGTCCTGCGCAACGAGCGCACCCCCGAGGCGACCGGCGGAACGGACGCCTTCGCCCAGCTCAAGGGGCGCCTGGCCCTGCCGGCGCGCGGGGAACTTGCCAACCGCTTCGGCACTCCACGCCAGGAGGGCGGCACCACCTGGAAGGGCGTCTTCATCCGCGCCGCCGCCGGCACCGACGTCAAGGCCATCGCCCCCGGTCGCATCGTCTTCGCCGACTGGCTGCGCGGCTTCGGCAACCTGGCCATCGTCGATCATGGCGACGGCTATCTTTCCGTGTATGGCAACAACGAATCGCTGTTCAAGGCCGTCGGCCAACCGGTCCGTTCCGGCGAGGCGATCGCCTCGGTGGGCAACAGCGGCGGCAACCCGGAATCGGGTTTATACTTTGAATTGAGACATATGGGTCAGCCGCTCGACCCCCTGAAATGGGTCAGCCTGAGATAGACCCGCCAACGGAGCAACCATGCGCAACAAACTGCAGCAAGCCGGCCTCATCGTCCTCGGACTGGTCGCCGGCATCTTCATCAGCCTGAACTTTTCCGCCATCGCGCAAAAAGAGGCCTCGGCCCTGCCGATCGAGGAACTGCGCACCTTCGCCGACGTCTTCAATGCCATCAAGACCGGCTACGTCGAGCCGGTGGAGGACAAGAAGCTCATCACCCAGGCCATCTCCGGCATGCTCACCGGCCTCGATCCGCACTCGCAGTACCTCGACGCCGACGCCTTCAAGGACCTGCAGGTGAACACCCAGGGCGAGTTCGGCGGCCTCGGCATCGAGGTCGGCATGGAGGACGGCTTCGTCAAGGTGATCTCCCCCATCGAGGACACCCCGGCCTATCGCGCCGGCATCAAGGCCGGCGACCTGATCGTCAAGCTCGACGACACGCCGGTGAAGGGCATGAACCTGTCCGACGCCGTCAAGCGCATGCGCGGCAAGCCCAAGACCCAGATCACCCTGACCATCGCCCGCAAGGGGGAGGACAAGCCGATCATCGTCGTCATCACCCGGGAAGTGATCAAGGTGCAGAGCGTCAAGTCCAAGGTGGTCGAGCCGGGATTCGCCTATGTGCGCCTGACCCAGTTCCAGGAAGACACCGCCAACAAGCTGGCCGACCACCTCGGCAAGATCTGGAAACAGGGACCGGTCAAGGGACTGGTGCTCGACCTGCGCAACGACCCGGGCGGCCTGCTGCACGGCGCCGTCGGCGTCTCGGCCGCCTTCCTGCCGCCCAAGGTGCTGGTCACCTCCACCGACGGCCGCACCGAGGACGCCAAGCGCAAGTACGTCGCCAGCCCAGAGGATTACCTGCGCGGCACCCGCGTCGACTTCCTCAAGGATCTGCCGCCTGGGGTGAAGACCGTGCCGATGGTGGTGCTGGTCAACGGCGGCTCGGCCTCCGCCTCGGAGATCGTCGCCGGCGCACTGCAGGATCACAAGCGCGCCGTGGTCATGGGCACCCAGACCTTCGGCAAGGGCTCGGTGCAGACCATCCTTCCGCTTACCAGCAACACCGCCATCAAGCTCACCACCGCGCGCTACTACACGCCGAGCGGCCGCTCCATCCAGGCCAAGGGCATCGTGCCGGACATCGTGGTCGAGGAGACCGCCAACGGCAGCTCCGGCCCGCGCCTGCGCGAGGCCGACCTGGAGCGCCACCTGGAGAACGACAAGGAGAAGGACAAGGAAGCCGCGCCGCCCAAGCCGCAGACCAAGGCCCCCACCAAGGGCAAGCCGGCCAAGGACGAGCCGGAAGAGGAAGACAAGCCGCCACGCTTCGAGATCGCCTCGAAGAACGACTACCAGCTCAACCAGGCGCTGAACCTCCTGAAGGGCCTGCAGATCATGCAGGCGAAGTAGCGGCGAATGAACCCGGAACGCGCGCGTCAGCTGGCCCACCGCGTTCCCGCCCCCGCTGTGCCCGCGCACGGCAACCTCAAGCGTCGCGAGATCCGCTTCACCAGGATGCCGCCGGAACAGGCGGCGCGGGCCCTCGACCTGCTCTCGGGACTGGAATGCCTCGAGGTCAGCGCCGGGCCCCATCCGCGCGGCATCAGCGTCAGCTACGACCTGATCGACTACACCTACCAGGGGCTGGAAAAGGCGCTGCGCAACCTCGGCTACCACCTCGACAATTCGATCTACTGCAAGATCGTCCGGGCCCTGGTCTACTTCACGGAAGAAACCCAGCTGAGCAACCTCAAGGAGCCGGCGCGACTGATCAAGCAGTCCAACCAGGTGTATATCAAGGCCTGGGAGCACCACCCCCACGGCGACCGCGACGACACGCCGGTCGAGGCCCGGGAAGACCGGTGAACGACGAGCAGCTGTTGCGCTATTCGCGCCACATCCTGCTGCCCCAGTTGGGAATCGAAGGGCAGGAGCGCCTGCTGGCGGCGCGCGCCCTGGTGGTCGGCGCCGGCGGGCTCGGCTCGCCGGCGGCGATGTACCTGGCCTCGGCCGGCCTCGGCACGCTGGTGCTCTGCGACGGCGACACCGTGGACCTCACCAACCTGCAGCGGCAGATCCTGCACCACACCGCCTCGGTAGGACGTCCCAAGGCGGCCTCCGGCCGCGACAGCCTGGCCCTGCTCAATCCCGAAACCAAGGTCATCGCCCTCGAGCAGCGGCTGGAAGGCGAAGCCCTGGCCGAACAGGTCGCCGCCGCGGACGTCGTGCTCGACTGCTCGGACAACTTCGCCACCCGCCACGCCATCAACCGCGCCTGCGTGAAGTTCCGCAAGCCGCTGGTCTCCGGCGCCGCCATCCGCTTCGACGGCCAGGTCTCGGTGTTCGACCTGCGCGAGGCGCAAAGCCCCTGCTACAACTGCCTGTTCCCGGAAGGCCATGAGGCCGAGGAGGTGCGCTGTGCGGTCATGGGCGTCTTCGCCCCGCTCACCGGCATCATCGGCACGACGCAGGCCGCCGAGGCGCTGAAGCTCGTCGCCGGCTGCGGCGAATCGCTGTCCGGGAGACTGCTGCTGCTCGACGGCCTGGCGATGGAATGGCGCTCGATCCGGCTTGCCAGGGACCCGGGCTGCGCGGCCTGCGGCTGAACCCTTACCCGTCGAGGCGCGCCGCCAGCACCGCGAAACGCGAGCCGCGCCCTTCCACCGAATGCAGGCGCACCTCGTGTCCGAGCCGCTCGGCCAGCTGGCGGACGATGGCCAGGCCCAGGCCGAAGCCGGCCTGCCGGTTCTGCGCCTCCTCGCCCTGGGTGTAGCGGGCGAACATCCGTTCCTGATCGCGCGCGGCGATGCCCGGGCCGGTGTCGCAGACCTCGATGGCCAGACGCCCGCCGCGACGCCGGCAGCCGACCAGGATGCGGCCGTGCTGGGTGTAGCGCACGGCATTGGCCAGCAGGTTGCGCACGATCCGCTCGAGCAGGCGCGGGTCGCTCTCGATCCAGGCATGGCAGGGCACATGACGCAGTTCGAGGCCGACGGCGGCGGCCAGCCGGCGGTACTCCTCCACCAGCGGCGCCAGCAGGTCATCCACCCGCAGGCGCCTGGGTTGCGGCTCGTGCCGCCCCGTCGCGGCGCGCGACAGCTCCAGCATGCCGTCGAGGAAATCGGCCAGGCCGTTGTAGGCGGCCTCCATGCGCCCGGCGAGGGCCCGCACCTGGGCGGGCCGCTCGGCCTCGCCGCGCAGCAGTTCGAGATAGATGCCGAGCGACTGCAGGGGCTGGCGCAGGTCGTGATGGGCGGCGTTGAGCAGCCAGCTCTGGGCCATCACCGTCCGGGTGCGCGCCTCGCGCCGGCGGATCTGCGCCGCCAGGGCGAAACCGAAGATCAGCGAGGAGGAGGCGCCGGCCGCCAGCTGGGCCTGCGTCACCGCACCGTGGTCGATCAGGTTCAGCCGCGAAGCCACGAGGCTCGCCACGCCCGGCAGCAGGCTGCCCCAGGCCAGGGCGTAGATGCCGGCCAGCGGCAGGCGCCGATGCCAGGCCTGCAGGCTGGCGCCGAACACGAACAGCACCACGCCGACCGTGGCGACGATGGTCAGGGGGCGGGCGGCGGCGCTGTGGGCGAACTCCAAAGCGGCGATCAGCGGGAAGGCCGGCGCGCACAGCAGCAGGGCACGCGCCAGGCGTGGATGCCGGCGCGGCAGCTTGAGGAAGGCGCGGGCATGCAGCAGGCCGAGACAGAGGCCGAGATTGAAGGCGCCGACACCGATTCCGGCCAGGGCCCGCCGCGGCAGCATGGGCAGGGCCTCGGCGAGAAAGCCGCCGATCCAGGCCGAGGCGATCATGGTGGAGAGCTGAAAGCCGATATACAAAGGCAGGCTGTGGTCGCGCATGGCGCCCCACAGGAACAGCATGTAGACAGCCACCACCAGCGGGATCATCAGCGCCAGTCCCATCCACAGCCGGCCGATGCGGTCCTGCATGAAGAACGCGCTCATCTCCTGCAGCGCCAGAGGAAAGCGGATCGGCGAGGTGTTCTCGATGCGGATCAAGAGCGCCGCCTGCTCACCCGCCGCCAGGCTGACGCCGTATATCGGGTAGCGCATGCCGCCGAATACTTGCCGCGACCGGCCCGCCGCGTAGGGCGCCAGCGCCTGCCAGGCGCCGCCTTCGCGGGCGATGAATACCTCGATGCGGTCTACCGCGGCCTGGCGATAGACCAGCATCCAGTCGACCCGCTGCGGATCGGTGTTGACCAGCGCAAGGCGCCCCCAGAAGACGCTGGCCGAATACCCGAAGGCGTGCAGGCGACCGGGCAAGGCCGCCATCCCGGGGGTAGCGCCCTGCGGGGAAAAGTCGGTCTCCGCAAGACGGCGATCGGGGTCTTCCAGCACCTCGATGTGGCCGAACAACGCCACCTCGGACCGCTCGCGGCGCAATTCGACCGGATCGGCGGCGGCCGCCACGGCGGCCGCGAACAGCCCCAGGAACAGCGCCAGGCCACGGGCCAGTCCCGCCGCAAAAAATGGGCCCCGCCTCATTGCGACAATTCAAGGCGGCCCGAGTAGAACACCATCACCGCCTCGGTGCGGTTGCGCACGCCGAGCCGCGCCAGGACTTCCACCACATGGGCACGCACCGTCTCCACGGAGATCTCCAGGCAGCTGGCGATTTCCTTGTTGGACTTGCCGGTGGCCATTTCGCGCAGCACCTCGATCTGGCGCTGCGACAGCGGCGTGTGCAGGGCCGGTGCCGGGCGCCTGCCCGGATCGGCCGCCGCATCGGGGACCAGCTGGAACATCTGGCGGACCGACTCGATGAATTCGGCCGGGCGTGCGCTCTTCGACACGAAGCGGTCGATGCCGGCATCGCGCAGCTTGCGGCGAACGTCGGGATCGTCGAGGGCGCTCACCACCAGCACGGGAACGCCGGGCAGGCGCTGGCGCAGCTTGCGGACTCCCTCCAGACCGACGACATCGGGCAGGTTCAGGTCGAGCAGGACGAAGTCGGGCCACCAGCCGCCCTCGACCGCCGCCAGGGCGTCGGCCAGGGTGTGAGCGCTGCGCAGCTGGGCGTTCCGGTCGAGCCGGGCGACGACCTCGCTCACCGCCTGCACGAAGAGCGGGTGGTCTTCGACGATCAGCACCTGCCGGGCGCTCACGAGGCCTTCCGCTTCAGCCAAAGGGCATGGCGCACGCTGGCCGGGGCATGAGCGAACAACACCGAGAAGACCAGGATCAGCCAGAACAGCGCGGCGCGCTCGGCCGGCCAGGCCAGCAGCACGCCCAGCAGGGCCAGCTTGCCGGCCATCGCCAGGCCGACGTACTCGCGGAAATAGCCGGCGCGCGACCAGGCGTCGAGGGCCAGGATGGCCAGGCCGGACGTCAGCGCCGTCAGGCCGAAGGCCAACCAGCGGGCTTCGGGCAATTCGGTCAGCACCCCGGCGCCGAGTCCGACCACGCCGATCAGGTGGGCGGCGCGCAGCAGGTTCACCAGCCAGCGCTTGCCGGGGAAATCGCGGCCGGGATCCCGCCTGCCCTTCATGCCGCCAGCGGCCGCGCCAGAATCCGGACATCGGCGCCGACGCGGCGCAGATCCAGTATTTTCAGGTCGCGCCGGCCGGCAAGGTCGGCGATCTCCGGCAGCGGGAACATCTCGCGGCCGCTGCCGAGGATCGTCGGCGCATAGTAGAGCAGCAGCTCGTCGACCAGCCCTTCGCGCATGAGCGAGCCGTTGAGCTTGTGGCCGGCCTCGACGTGCAGCTCGTTCACGCCGCGCCCGGCCAGCGTCGCCATCAGCCGCGCGAGGTCGACCTTCCCTTGCGGGTTGGGCAGGACGATCACCTCGGCGCCGGCCGCGCGCAGCGCGGCGATCTTCGGCGCATCCTCCTTCGCCGCCACCAGCAGCGTCTTGCCGCCTTCGAGGATGCGTGCCGTCGGCGGCGTCTCGAAGTGGCTGTCCACCACCACGCGCAGCGGCTGGCGGGAAGTCTCGACGTCGCGCACGTTCAGGCGCGGGTCGTCGTCTCGCACCGTGCCGGCGCCGGTGAGGATGGCGCAGGCGCGGGCGCGCCAGGCATGGCCGTCGCGGCGCGCCTCCGGCCCGGTGATCCACTGGCTCCTGCCGTTGTTCAGGGCCGTCTTGCCGTCGAGGCTGGCGGCGAGCTTGAGGCGCAGCCAGGGGCGGCCGCGTTCCATGCGCGAGACGAAGCCGATGTTGAGCTCGCGCGCCTCCTGCGCCAGCAGGCCGTCGGCGACGACGATGCCGGCGGCGGCAAGCTGCGCCAGCCCCTGCCCCGCCACTTGCGGGTTCGGATCGCGCATCGCCGCCACCACGCGCGCCACGCCGGCCGCGATCAGGGCCCCGGCACAGGGCGGCGTGCGGCCGTGGTGGCTGCAGGGCTCGAGGGTGACGTAGGCGGTGCCGCCGCGGGCAAGGTTTCCGGCGGCGTTGAGGGCGTGGATCTCGGCATGCGCCTCGCCGGCGCGTTCGTGCCAGCCCTCGCCGACGACGGCGTCGTCGCGGACGAGCACGCAACCGACGCGCGGATTCGGGGTGGTGGTATAGAGGCCCCGCTCCGCCAGCCGCAGCGCGCGGGCCATGAATTCGTGGTCGTGTGCCGAAAACATAAACCCATTAACCACAGAGACACTGAGACACAGAGCAAGACATAAGATTTTTCTCTGTGCCTCCGTGTCTCTGTGGTGAAAGGTTCCAGTCAGGCGCTGCGGGGGCGCCGCGGCGTACGCGGCTTCTTCACTTCGCGGATCGCCTCGCGGAACTCCTCGACGTCCTCGAAGTTGCGGTACACCGAGGCGAAGCGCACGTAGGCGATCTTGTCGAGCTTGCGCAGCTCGCGCATCACCAGCTCGCCCACTTTCTCGGTGGGCACCTCGCGCTCGCCGCTGGCAAGCAGGCGCTCCTCGATGCGCTCGATGGCGGCGTCGATGCTCTCGGTGGTGACCGGGCGCTTCCTCAGGGCCAGCATCAGGCTGGCCAGCAGCTTGTCGCGATCGTAGTCGGCGCGGCTGCCGTTCTTTTTGACGACGAGCGGCATGCGCAGCTCGACGCGCTCGTAGGTGGTGAAGCGCTTGTCGCAGGCCAGGCAGCGGCGGCGGCGGCGGACGGTGTCCCCTTCCTCGTTCTCCCGGGTGTCGATCACCTGGGTATTGGCTTCAGAACAAAAGGGACACTTCATGGCTTCTTAGCCGTAAACCGGATACTTCTTGCACAGCTCCGCCACCTTGCCGCGCACCTTGGCGATGGCCGCCTCGTCATTCGGGTGGTCCAGCACGTCGGCAATCAAATGGGCGACGGTTTCGGCCTCGATTTCGGTGAAGCCGCGCGTCGTCATCGCCGGCGAGCCGATGCGGATGCCGGAGGTGACCAGCGGCTTCTGCGGATCGTTCGGGATGGTGTTCTTGTTCACCGTGATGTGGGCGCGGCCGAGCACCGCCTCGGCTTCCTTGCCGGTGAGGTTCTTGGCGCGCAGGTCGACCAGGAAGACGTGGCTCTCGGTGCGGCCGGAGACGATGCGCAGGCCGCGCTCCTCGGAGAGCACGCGCGCCATGACGCGGGCGTTGGCGAGCACCTGCTCCTGGTAGTCGCGGAATTCCGAGGTCATGGCCTCCTTCAATGCCACCGCCTTGGCCGCGATGACATGCATCAGCGGGCCGCCCTGGATGCCGGGGAAGATCGCCGAGTTGATGGCCTTCTCATGCTCGGCCTTCATGAGGATCAGGCCGCCGCGCGGACCGCGCAGGGTCTTGTGGGTGGTGGTGGTGACGACGTCGGCGTGCGGCACCGGGTTCGGATAGACGCCGGCGGCGATGAGGCCGGCGTAGTGCGCCATGTCCACCATGAAGATGGCGCCGACTTCCTTCGCGACTTTCGCGAAGCGCTCGAAGTCGATGCGCAGGGCGTAGGCCGAGGCGCCGGCGATGATGAGCTTGGGCTTGTGTTCGCGCGCCAGCCGCTCCATCTCGGCATAGTCGATCTCTTCCTTGGCGTCGAGGCCGTAGGGCACGATGTTGAACCACTTGCCGCTGATATTGAGGGGCATGCCGTGGGTCAGGTGTCCGCCCATCGACAGGTTCATGCCGAGGATGGTGTCGCCCGGCTTGAGGAAGGCGAAGAACACCGCCTGGTTGGCCTGCGAGCCGGAGTTGGGCTGGACGTTGGCGCAGTCGGCGCCGAACAGTTTCTTCGCCCGATCGATGGCCAGCTGCTCGGCGACGTCGACATGCTCGCAGCCGCCGTAGTAGCGCTTGCCGGGATAGCCCTCGGCGTACTTGTTGGTGAGCTGCGAGCCCTGCGCCTCGAGCACCGCGCAGGAAACGTAGTTCTCGGAAGCGATCAATTCGATGTGTTCTTCCTGGCGGCGGTTTTCGGCTTCGATCGCGGTATACAGCTCGGCGTCGACCTTGGCGAGGGTGTTTTTTCTGGGAAACATGGGAGAAGGCTTAACGGGTTGAACAAAAAAGCGATTTTATCACGGCGGGTGAGCGCCTACGGGGCCGGCAAATCGGGCAGGTAACCGCCCAGATCGTGTTCGCCGGACAGGCGCAGCATCTCGGCGCGGACGGCTTCGCGCAGACGCACGGCCGAGGCCCAATCGGCGCCGTCGGGCCGCAGCACCGCGCCGACCTCGATTTCAGGCTGGCCATGGCGCGGCTGCCAGGTCCTGTCGCGCAGGATGAGGCGGCAGCCGCGCAGCCCGGCCACCGCCACCGGCACGCCGGCGCGCGCCGCGGCGACGAAGGCGCCCATGCGGAATGGCTTGAGGCCGGTCTCGCGCGAGAAGGTGCCCTCGGGGAAAAGCGCCAGGCGCGCGCCGCCACCGAGGGCGGCGACGACCTCCTCGACGTCCTGGGCGCTTCTGGCCGCCTCGTGGCGTTCGACGAACAGCGTGCCGAGGCCGCGCAGGCAGGCATGCAGGAAGGGCTGGCGCACCAGTTCG
This sequence comes from Rhodocyclaceae bacterium, assembly GCA_016791205.1. Lineage (GTDB taxonomy): Bacteria > Pseudomonadota > Gammaproteobacteria > Burkholderiales > Rhodocyclaceae > Desulfobacillus. Next base: position 4,918 of record JAEUNH010000128.1, on the reverse strand, counting down.
CGCTTGGCGACGAAGACATAGTCGGGCGGCAGCGCCGCGGTGAGGGCGACGATGTCGAAATAACTCGTGTGGTTGATCAGCAGCAGGTGCGGAGCGCGCGGCAGATTCTCCAGGCCCTGCGCCCGCAGCGGCATGGCGGCGAGGGCCAGGAACAGCCGCGCCGCGCCGCGCGCCAGACGGCGGCCGGCGGCGGGCCGGCGCAGCACGGTCAGCAAGACCGCCACCGGCAGGCCGAGCGCCGCGAATACCGTCCAGCACCAGGCGGCATAGCCGAGGCCGGCCAGGCGCCTGGCGAAAAAAGTCGGTCTCCGTGACACGGCGAGACCGGCCAGCCCGGCCAGCTGCAGCCAGGCCGCCAGCGCCGAGCCGCCCGTCTCGCCGCGCTCGAAGGCCTCGCGGGTGGCGGCGCGTCGGATCTTGCCGCTGGAGGTCTTCAGCACGCTGTGCGGCGGCGCCAGGACGATCTCGTCGGCCGGCAGGCCGAGCACATCCGAAGCGGTCTCGTTGATCTTCCGCCGCAGAGCCTCGCGCGCCACCTCGTCGCGCTCGCGGGTCTCCGCCATGACCACCAGCCGCTCGGTGGCGTTGGCCGCATCGGTGCTGGCGAACACCGCCACGCAGCCCTTGCGAATGCCGGGGAGGGCGCCGACCGCCTGCTCCAGTTCGTAGGGGTAGAGATTGCGCCCGCCGCGGATGATGACGTCCTTGACCCGCCCGGTGAGGTAGACCTCGCCCTCGACCAGATAGGCGTAGTCGCCCGAATCGAGCCAGCCGTCGCGGACCAGGCGCGCCGTCGCCTCCGGATTGCGGAAATAGCCGCGCGTCGCCGAGGGACCGCGGAACTGCAGGCGGCCGACCCGGCGCTCCGGCAGTTCGTCGCCGGCCTCGTCCACGATGCGGATGGCGTGGCCCGGCAGCGCCCGCCCGCAGGCGGGCACGCGCAGGGCGTCGGCGCCGCCCACGTCCACCGCCACGGCGCGCCCGTCGCGCCCGAGCGTCGCGCGCGAAATGGCGTCGATGCGCGGACCGCGGCCGAGCGGCGGGAAGGCCAGGCCGACCGAGCATTCGGCCAGGCCGTACACCGGCGTGATCGCCTCGGGCTGCAGGCCGTGGGGCACGAAGCGCTCGATGAAGGCTTCCAGCGTCGCCGGGCTCACCGGTTCGGCGCCGTTCAGCGCCAGGCGCAGCGAGGACAGATCGAGGCCGGCCAGCTCGGCGGCGTCGAGCTTCTTGGCGCACAGCTCGTAGGCGAAGTTGGGCGCCGCGGTGAGGGTGCCGCGGTGGCGCGAAATGGCCTGCAGCCAGCGCGCCGGCCGGGCGAGGAAGGCCAGCGGCGACATCAGCACCAGCGGCATGGCGAAGTAGAGCGAGCCGAACCAGGCGCCGATCAGGCCCATGTCGTGATACAGCGGCAGCCATGAGACGAAGACATCCTCGCTGCTGACGCGGAAGGCCGGCCCCATGGCGCGCAGGTTGGCCAGCAGGTTGGCGTGGGTCAGCACCACCCCCTTCGGCTCGCCGGTGCTGCCGGAGGTGTATTGCAGGAAGGCGATGTCCTCGGCCCGGGCGCGATACAGGAGCGGCATCGGCTCGGCGTCGATGTCCTGCGGCGTGACGATCTCGGCCAGGCTCGGCACCCGCGCCGCCAGCTCGGCCGCCACGCTCTTGGCCTGCGGCACGGTGACGATGAAGACCGCCTGGGCGTTGTCGAGGATGCGGGCGTGGCGCCTGAGGTGGTCGTCGATCTGGGCCAGGCGCGCCGGCGGGTAGATCGGCACCGGGATGCCGCCGGCCAGCAGCACGCCGAAGAAGCCGGCGAGGTAATCCCGCCCGGTCGGCAGCATCAGCGCCACCGCCTGCTGCGGCCGCAAGCCGCGCGCCACCAGTCCGGCGGCGGCGCGGCGGGCCGCGCCGAGCAATTCGGCATAGCCGATCGGCCGGCCGCGCTCGCCTTCCTCGTAGAGCAGGACATGCACCCGTTCGGGCGAGCGCGCGGCGTGCCATTCCAGCGCCTCGACCAGGGTGGCGGCGGCATCCGGGGTCGGAACGATGCCGCCCTGCGGCAGGTCGAGCGTCGCCTGCGGCACGGCCGCCGGCGCGGCATGGCCGAGATGGCGCAGCAGCTCGCGCGGCGTCTGCGCCTCGGCCAGCGCCGCTTCCGGCAGGGCGGCGCCGAACTCATGGCCCAGGCGCAGCAGCAGTTCGACCCGCGCCAGGGAGTCCAGGCCGAGGTCGCGCTCGAGGGGGCAGTCGAGCGTGACCGGCGTCTGGCGGCCGGGATGGGTTTCCCGCACCAGCCGCTCGGTGACGCGCAGCAGGCGCGCGGCGGAGTCCTCAGCCGGGGAGTTCATCCAGCGCTTCGCCGAGGTGGCTGCGGTCGGCCCAGGACAGCAGGCGCCAGGCGCCGCGCTCGACCTCCAGCCAGTTGAGCGCCGTGTTGGGGATCTCGAAATCGCGCCGCGCCGAGAGCGGCTTGCCGCTGGCGCGACGGTGCAGGACATCGAGCACGCCGCCGTGGGTGAACAGCAGCACCCGGCCGCCGGGATGCGCCGCCACGATGGCGTCGACGCAGGCGTACACCCTCTCGGCGAACTCGCGCAGGCTCTCGCCGCCGCCGGGCAGGGCGAAGTCCTCCTCGCGCGCCTGGAAGCGGGCGAAGGCCTGCGGATGGCGCTCGGCGAATTCGGCATAAGTCAGTGTCTGCAGCACGCCGTAGTGGCGCTCGCGCAGGTCGGCGCGGCGGTGCACCGGCAGGCCGAGCCGAGCCGCCGCCGCTTCGGCGGTACGCAGGGCGCGGACCAGATCGCTCGAATAGATGGCGGCGATGGCCTGGTCTTGCAGCACGGCGGCGGCGGCGCGCGCCTGGGCCTGGCCGACCGGAGAAAGCGGCACGTCGAGCTGGCCCTGGATGCGCCGCTCGGCGTTCCAGGCGGTCTCGCCGTGGCGGACGAGGCAGAGGCGGGTGGCGGTCACGATGGGAACCAATGAATTTCGCAGGCCGCCATGTTAGGGTTTACCTGCATTTTGCGCCAGTCGGGGCAATCCCGACTGGCATCGAAAAGCGATCCGGATTACTCTTACGCCGCTTCGGAATGCGGCTCCGGCTTCCGGCCGTTCCGCAATCCATCCCCTACAGGAGAACCCATGAACGCTCTGCTCAAGGCCTCCGGCCTGATCGACAAGTTCAGCGAGCGCATCGGCGGCACCGTCATCTGGCTGGTGCTGGCCGCCGTGCTGATCTCGGCCGGCAACGCCATCGTGCGCAAGGTCTTCAACACCAGTTCCAACGCCCTGCTGGAAATCCAGTGGTACCTGTTCTCGGCGGTGTTCATGCTCGGCGCCGGCTACGCCTTCCTGAAGAACGCCCATGTGCGCATCGACTTCATCTCCAGCCACCTGTCGCCGCGGATGCGCAACTGGATCGACATCGTCGGCATCGTCGTCTTCCTCGTGCCGCTCTGCCTGCTGCTGATGAAGGTCTCCTGGCCGCTGTTCGAAAACGCCTGGACCAGCGGCGAAATGTCGCAGAACGCCGGCGGACTGATCCGCTGGCCGGCCTACCTGCTGATCCCGGCCGGCATGACCCTGCTGCTGCTGCAGGCCGCCTCCGAGCTGATCAAGCGCATCGCCTTCCTGCGCGGCGCCGGCGCCGACTCGCTCGGCCACGGCGAGGAGCCTTCGATCGAGGACGAACTGGCGCGCGAGATCGAAGAACACGCCCAGCACGTCCAGGAGGAAGTCCGATGATGGCCTTCATCGCCCAGAACTTCACGCCGCTGCTGTTCTGCGGCCTGCTCGTCTTCCTGCTCACCGGCTTCCCGGTGGCCTTCTCGCTGGCCGCCTGCGGGCTGTTCTTCGGCTTCCTCGGGATGGAGGCGGGGATGTTCCCGCCCAACCTGTTCCAGGCGCTGCCGCTGCGCATCTTCGGCATCATGCAGAACGACACCCTGCTGGCCATCCCCTTCTTCACCTTCATGGGCATCATCCTCGAGCGCAGCGGCATGGCCGAGGACCTGCTGGAGACCATCGGCCAGGTGTTCGGCCCGCTGCGCGGCGGCCTCGCCCTCGCCGTGATTTTCGTCGGCGCGCTGCTGGCGGCCACCACCGGGGTGGTCGCCGCAGCGGTGATCTCGATGGGCCTGATCTCGCTGCCGATCATGCTGCGCTACGGCTACAACCGGGCCATCGCCACCGGCGTCATCACCGCCTCGGGCACCCTGGCCCAGGCCATCCCGCCCTCGCTGGTGCTGATCGTCATGGCCGACCAGCTTGGCCGCTCGGTCGGCGACATGTACGCCGGCGGCCTGGTGCCGGGCCTGCTGCTGGTCGGCCTGTATGCCATCTTCGTCATCGTCATCGCCTTCGTGCGGCCGTCCTGGGTGCCGGCCCTGCCGCCGGAGGCGCGCATCTACAAGGAAGCCAACGGCGCCAGCGGCCACAAGTCGCTGCTGGTGCTGATGACGGTCGCGATCACAGCTGGCATCGTCTGGGCGCAGTTCCACGACGGCATCATCCGGTCGTGGACCGGGCGCGAGAATCCGGCACCGGGCGACGAGATCGTCATCCTGTCGATGACCGTCTCCTCCTTCACGGCCCTCGGCCTCGCCCTGCTCAACCACTTCACCAAACTGCACCTGCTGTCGAAGCTCTCCGAGCGGGTCACCTTCGTCCTGATCCCGCCATTGATCCTGATCTTCCTGGTGCTGGGCACCATCTTCCTCGGCCTGGCGACGCCGACCGAGGGCGGCGCCATGGGCGCGCTGGGCGCCTTCATCATGGCGCTGGCCCGCCGCAAGCTCTCCATGAGCCTGCTCAGGCAGGCGCTGGACAACACCACCAAGCTGTCCTGCTTCGTGCTCTTCATCCTCATCGGCTCGACGGTGTTCTCCTTCACCTTCAACGCCGCCGACGGCCAGAA
>JAEUNH010000099.1 GCA_016791205.1 Rhodocyclaceae bacterium | reverse complement strand
GGTAGCCGCCGCCCGGCGGCATGTCGCCGGGCGCGCCGATGGCCAGGTCGGCGCGCCGGGTGGCCAGCGCGTCCCAGCAGCCGCCGAGCACCTCGGTTGTCAGGCGCAGCCGGGTGCCGGACAGCTCCTTGTAGAACGCCGCGATGACCGGCCACAGCGCGTTCAGGTCCAGCACCGCCTCGACGGCGATGCGCAGCTCGTGCTCCCAGCCGGTGCTGATGCGCTTGACGCGGCATTCCAGCTCGCCGGCGGCATTCAGCAGGTGGCGGCCCTCTTCCAGCAGCAGACGGCCGGCCGGCGTCAGCACGGCGCGCCGCCCCTCGCGCACGAACAGCGTCACCGCCAGGTCGTTCTCCAGCTTCTGGATCGCATGGGTCAGGGCCGAGGGCACCCGGTGCAGCGCTTCCGCCGCCGCGGCGAAACTGCCGCGCGTATCGATGGCGTCGAGGACCTGCAGGGCGTCGAGGGAGATGCGCATGTTGAAAAAAATCGAACGATAAAGCCAAAACAATTCGCTTTTCAGGCAGATTAGGCTTGAATTACCATGGCGTCAATTCATCAAAGGAATTGAAACGATATGATCCTCCTGCGCCAAAGCGCCGAACGCGGCCACGCCAACCACGGCTGGCTCGACACCTGGCACAGCTTCTCCTTCGCCGACTACCACGATCCGGCGCAGATGGGCTGGAGCGCATTGCGCGTCATCAACGAGGATGTCGTCGCCCCCGGCATGGGCTTCGGCACCCACGGCCACCGCGACATGGAGATCGTCACCTGGATCCTCGACGGGGCGCTGGAGCACAAGGACAGCATGGGCAACGGCGCGACGATCCGCCCGGGCGAGGCACAGCGCATGAGCGCCGGCAAGGGCGTGCTGCACAGCGAGTTCAATCCCTCGCAGGAGGCGTCGACGCACCTGCTGCAGATCTGGATCGAGCCGAACGTGCGCGGCGTGAAGCCGAGCTACGAGCAGACCTTCTTTCCGCCCGAGGAGCGGCGTGGGCGCCTGCGCCTGATCGCCTCCAGCGACGGCCGCGAGGGCAGCGTGACGATCCACCAGGACGCGGCCCTCTATGCTGCGTTGCTGGCGCCGGGCGAGGCGGTGCGCCATGCGCTCGCGCCGGGACGGCGCGCCTACCTGCACGTGGCGCGCGGCGCCGTGCAGCTCGAAAGTCAGTCCCTGCGGGACGGCGACGGCGCGAAGATCGCCGATGAAGATGTTTTGGAAATTGCCGCGACCGAGGACGCGGAGATCCTGTTGTTCGACTTACCCTGAAAGGAGATGGCAGTGAAAACAGTAGTGGTGGTGTATCACAGCGGCTACGGTCACACCGAGCGCCAGGCGCAGGCCGTGGCGGAAGGTGCGGCGGCGGTGGAGGGCGTCAAGGTGCAACTGCTTTCCGTGGCCGATGCCGACCGCAACTGGGACGTGCTGGCGGCGGCCGACGCCATCATCTTTGGCGCGCCGACCTACATGGGCAGCGTCTCGGCCGATTTCAAGAAGTTCATGGATGCCAGCTCCAAGGCCTGGTTCGCCTCGGCCTGGAAGGACAAGCTGGCCGCCGGCTTCACCAACTCCGGCAGCCAGAGCGGCGACAAGCTGAATTCGCTGATCCAGCTGATGGTCTTCGCCAACCAGCAGGGCATGCTGTGGGTCAGCCTGGGCCTCATGCCCGGCAACAACAACAGCAAGGGGTCGGTGGACGACCTCAATCGTCTGGGCAGCTTTTCCGGCGCGATGGCCCAGTCGAACGTCGATCAGGGCGCAGAGGGCATGCTGGAGAGCGATCTGAAGACTGCCGCCCATTTGGGCAAGCGCGTGGCGGAGACGGCGCTGCGTTATTCGCGGGGCTGATTAAAGGGGGACGCGGCAGCTCACTTCGAGGGTTTGTCGGCCGCCAGCACGATGCGGTTGCGCCCCTGCCGCTTGGCTTCCAGCAGCGCCTCGTCGGCGGCCTGGGTCAGCTCGTTGCCGGTGGCGCGCTGCGGAAAATCGGCCAGGCCGGCGCTGAAGGTGGCGCGCAGGGTGCCGGTGGCGTGGGCGTGCGGCAGGGTGGCGAAGTCGGCGCGGATGCAGTCGAGCACCGCCTCGGCCTCGTCCAGGCCGGCGTTGCGCAGGACCACGATGAACTCCTCGCCGCCGTAGCGGCCGACGATGTCCGAGGCGCGCAGCCGGCCCTTCAGCAGCCAGGCCAGGCTGCGAATCACCTGGTCGCCGACCGGATGGCCGTAGAGGTCGTTCACCGACTTGAAGTGGTCGATGTCGAGCATCGCCACGCAGAGCCGCTCCCGCGAACCCTGCAGCGACTTGAGCAGCTGGTCGAGCCGCCCCTTCGCCGCCGAGTGGTTGAGCAGCCCGGTCAGGCTGTCGTGCTGGCTGTGGCGCTGCATTTCCCGATAGCGCTCGATCTTGGTCTTCACCACGGCCGCCAGCAGCACCGGGTTGCAGGGCTTGGTGAGGAACTGGTCGCCGCCCAGGCGCAGCGCTTCGACCTGCATGCCCATGTCGGTTTCGCTGGAGAGATACACCACCGGCAGGGACTGGTAGGCCGGCAGCTGGCGCAGGACCCGCGTGGCCTCCACCCCGGTGCAGTGCGGCATGTACATGTCCATCAGCACCAGGTCCGGGCGGTAGCGCTCGACTGCCTGCAGCAGCTGCTGCGGGTTGCCGATCGGGTGGCTGTCGATGCCGTGCTGCGAGAGCGAGCGCTGGATCATGGCCACGGCGGTGGGCGAATCCTCCACCACCAGCACGCGGTGGGGTTCCTGCTCCTGCGACTGCAGCAGGTCGAGCACCCGGCCGAGCACGGTCACGGTTTCCTGCTCGGCCTGGATGGCGGCGTCGGCCCCGGCGCGCAGCAGAGCCACGGTCACTTCCAGGGACGGAGGCACCGACAGGCAGAACAGCTGGCTGGTGGGATGCTCGCCGCGGATGCGCTGGACCAGCTGCAGTTCGGCGGCGGCATAGCCGTTGGCGCCCGGAATGAACAGGGCCACCAGCGGCGAAGCCTCGTCGGGTACGGCCTCCCGCCAGTCGAAGCGGCAGACGCGAAAGCCGAAGAACCCCAGCTGCTCGACCAGGCCGGCGCCCCAGGGATGGTGTTCGGCGGCGATCAGCCAGATGGCGCGCGGCTTGGCCCACTGGGTGCCGAGGCCGAGCGAAGCCGGGTCGCGGCGTTGTTCCTGGTCGGTGCTGGGCGCCAGCACCGCCTCGATGGTGCCGACCAGGGTATCGACCTGGCGCTCCAGGGCAGCGGCGTCCTGCGGGTTGATCGGGTGGGTCGATTCGTCGCCGAAGAGGCCCAGGGCCGCGTTCTCCATGCCCTCGCACTGGCGCAACAGGCCGGGCAGGCGCAGCCGGTTGAGCTGCTCGGTGAGGTTGTCCAGCGCCAGGGTGAATTCGACGAAGTGCTCGAAACTGCCCAGCGAACGGTATTCCTGCCAGCGTGCCTTGAGCGAGCGCAGGCAGGCAGCGAGCGAGCGCTGCTCCGGCGAGAGCGGGGGGGCGGTTTCGTTTTTCATGGAAAGTGCCGAATTATGGAGAAAGCGCCCTGATTGGGCAATGGCCGGCGGGCGACGCCCGGCCAGCCTGTAAAATGGCCGGATGGCATCGCCCGCATTCGTCCACCTGCGCCTGCACAGCGAGTACTCCATAGCCGACGGCATGGTCCGCATCGACGAGGCGGTGGCGCGGGCCGCCGCCGACGGCATGCCGGCCCTGGCCCTGACCGACCTGGCCAACCTGTTCGGCATGGTCAAGTTCTACAGCGGCGCGCGCGGCCGCGGCCTCAAGCCGGTGATCGGCTGCGAGGTGTGGATCGCTGGTGTCGAGAGCGAGCGCGACCGCCCCGCCCGCCTGCTGCTGCTGGTGAAGAACCATGCCGGCTATCTGCGACTGTGCGACCTGCTGACTCAGGCCTATCTCGGCCCCCGCAGCCGTGGCCGGGCCGAAGTCACGCGCGCGGCGCTGGCCGCCGGCGACAACGCCGGCCTGATCGCCCTTTCCGGCGCGGCGCTGGGCGATGTCGGCCAGGCCCTGCTGACGGGCAATGGCGCCCTGGCCGAGAAGCTGGCCGGCGAATGGGCCAGGCTGTTTCGCGACAGCTACTACCTCGAGTTGCAGCGCTACGGTCAGCCGCAGGCCGAGGCCCTGGTTGCGGCCAGCGTGGCGCTGGCGGGCAAGCTGGGCCTGCCGGCGGTGGCCACGCACCCGGTGCAATTCCTCCAGCGCGAGGATTTCAAGGCCCACGAGGCGCGGGTCTGCATCGCCGAGGGTTACGTGCTGTCCGACGCGCGCCGTCCGCGCGTATTCACCGAGGAGCAGTACTTCAAGAGCCAGGCCGAGATGCAGGCGCTGTTCGCCGACCTGCCGGAGGCGCTGGAAAATTCGGTCGAGATCGCCCGCCGCTGCAACCTCGGCATCGAGCTGGGCAAGAACCGGCTGCCGCAGTTTCCCGTGCCCGAGGGCGTGACACTGGACGATTTCCTGACGCAGCAGGCGGAAGCCGGACTGGCGCGGCGCCTGGCGCAGCTTTTTCCAGAAGCCGTCGAGCGCGAACAGAAGCGGTCGGAGTATGCCGCGCGGCTCGCCTTCGAGTGCAAGACCATCCAGCAGATGGGCTTCCCCGGCTACTTCCTGATCGTCGCCGACTTCATCAACTGGGCCAAGCAGAACGGGGTGCCGGTGGGGCCCGGGCGCGGTTCGGGCGCCGGCTCGCTGGTGGCCTATTCGCTGGGCATCACCGACCTGGACCCGCTGCGCTACGAGTTGCTGTTCGAGCGCTTCCTCAACCCGGAGCGGGTGTCGATGCCCGACTTCGATGTGGACTTCTGCCAGGAGGGGCGCGACCGCGTCATCGACTACGTCAAGAAGAAGTACGGCGCCCACGCCGTTTCGCAGATCGCCACCTTCGGCACCATGGCGGCCAAGGCGGTGATCCGCGATGTCGGCCGCGTGCTCGACCTGGGCTTCAATTTCGTCGACCAGTTCGCCAAGCTGATCCCCAACGAGCTGGGCATTACGCTGGAGAAGGCGCGCGAACAGGAACCGGCCATCAACGAGCGCGCCGGGCGCGAGGAGGAGATCGGCGAATTGCTGGCTCTGGCGGAAAAGCTGGAGGGCCTCACCCGCAACGTCGGCATGCACGCCGGTGGCGTGCTGATCGCGCCGGGCAAACTCACCGATTTCTGCCCGCTCTATTCCGCCGGCGGCGCCGAGTCGGCGGTGAGCCAGTTCGACAAGGACGACGTGGAGAAGGCCGGCCTGGTGAAGTTCGACTTCCTCGGCCTGCGCACCCTGACCATCCTGGCCGAGGCGGTGCGCTTCGCCAAGGAGGTGGAGGACGTCGCCATCGATCTCGACGCCCTGCCGCTCGACGACAAGCCGACCTATGACCGCATCTTCAAGACGGCCAACACCACGGCGGTGTTCCAGTTCGAATCGCGCGGCATGAAGGATACCCTGGTGCAGGCCAAGCCCGACCGGCTGGAGGACCTGATCGCCCTGAACGCGCTCTACCGCCCCGGGCCGATGGACTTCATCCCGAACTTCATCGCCCGCAAGCACGGACGCGAGCGCATCGTCTATCCGCACCCGCTGCTCGAGAAGGTCGTCGGCAACACCTACGGCATCATGGTGTACCAGGAGCAGGTGATGCAGACGGCCCAGGTGGTGGCCGGCTATTCTCTGGGCGGCGCCGACCTGTTGCGCCGCGCCATGGGCAAGAAGAAGCCCGAGGAGATGGCCCAGCAGCGGGCGATTTTCGTCGAGGGCGCGGCGAAGAACGGCATCGGCGCCGACAAGGCCAACGAGATTTTCGACACCATGGAGAAGTTCGCCGGCTACGGCTTCAACAAGTCGCACGCCGCCGCCTACTCGCTGGTCGCCTACCAGACGGCGTACCTGAAGTGCCACCACCCGGCGGCCTTCATGGCGGCGACGCTGTCCTCGGAAATGGCCGACACCGACAAGGTGCAGTTCTTCGTCGCCGACGCCGTGTCAGGCGGACTGACTTTCCTGCCGCCCGACGTGAACCGCAGCCGCTACCGCTTTACGCCGGTCGATGCGAAAACCATCCGCTACGGGCTGGGCGCCATCAAGGGCACCGGCGAGTCGGCCATCGGCGCCATCGCGCGCGCCCGCGAGGAAGGCGGCGATTTCGCGGACTTGTTCGATTTCTGCCGGCGCATCGACAAGCGCGTCGCCAACCGCCGCGTCATCGAGGCGCTGATCCGGGCCGGCGCCTTCGATTCCATCGACGAGCGCCGTTCCAGCCTGATGGCCTCGGTGGGCATCGCCCTTGAGGCGGCCGAGCAGGCCGAGCGCGATGCGCTGCAAGTGGGCCTGTTCGACATGGGTGGCGCCGGCGAGCAGCGCTTGCAGCCGATCGCCGCGCCGCCGTGGAGCGAACGCGAGCGGCTGCTCAACGAGAAACAGGCGCTGGGCTTCTTCCTCTCCGGCCATCCCTACAACGAGATCCGCGCCGAGCTGTCGGCCTTCATCCGGCGCCCGCTGGCGTCGCTCGAGCCGCAGAAGGAGCCGCTGCTGCTGGCCGGCATCGTCACCGCCACCCGCACCCAGATGACCCGCCGCGGCAAGATGATCGTCGTCACCCTCGACGACGGCACGGCCCAGGTCGAGATGACGGTGTTCAACGAGCTGTATGAAGCCGAGCGCGCCAAGATCCGCGAGGACGAACCGCTGATCGTCGAGGGCAAGGTGAGCCGCGACGATTTCAGCGGCGGGCTGCGCATCAACGCCGACCGGCTGCTGACCCTGGCCGAGGCGCGCGGCCGCTTCGCCAAGGCATTGCGCCTGGCGCTGAACGGAAAAGTCGGTCTGGGCGATACGGCGACTGAGAAGCTGCGCCTGCTGCTGGCGCCCTATCGCAACGGCCCCTGCCCGGTGCGCGTGCGCTACCGCAATACCCAGGCGGAGTGCGAGCTGCCGCTGGGCGAGTCCTGGCGGGTGCGCCTCGAAGACGATCTGCTCTCCGGCCTGCAGCAGTGGCTGGAGGCGGAGAACGTCGAAGTGGTTTATCAGTAAGCGGCGTCCCGCGCTTCAAACGTAGCGGAATACCAGAATGGCCAG
>JAEUNH010000096.1 GCA_016791205.1 Rhodocyclaceae bacterium | reverse complement strand
TCGGCCGTGCCCTCGAAGGCCTTGCGCACTTCCTTCGCCACGGCGACCTGGCCGGCGTAGTCGGGGCCGTAGATCTCGGCGACGATGGGCGAGAGCACCGGCGGGCCCGGCGGCACTTCGACCACCTTGGCGTTGCCGCCGTGCTCCAGCGCGATGGCGGCGATCCTGTCGCGCACGGAGACGGCGATCTCGTGGCTCTGCCGGCTGCGGTGCTTCTTGTCGACCAGGTTCACCTGGATGTCGCCCAGCTCGCTCGATGCGCGCAGGTAGTACTGGCGCACCAGGCCGTTGAAGTTGATCGGGCTGGCGGCGCCGGCATAGGCCTGGTAGTCGGTGACTTCCTCGACCTTGGCGATCTCGCCGCCGATCTCGCGCAGCACGCGCGCGGTGTCTTCCAGCGGCGTGCCGGCCGGCATGTCGAGCACGACCTGGAACTCGCTCTTGTTGTCGAAGGGCAGCATCTTCAGCACGACGAGCTGCACCAGCGCCAGCGAGACGGAGACGACGATGGCGGCGAGGATGCCGAGCCAGAGTTTGCGGCGGGCGGCGCGGCCGGTGCGCTCGTCTAGGAAGGGCGTGACGTATTTGTGGAAGAGCGGGTCGAGCTTGGCGGTGACCTTGTCCGGCGCGTGCGCGGCATGCGCACCGTGCTTGCCGCCGAGCAGCTTCAGCGCCAGCCACGGCGTCACCACGAAGGCGATGGCCAGCGAGATGAACATGCCCATCGAGGCGTTGATGGGGATGGGGCTCATGTAGGGGCCCATCAGGCCCGTGACGAAGGCCATCGGCAGCAGCGCCGCGATGACGGTAAACGTGGCGAGGATGGTCGGGCCGCCGACTTCGTCCACCGCCTGCGGGATGATCTGCCACAAGTGCTTGTCCGGCTCCAGCTGCTGCCAGCGGTGGATGTTCTCCACCACCACGATGGCGTCGTCGACGAGGATGCCGATGGAGAAGATCAGGGCGAACAGCGAGACGCGGTTCAGCGTGAATCCCCAGGCCCAGGATGCGAACAGCGTCGCCGCCAGAGTCAGCGTCACCGCCACGCCGACGATGACGGCCTCGCGCTTGCCGAGTGCAAACAACACCAGCAGCACGACGGCGCCGGTGGCGAAGACCAGCTTGCCGATCAGCTTCTGCGCCTTGTCGGTGGCGGTGGCGCCGTAATTGCGCGTGACGGTGAATTCGACGCCCTCGGGGATCACCGTGCCCTTCAGCGCCTCGGCGCGGGCGATGACGGACTCGGCGACGTCGGCGGCATTCACGCCGGGTTTCTTGGAGATCGACAGGGTGACGGCGGGGAATTCACCCTCCTTGGTGCCGTGCCAGACGTATTTCGAAGGCTGGTCGGCGCCGTCGTCAATGCGCGCGACGTCGGACATGAACACCGGGCGGCCATTCGAGACGCCGACCACCAGGCGCTTCACGTCGGCGGCGGTTTCGAGGTAGGTGCCGGTCTCGACGAGGATCTCGCGGTTGCCGGTGACCAGGTTGCCGGAGGGCTGCAGGGCGTTGGAGAGCTGCAGCGCGGCCTTGAGGTCCTGCGCGGTGACGCCATGCGAGGCCATGCGCTCGGCGTCCATGGCGACGCGGATGACATGGCCGGGGCCGCCCAGCGTGACGACATCGCGCGTGCCGGGGATGCGCTTCATCTCGATCTCGACGGCGCGCGCCACCTGCTGCATCTCGAAGGCGGCGCGGGCGGCGTCCCTGGTCCAGAAGGTCAGCGTGACGATGGGCACGTCGTCGATGCCCTTCGGCTTGATGATCGGCTCGCCGACGCCGAGCTGGGGCGAGGCCCAGTCGCGGTGCGAGTTCATGGTGTCGTAGAGCCGCACCAGGGCCTGGATCGGGTCTTCGCCGACGATGAACTGCACGGTGATCACCGCCATGCCGGGGCGCGAGACGGAATACACGTGCTCGATGCCGGAAATGCGCGAGAACACCTGCTCTGCCGGCCGCGCCACCAGGTTCTCGACGTCGGCGGCCGACGCCCCCGGAAAGGGCAGGAAGACGTTGGCCATCGTCACGTTGATCTGCGGCTCTTCCTCGCGCGGCGTCACCAGCACGGCGAACAGGCCGAGCAGGAAGGCGATCAGCGCGATGAGCGGCGTCATCTGCGAGCGCTGGAACAGAGCGGCGATTTTTCCGGAGATGCCCATGGTTCAGTTGTCGGTTGCCAGTTGCCAGTTGCCGGTTGCCAGTAAAACCCCGCGTATCGTTCCGCTGTCTTTTCCGGGAACCGACAACCGGGAACCGGCAACTGGGGATCACCGTCTTGCGGTGATCCCTGCCTTGACCGGATCGAGTGCGACCTTTTCGCCGGCGCTCAAGCCCGCCAGCACTTCGTGGAAGCCGCCTGGAGTTTGGCCACCTACGGTGAAGGGCTCGGAGAGCCGCACCTGGCGCAGGCGCGCCCCGCTCTTCTCGTCGATGACATACACCGCCGTCACCTCGCCCCGGCGCAGCACGGCCGCGGCCGGCACCAGCAGCTTCTTCGCCTTGCCGGTGACGAAATGGGCGCGGGCGAACATGCCGGGAAGGATGCCGGGCTGGTTGTCGGGCAGATAGACACGCGCGGTCACAGTGTGGGTGCGCGGATCGGCGGCCGGCAGCACCTCGACCTTCGACGCGTCGACCCACTTGCCGTTCTCGGGGAATTCGACCTTGGCGCGCAGGTGAGCGCGCACTTCGGCCAGCTTGTACTGCGGGATGCTGGAGGTCACGCGCAGGCCCTTCGGGTCGTATACCGTGACGAGCGGCCTGCCCGGGGTGGCCATCTCGCCGGCCTCGGTGTGGCGTTGGGCGACGAAGCCCGTCAGCGGCGAGACGATGCTGGCGTGGCTGGCGGCCGCCCCCGCGGCGCCGGAACCGGCCTGCGCCGCCTTGTAGTCGGACTCGGCCTTGTCAAGGGCGGCCTTGCTGATGAACTTCTGCGTGTGCAGATTCTTCGTGCGCTCGTAGTTGGCTTTCGCGTTGGCGAGCGTCGCCTGGCTGGCGGCGTAGCCCTCGGCCGCCTCGCGCGCGTCGATGCGCATGAGAAGCTGGCCCTGCTTCACCGCGTCGCCGGCATCGGCGCGCACCTCGACCACGCGGCCCGGCACCTGGGCGGCGATGGTCGCCTGCCTGACGGCCTCGATCACCGCTTCGGCGGGATAGGTCAGCTCGATCTCGCGCAGCTCGACCGTGGCCGTGGCCAATGGCGCGGCCTGGGCAAGCGTCAGTCCCGGCAGGACGGCGGCCAGCAGCAGAATGGCGTGTCTGGATGTCATGGTCCGTATATTAGTATTTTCTTATATTTATTGTCAAGGCCGGAATACAACCGGCCCCGAATGCGTCAATAATGGTGGCCGACATCAAGGAAGACAAGCATGCGCGCCCTGATCTGCTCGATACTCATCCTCCTCGCCATCCCGGCCGCGGCCGAAAACGAGCCGGCCTGGTTCAAGGAATCCTTCCTCGACATGCGCGAGGACATCGCCGAGGCGGCCAAGGCCGGCCGCCGCCTGATGCTCTACTTCCACCAGGACGGCTGCCCCTACTGCGCCAAGCTGCTGCGCGAGAATTTCGGCGACAAGGCCATCGCCGAGAAGACGCGCAAGCACTTCGACGTCATCGCCCTCAACATCTGGGGCGACCGCGAGGTGACCGACCTCGCCGGCAAGCCGACCACCGAGAAGGCATTCGCCAAGGCCTTGCGCGTGCAGTTCACGCCGACCCTGATCATGTTCGACGAGAAGGGCGGCACGGCGCTGCGCCTGAACGGCTACATCCCGCCGCACCAATTCCATGCCGCGCTCGATTACGCCGGCGGCCGGCTGGAGAAGCGGCAGGCCTACATCGACTACCTGCAGGCGAATGCGCGCGATCCGGCGAGCGGCATGCTGCACGCCGCGCCCTGGCTGCTGCCCGCACCCCTCGATCTGGCGAAGCGCGACGGCAAGCCGACGCTGGTGATCTTCGAGCAGAAGGTCTGCGCCGGCTGCGACGAGATGCACGCCGAGGGCTTCCCGCGGCCGGAGGTGGCGGAACTGCTCAAGCGCTACCGCGCGGCGCGGGTGGACATCGCCTCCGGGGAAATGCTGAAGACGCCGCAAGGCAAGTCGCTGGCGATGCGCGACTGGGCACGGGATCTGAAGATCGCCTACACGCCGAGCTTCGTCTTCTTCGATGCGGGCGGGCGCGAGGTCTTCCGCGTGGAAGGCTACCTGCGCCCCTTCCACCTTTCCTCCTCGCTCGACTACGTGGCGTCGGGGGCCTACAAAAAACAGCCGGAGTTCCAGCGCTTCATCGAGGCACGCGCCGCGGCGCGGCGCGCCAAGGGGGAGAAGATCGAGCTGATGAAGTGACGCCTGTCCCCTCTCCCCGCGCGCGGGGAGAGGGTCAGGGTGAGGGGTGCCCTTTCGCCTTCCAGATGTTGCGGCAGCCGGTCTCGCGCACGAAGAAGGTCGCCGCGGCGCCGAGCGCGGCGAAGGCAGCCATCAGGATCAGCCCGCCGCGGTAGTCGCTGGCCGCGTAGAGGCGCGCGCCACCGTCCATGGCGCCCTGCCAGCCCTGGTCCATCACCCAGCCGACCAGCGGCTGCAGGATCGACGGGCCGAGGAATACGCCGACGTTCACCACGCTGGTGGCCATGCCGGAGAGCAGCGGCGGATTGACTTCCTTGGCGCAGGCCCAGGACAGCGTCAGGCTCGCCGTCAGCGCGCCCATGGCGAAGCACAGGGCGTAGGTGACGGCCGATGGCAGCGGGCCCGAGGCGGAAATCCAGACCCACCAGCCTAGCGCATGCAGCAGCGCCCCGCCGATCATCAGCGGCTTGCGCCGCTTCATGCGGTCGGAGAGCGGCCCGACGATGATGCAGCCGATGGCGAAGCCGCCAAAGTACAGGCTGATGTGGTTCGAAGCCCCCGCCCGCGTCAGGCCGTGCACCTGCGTGAGGTACGGCACCGCCCACAGTCCGGCGAAGGAGAAGAAGCTGCCGGCGATGCCGAGATTGACGAAGAAGCCCGGCCACGTGAGGCGGTTCTTCATGACGGCCAGCAGGCCGCCCAGCCAGGCGGTGCGGTCGGCCTGCGCGCCTGCATGGGTCGGGGCGCCCTTTTCCCCCGGCCGGTCCTGCACCAGGAACCAGGAAGCCGCACCGATCAGCAGCGAGCACACGCCGATGGCCACGAACACCGCGCGCCAGCCGGCCGCCTGTGCGCCCCAGGCGAGCGGCGTGCCGGCCGTCATGGTGCCGACGTTGCCGAGGAACATCATGGCGCCGACCAGGGTGGCGAAGCGGTTCTCCGCGTACCAGACGGCGATGAGTTTCAGCATGGCGATGAAGGCCACCGAGACGCCGAAGCCGACCAGGGTGCGGCCGGCGAGCGCCAGCTCGAAGCTCGGCGCCAGGCCGAAGAGCAGGCTGCCGCAACCGGCGATGAGGCCACCGAGCGCGAGGATCTTGCGCGGGCCCAGCGTGTCGGCCAGCACGCCGGTGGGGATCTGCATCAGCGTCAGGACGTAGAAGTAGGTCGCCGCCAGCATGCCGAGCGA
>JAEUNH010000064.1 GCA_016791205.1 Rhodocyclaceae bacterium | reverse complement strand
CCGACCTTGAGCTTGGCCATCGAGGCGAGCATGGTGACGTCCTCGCCGGCGACCAGCTTCGCGGCGGCGTCGTGCACCAGCGCGCGCAGGGCCTCGATCTCGGTCTTCAGCTCGGCGAGGCGGAAGTGCACGTACTGGTTGTCGAGGATGGACTGGCCGAAGGCCTGGCGCTCGCGGGTGTAGGCGATGGTCTCGCGCAGGATGCGGTCGAGCGCGGTCCATTGCGCGGCGGCGTACAGGCGCTCTTCCTGGAACTGCTGCATCTGGTAGGTGAAGCCCATGCCCTCCTCGCCGATGCGGTAGCGCTGCGGCACGCGCACCTCGTCGAAGTAGAGCTGCGCCGTGTCGGAGGACCACATGCCGAGCTTCTTCAGCTTCTTCGCCACGGAGACGCCCTTCGTCTTCATCGGCACGCAGATCAGCGTCTTGTTCTTGTGCGGCGCGCCTTCGGAGGTGTTGGCGAGCAGGCAGATCCAGTCGGACTGGGTGCCGCTGGTGATCCACATCTTGGTGCCGGTGATGACGTAATCGTCGCCGTCCTTCTTCGCAAAGGTCTTGATCGAGGCGACGTCGGAGCCGGCGCCCGGCTCGGAGACGCCGATGCTGCAGACGAGGTCGCCGGCGATGGAGGGGGCGAGAAATTCCTTGCGCAGCTCGTCGGAGCCGAAGCGCGCCAGCGCCGGCGTCGCCATGTCGGTCTGCACGCCGATGGCCATCGGCACGCCGCCGCAGTTGACGTCGCCGAGCGCCTCGACGAAGGCGAGCTGGAAGGAGTAGTCGAGGCCCATGCCGCCGTAGGCCTGCGGCTTGTTGATGCCGAGGAAGCCGGCATCGCCCATCTTCTTGAAGAGTTCGTGCGCCGGGAAGATCTCGGCGGCCTCCCATGCGTCGACGTGGGGGTTGATCTCGGTGTCGATGAACTTCTTCACCGAGCGCTGGAGTTCCTGATGTTCCTGGGTGTACAACATAAATACTCCTTTCCCCCTCTCCCCCGGCCCCTCTCCCACAAGGGGAGAGGGGTGCAGGGCTAGTGTCTTGCCACGGCGAACTGCACCGGCCGCAGGGTGCGCGCATCGGCCTCGCGGCAGATGGAGAGCACCCAGGCCAGCACCTTGCGCGTGTCGCGCGGATCGATGATGCCGTCGTCGAGCAGACGCCCGCTGGTGTAGAAGGCGGACGATTGCCGGTCGAAGGTGTCGATGATCTGTTTTTCCAGTGCGTCGAGCTGGGCGGTGTCGACCTCACCGCCGCCGCGCTTGAGTTTCGCTTCCATGACGAGGCGCATGGTCATCGCCGCCTGCTCGCCGCCCATCACCGCCGTCTTCGCGTTGGGCCAGGAGAAGGCGAAGCGCGGGCCGTAGGCGCGGCCGCACATGCCGTAGTTGCCGGCGCCGAAGCTGGCGCCGATGTGCAGGGTGATCTGCGGCACCGTGGCGTTGGCCACGGCCTGGATCATCTTGGCGCCGTGCTTGATCATGCCGGCCTGCTCGCTCGCCTTGCCGACGATGTAGCCGGTGGTGTTCTGCAGATAGATGATCGGCGTGCCGGACTGGCAGCAGGCCTGGATGAAGTGCGAGGCCTTGGTGGCGCCGGCCGGGTCGATCGGGCCGTTGTTGCCGATCAGGCCGACCGCGTGGCCGTCGAGGGCGGCGTGGCCGCACACCGTCGACACGCCGTAGCCGGGTTTGAAGTCGAGGAAGTCGGAGCCGTCGACGAGGCGGGCGATGACCTCGCGCACGTCGTAGGGCTTCTTCGTGTCGAGCGGCACCAGGCCGAGCAACTCGTCGATGTCTCGCCGTGGTACGGAGACTGACTTTTCCTCGCGGCGCAAATCGCGGTTCCAATCGAGCTTCGCCAGCACCTCGCGCGCAAGGCGGATGCCGTCGGCGTCGTCCTCGGCGAGGTATTCGGCGAGGCCGGAGACGGTCGCATGCATTTCGGCGCCGCCGAGCTCCTCCTCGGAGGCGTCTTCGCCGGTGGCGGCCTTCAGCAGCGCGGTGCCGGCGAGGAATGCCTTGGCGCGGCCGCGCACCATCACGACGTAGTCGGACATACCCGGCATGTAGGCGCCGCCGGCGGTCGACGAGCCATGCACCACCGTCACCACCGGGATGCCCGCGGCGGAGAGGCGCGTCAGGCCGCAGAACAGGCCGCCGCCGTGGATGAAGTCCTCGACGCGGTACTTGAGCAGGTTGGCGCCGGCGGATTCGACGAGGTGCAGGAAGGGCAGCTTGTTCTCGCGCGCGATGGCGACGACGCGCAGGATCTTCTCCAGGCCCATCGGCTGGATGGCGCCGGCGTCGATGCCGGAGTCCGACGCCGCGACCATGCAGCGCACGCCGGAGACGTAGCCGATGCCGGCGACGAGGCCGCCGCCGGGAATCGTCTTCGCCGGGTCGGGATTGTCCATGCACCAGCCGGCGACGGTGGCGAGCTCGAGGAAAGGCGAGCCGGCGTCGAGCGCCCGTGCCACGCGCTCGCGCGGCAGCAGCTGGCCGCGCCTGTCGAAAACCGGTTTCGCCTTCGCCGAGGCGTCGCGCACGCGCTGCTCGAGGACGCGGAAGTCGTCGATGAGCTTCAGCCAGGCTTCGCGGTTGGCGGCGAAGGCGGGGGAGGAGGTGTCGAGGGTGGATTCGAGTATGGGCATGGCACGTCATTCCCGCGGAAGCGGGAATCCATGGTTGTTGCTGGGTCCCCGCTTCCGCGGGGACGACGGTAATTGGCGCGGCATCAGTCTTCGCTCATGAACTTCGGCGGCGCATACAGCGGGAAGCCGTTGTAGGCCTTCGAGCGCTTGTGCGGCACAAGCGGCCAGGTCGGGCGGGCGTTCAACACGCCGCCGTCGATGCGCAGCGTGACGCCGGTAATGAAGGAGGCGGCCTCGGAGAGCAGGAAGACGATGGCGGCCGCGGCCTCCGACTCGGTGCCGAAGCGCTGCAGGGGAATCTTCTGCCTGAGCGTCTTCGCCCACTCCTGCACTTCCGGCGGATAGGTCTCGAAGCCGCTGGAGGCGATCCAGCCCGGCGCCACGGCGTTCACGCGCACGCCGGACGCCGCCCACTCGCAGGCGGCCGACTCGGTGAAGTTCACCATGCCGGCGCGCGCGGCGCCGGAGTGCGCCATGCCGGGCATGCCGCCCCACATGTCGGCGCTCATGTTGACGATGGCGCCGCCGTTCGCCTCCATCCAGCGCCGGTAGCATTCGCGCGCCATGAGGAAGCCGCCGGTGAGGTTGGTGCGCACCACGGCGTCCCAGCCCTTCAGCGAGATGTCGCGCAGCGGCGAAGGAAACTGGCCGCCGGCGTTGTTCACCAGGCCGTCGATGCGGCCGTGCTCGGCCAGCACGGCCTCGACGGTGGCAAGAACCTGGTCTTCCTCGCGGATGTCGCAGCGGTGGATGGTGGTAGCGCCGCCGGCGTCGGCGATCTCGCGCTGCACGGCTTCGAGCTTCTCGGGCTTGCGGCCGACCAGCGCGACCTTCGCGCCGAGGGCGGCGAGTTCATGGGCGGTGCAGCGGCCGATGCCGCTGCCGCCGCCGGTGACGACGATGCTCTGGCCCGCGAAGAGGCCTTCGCGGAAAACGGAACGGTAGTTCATGGAATTCCCCCTCGGGCCGGCCCGAACCAGCGCCAACCAAGCAGTTGCTTGGTCGATTATGGCCGGGCGCGGGTGGATGTGCAAGCCACGCTTGCCATGGTCTTACTTGACCATTGATGTGACCATGGTCATACTTGTGGTCATATTCAGTTCTGGAGCCTGTCATGCAGACCATCAAAGCCTCTGAATTCAAGGCCAAATGCCTTGCCCTGATGGACGAGGTCGCTCGCACCGGCGAGACCATCCGCGTCACCAAGAACGGCAAGCCGGTGGCCGAGTTGCGCCCGGTGAAGCCGTCCAAACCCGCTTCTCCTTTCGGCTGGCACAAAGGCAAGGCGAAGGAGCTCGGCGACATCATCTCGCCAGTCGTGGATCCTGAGGACTGGGAAGCATTGAAATGATCGTGCTCGACACCCACGCGCTGGTCTGGATGGACGATGACAGCCCGAAGCTCGGCCGCCTTGCGCGCAAGCGCATCGACAACGCGTTCCGCGAAAGTGATGTGGCCGTCAGCGCCATCAGCTTCTGGGAATGCGCGATGCTGGCTGCAAAGGGGCGCATATCGCTGCCCTCTCAGACGGAAAGCTGGCGCACGGAACTCCTTGCCAACGGACTGATCGAACTGCCCGTCGATGGTCCGATCGCAATTCTTGCCGCGCAACTTGACGGCCTGCACAAGGACCCCGCCGACCGCTTCATCGCGGCCACCGCCCTGCGACACAGGGCAACGCTGATAACGGCCGACGAGCGGCTGCTCGCCGGTCTGCCGGGACTGACTTTACAGGACGCACGGAAATGAAACTCGCGTTGCTATTCGCCTGCCTCCTCGCCGGCCCGGCCCTCGCCGGCGGCTCGAATTACGGCATCGCCCCCGGCGCCCTGCCGCAGGTGCAGGGCAAGGTGACGGAATGGCCGGTGCCGACGCCGCAGTTCGCGCGCGACCCGGCGCCCGGGCCGGACGGCCACATCTACGTCGCGGTGATGAGCGGCAACCGCATCGCCCGCTTCGACACGAAAGCGAAGACCTTCAGGGAATGGGAACTGCCCGACGGCGCGCGGCCGCACGGCCTGCTCGTCGATGCGGAGGGCATCGTCTGGTACACCGGCAACGGCAACGGCACGATCGGCCGACTTGATCCGAAGACGGGCAAGGTCGACAGTCATCGCGCACCCTCGGGCGGCGACCCGCACACGCTGGTGATCGATGACAAAGGCGTCATCTGGTTCACCGTGCAGAACGGCCAGCGCATCGGCCGGCTGGAGCGCGCCACGGGCAGGATCACCGAGTACAAGACTTCGGGCAATCCCTACGGCCTGGCCATCGACAAGTCGGGCGCAGTGTGGTTCTGCCGCCTCGGCGCCGACAGCCTCGGCCGCCTCGATCCGGCCACCGGGCAGATCACCCACCTCGACACCGGCAGCGGCTCGCGGCCGCGCCGCATCGCGGCGGCGCCCGACGGCATGCTGTGGGTGGCCAACTACGGCAACGGCAAGCTGCTGAAGGTCGATCCGCAGGCCCGGCGCATCGTCAAGGAGTTCGCCATGCCGGCCGGGCGCGGCGGCGGCCCCTACGCGGTGACGGTGGACGGCGCGGGGCGCGTCTGGGCCAACGAGATCAACACCGACACGGTGGCGCTGTTCGAGCCGAAGGTCGAAGCCTTCCGCGTCTTCGCGCTGCCGACCCAGAACAGCGGCATCCGCAAGGCCATCGTCGATGCGCAGGGGCGCTTCTGGTACATGGGGTCGCACAGCGGAAGACTGGGAGTCATCGAATGAAGCGTTTCTGGTTTGCATTGCTGGCCGCCTGCCTCGCTCAGGCATCCTGGGCGGATGAAGCGCTTTGGGCCAAGCTCAAGGCCGGAGGCTATGTGGTGCTGATCCGACACGCGTCGACGGTGGAAGGCCTGGGCGATCCGCCCGGCTTCAAGATCGGCGACTGCAACTCGCAGCGCAACCTGTCGGATGCGGGACGCGAGGGGGCGCGCCGTCTCGGCCGGACGCTGAAATGGCGCGCCGTTGCCGTGAGCGAGGTGCGTTCGTCGCGCTGGTGCCGCACGCTGGAGACGGCGGAGTTGGCCTTCGGCCATCCGCCCGTGCCGTGGGAGGCACTCGACTCGCTGTACAAGGACCCGGACCGCGAGGCCGAGCGCACGCGCGCCGTGGCGGCGCTGGTCGCCACCGTGCGGCCGCCGCAAAACGTCGCGCTGGTGACGCACAACTTCAACATCCGCGCGCTGACCGGCATCTCGCCGAAGGAGGCGGAAGTCATCATCGTGCGCGGCAGCGGCGGCAAGCTGGAAGTCGTCGGACGGATCCCGCTGCCGCCGCAGTGATCTTTCAGGCCCGGGAGCGCTTCAGTCCGACGAGAAAACGGGTGGTTGGGCTCATGTCCGCGAGCCGGCAGAACGCCAGGCTTGCAGCCAGACTGAGCAAGGCCACGGCGAAATACTTGAGCAGCGGGTCGTCGTTCCAGGATATCCAGAACCAGCCCAGGATCACGATGAAGGCCTGGTGGGCGATATAGAACGGAAACGCGTAGCGCGTGAAGGCCGTGAGCAGCGCGACCCGGCCGTCGAGAAAACGCCGTGCCAGCCCGAGCAGGGCCAGCAGCCAGAGCCACTCGCCGGCATGGCGGATTGTCATGCCGACGCCGCGTCCCCAACCGCTGCCGCCCTCGGCCAGCCAAAGCACGGATAGGCCCACGGCAGCAGCGCCGAGCGGGGCGGCCTTTCCCGCGAGCATCCTGGCGATGCCGGGATTGCGCGCCAGCACCCAGCCTGCAGCCATCAGGTAAAGATAGTGGGCATGGTTCGCCCAGTCCCCGGCCAGGGCATGCGTGCTCGGATACGACGGCCGCAGCCACAGTTCCAGCGCGATCACCGGCACGCCCAGCAGCAGCAGGCGCGGCAGGCTGCCGAGCCAGGCCGCCGCGCGGCGCAGCGCGAGTTCGACCGGCGCCGCGCGCGCCAGCGCGAACAGCGGCGCCAGCGCCAGCGAGTAGGCGAACAGGTAGGCGATGAACCAGAGATGGTGATAGCTGAAGTTGGCCTGCGGGTAGCAGCAGGAGAAGAACTGCGGCAGGAAATCCAGCGGCCCGCCGGCGAAATCGATCGGGCTGGCGCGGCCGGGCGCGCCGGCGGCAATCCGCTCGACATACACCTGCGGATAGACGGCGATGAAGATACCTGCAATCAGCGGCACCAACAGGCGCAGCACCCGTTCGCGCAGGAAGGCGACAACGCTTCGGTTCTCCAGGGCATGCCAGACTGCCATGCCGGCCAGCAGGAACAGGATCGGCATCTGCCACTGGTTGAGCGCCCGCACGACAGTGTCGGCCAGCCAGTAATGGCCGGCATCCTTGATGTGCCAGGCTTCGCCGTCGAACAGGCGCGCCGTGTGGAAGACGATCAGCAGCAGCACCGCGGCGTTGCGCAGGTTGTCCAGGTCGAGGCGGCGCGCGGCGGATGGCGCGCAAGGAGTCGCTTCCATACGCTAATCATAGCGGCCCGAATCCGTCCCGGCCTATGACCCGGATCATAGGCAGCCGCGCCGCTCGGCCTGGCTACTCTTCCAGCTTGCCCGAAGGATTCGGCGTCGCCGTGGTGAAGGCGTCCTTCCACGATCCGAGCTTCTCGTCGAGGTCCTCCCAGTCCTCCATGCGCTCGCTGCCGCGGTACATGGCGAAGGGGCGCAGGCGGTCGATGTAGTAGTCGATCTGCGCCTGGGTGCGGAACTTCTCCGGCTGGTAGCGGTTCCAGTGCGTCACCTGCTCGATCGGCCGGCGGTAGCGGAAGCTCACATCCTTCTGCGGGTAGCCGATGGGAATGGTGCCGACCGCCTCCATGAACGGCGGGTAGCCGAGCAGTTCGGAGAGCTCGCGGTTGGTGGTGGCCTCGCCGCCACCGGAGAGCCAGGCCGAGGTGAGGCCCATGGCGGTGACGCCGAGCTGCAGGTTCTGGATGGCGG
Organism: Rhodocyclaceae bacterium; assembly: GCA_016791205.1. Taxonomy (GTDB): domain Bacteria; phylum Pseudomonadota; class Gammaproteobacteria; order Burkholderiales; family Rhodocyclaceae; genus Desulfobacillus. Next base: position 13,484 of record JAEUNH010000064.1, on the reverse strand, counting down.
CGCCGAGCGAGACGAGGTGGATCTTCTCGTTGTTGGCGGCGTATTCCTCGACGAACTCCGGCGAGGTGCCCTGCGGGAAGCAGGCCTTCCAGCGCGGATCGCCGACGACGACGACGATCGCCACGGTATTGGCCATGTAGGTCTTCTTCACCGCCGGGAAGCCCTTGGCGTGGTCGATCAGGCGCTGCGACTGGCGCATGAAGACCTCGAAGACCTTCTCCTTCATCTGCGGATCGTCGACGACGATGAAGTCCCACGGCTGCGAATTGGCGCCGCTCGGCGCCCAGCGGCCGCAGTCGACGATCTTCTCCAGCACGTCGCGGCCGACCTGGCGGCCCTTCTCGAAGGCGCGCACGCTGCGGCGGCGGCGCACCACTTGCATCAGCGCCTCGTAGTCGAGGTCGCTTCCCTGTTCGCTCATGTGATTCCTCCTCAGCGGCGATGCCGCCAGTCTAGGCCGGCGGCGGCGCGGCCGTTGTCACCCGCGATAGGGACGCAGCGCCAGTGCGAAGAGCTGGCGCTGGCCCGAGACGCCGAGCTTGGCGTAGGCCCGCTTGCGGTAGGTGAGCACGCTCTGCAGGCCGATGCCGAGGTCCAGCGCGATGCCCTCGGAGGTCATGCCGGCCAGCACCCGGGCGGCGACCGCCAGCTCGCGCCGGCTGAGGCCGCGCTGCAAGTGCGCCAGACGGGCAGCATGTCCATCGATGCCCTGCGCGGCGGCATCGTCGCCCCGCTCGAGGCACAGGCGGTCGTGCTTGACGCAGAGCGCGGCGAGCAGGGAAGCCTGGCCGTGCAGGCGCGCCGCCTCGCCCTCGGCGAAGGCGCCGCGCTCGCGGCCGCGGTAGAGGTTGAGGGCGTAACCGCCGCCGCCGTCGCCGCACAGCACGCTGAGGCGGTCGACCAGGCGGGCGGCATCGTAGCAGTAGTGGCGGTAGTCGGCGCCAGGCACCTGCTCGCGGCGCAGACGCCGCACCTGGGCACCGGGCTGCGGCCGCGCGGCGAAGACCCCGCGGTTCGGATCCTGGGCATGGAACTGTTCCAGATAGGCGCGCTGGGCGTCCTGCGGGAAGCGCCAGCGCGGCCGGCTGGCGGCGCACACCAGGCGTGCGCGGCCGTCGGCGTCGAAGCGCAGCAGCGAGACATGGTCGGCGCCGGCGAGATGCTCCAGATAGCCGTACAGGCCGGCGCGGAAGCTCTCCGTGCCGAGGTCGGAAATCAGTCCTTCGATGCTTGCCATGGTCCGCTCCCGCGATGTGCCGGAGCGGCCATCTTAGCGCAGCCGGGCCTGGGGTAAACTCGGGCTGACTCTTTCCAAGGACACCGCCCATGAGCACCCCGCCGATCAGCCGCTATCCCGTTCCGGAACTGAAGGACATCCCCGAGGACATCCGCACCCGCATCCTGGCGGTGCAGGAGAAATCCGGCTTCGTGCCGAATGTCTTCTTCGCCCTGGCCCACCGGCCGGCCGAGTTCCGCGCCTTCTTCGCCTATCACGACGCGCTGATGGAAAAGGAAGGCGGGCTTTCCAAGGCCGAGCGGGAGATGATCGTGGTGGCGACCTCCAACGCCAACCAGTGCCAGTACTGCGTGGTGGCGCACGGGGCGATTCTGCGCATTCGCGCCAAGAACCCGCTCGTCGCCGACCAGGTGGCGGTGAACCACCGCAAGGCCGACATTACGCCGAAGCAGAAGGCCATGCTGGATTTCGCCATGAAGGTCTGCCTGAGGTCGGGCGAGATCGGCGATGCCGACTTCGAGACGCTGCGCGGCCACGGCTTCGGCGACGAGGACATCTGGGACATCGGCGCCATCGCCGCCTTCTTCGGCCTCTCGAATCGCATGGCCAACCTGACCGGCATGCGCCCGAACGATGAGTTCTACCTGCTGGGGCGCCTGCCTAAGAAGTAGCCGGCGCCACGACCGGCTCGGCTGCCACAACGGGAATCGCCTGCGCCACCCCGCCGCCGAAGTGGGCGACGGAATTGGCGTAGTAGGCGAGCACCGGCAGGTTTTCCGCCACGGCGCAGTACAGGCCATCGCGCTCCTCGACGATGCGGCGCAGGGTCAGCATGCGCAATCCGACGCCGATGGCGTAGTCCTGGTCGTGGCGCGGAACGTAGATGTGGGCGCCGCGCGCTTCCCACTCGCGCAGCAGGGCGAAGGCCGCCGACTTGATCTCCAGCTCGGACAGGGCGCGATCGGGATCGCGGCGGAAGGCCTGCGCCACCAGCGCCACCGGCACCACCGGGATCACCTCGCCGATGGCTTGCATCAGGCGGCGGCCTAGCGCCGCCACTTCCTCCTTGCGCGCGGCCTCGTCGAGCTGCGCGAAGTCGACGTCGCGGCTGCGCGCATGGGCGCGCATCGACAGCGGGCTGCCGAAATTCACGCAGGCGTAGCCGAAGCGGTGCCAGCGGCCGGTGAGCATCTGACCGAGGTTGCGTCCGACAAAAGTCAGTGTCGTCAGCACGGCGCCGAGCATGCCGCGCCGGCGGCGCTGCGCCTCCAGCTTGAGCAGCTGGCTGCGGTCCTCCAGCACGCGATCGTAGTTCAGGCCGACCGGGATGAACACCAGGTCGCGCTCGCCGTCGGTACGGAAGTTCTTCACCATGTAGTCGAGCAGGCCGAACTTGGGCTGGCGCAGCGCGCCATCGACGGTGAGACCGCCTTCCGGGAAAAGCGCCTGCGGCACGCCGGCCTCGGTGGCCATCGCCACATAGCGCGAGAGCACGGCACGGTAGAGCGGATCGCCCGAGTTGCGCCGCACGAAGTAGGCGCCCATCGAGCGGATCAGCGCCTGCAGGCCCCACACCCGCGCCCACTCGCCGACGGCGTAGGAGAGCGCCACCTGCTCGGCGGCGAGGAAGGCCACCAGCACGTAGTCCATGTTGCTGCGGTGGTTCATGACGAAGACCACGGTGGACTTCGGGGCGACCGCCGCCAGGCCGGCCTCGTCGGCGTAGCCCAGGCGCACCCGGTAGAGCGCGCGCGCCGTGCTCTTGGCCAGCCAGTAGCCGACGCGAAAATAGAGATAGGCGTTGAAGGACGGAACGATCTCGCGGGCATAACGGTCGATGCGGCGGCGCACTTCCAGCAACGGCTCGCCGGTCTCCCTGGCATGCGCTTCGGCGGCGGCCTGCAGGGCGGGATCGTGGAACAGGCGGTCGATCAGCACCTCGCGGCGGGTGAGCTTGAAGGACGGCAGCTCGATCCTCAGGCGGGTGTTGAGTTCCTGGATGACGGCGTTGATGCGGCGGCGGAAGAACCAGCGCATGCCCGGCGCCAGCAGCAGCACGCCGGCGGCCCAGACGGCCAGCAGCCCCATGATGACGAACAGCCACAGCGGAACACTGACGCTGGCGCTCATGCTCCCTCCCGCGCTACATGAGGACGATGTCGAACTGCTCCTGAGTGTAGCCGGATTCGGCCTGCAGGGAAATCGGCTTGCCGATGAAATCCGAAAGCATGGCGAGCGAGCCGGAGTCCTCGTCGAGGAACAGGTCGATCACGGCGGGCGCGGCCAGCACCCGGTACTCGCGGGCGTTGAACTGGCGCGCCTCGCGCAGCAGCTCGCGCAGGACTTCGTAGCTCATGGTGCGCGCCGTCTTTACTTCGCCCCGGCCGCCGCAGGTCGGGCAGGCCTCGCAGAGCACGTGGGCGAGCGACTCGCGGGTGCGCTTGCGCGTCATCTCGACCAGGCCGAGCGCGGTAAACCCGTTCACCGTCATGCGGGTGTGGTCGCGAGCCAGGGCCTTGTTGAGCTCGGCCAGCACGGCGGCCTTGTGCTCCTCGCTCTCCATGTCGATGAAGTCGAGGATGATGATGCCGCCCAGGTTCCTCAGCCGCAGCTGGCGGGCGATGGTCTGGGCGGCCTCGAGGTTGGTCTTGAAGATGGTGTCGTCGAAGTTGCGCGAGCCGACGAAGCCGCCGGTGTTGACGTCGATGGTGGTCATCGCCTCGGTCTGGTCGATGATCAGATAGCCGCCGGACTTGAGGTCGACGCGGCGCGCCAGGGCCTTCTGGATCTCGTCCTCGACGCCGTGCAGGTCGAACAGCGGCCGCTCGCCGGTGTAGTGCTCGATCAGGTGCCTGAGCTGCGGCATGTATTCCTCGGCGAAGGCCGCCAGCTTCTGGAAGTTCTCGCGCGAATCGATGATGATGCGCGTTGTCTCAGGCGTGACCAGATCGCGCAGCAGGCGCTGGCCCAGGGTCAGGTCCTGGTAGAGCAGCGCCGGCGGGCGGGCGGCTACGGCCGCGTTCTTCGCCTCGGCCCACATCTTGCGCAGGTAGGCGATGTCGTTGGCGAGCTCCTCGTCGCTGGCCTTCTCGGCCATGGTGCGGACGATGAAGCCGCCGGCCTCCTCGATCGGCACCAGCTGCTGCAGCTTCCCGCGCAGCTGCTCGCGCTCGGCCTCGCCCTCGATGCGCTGGGAGATGCCGATGTGCTTGTCCTGGGGCAGATAGACCAGCAGCCGACCGGCGATGCTGATCTGGGTGGACAGCCGCGCGCCCTTGCTGCCGATCGGGTCCTTCAGCACCTGGACGATCAGGTTCTGGCCCTCGGAGAGGATCTTCTCGATCGGCTTGGGCCCGTCGCCGCCATGTCCATTCTGGCCGCTGTGGCCGTTCTGGCGCTGCTCCCAGATGTCGGCGACGTGGAGGAAGGCGGTGCGCTCGAGGCCGATGTCGATGAAGGCCGACTGCATGCCGGGCAGCACCCGCACGACGCGACCGAGGTAGACGTTGCCGACCAGGCCGCGCGAGGCGGTGCGCTCGATGTGCAGCTCCTGGACGATGCCGCCCTGCATGAGGGCGACGCGGGTTTCCTGCGGGGTGAAGTTGACCAGAAATTCCTCGCTCATGGCGAGGAGTGTATCAGGACCCCGCGTTCAATCGCACGTAGAGCTTGGCCAGCAGGCGCTTGACCTGCTCCGAGGCGCGCACGTAGTCGCCATACTGCAGCAGCCGCATCGCCTCCTCCTTCCTGCCCTGCTGGGCGGTATCGAGGACGCGGCCGGCGCACTGGTGGAAGAGCGCATGCTGGCCCTTCATCTCGCCGAAGGTGTCGATCGTGCCGAAGCGCTCGCCGCCGGTGCTGTAGATCCACTTGCCGAGCGGACACTGGTCGTCGCGACACACCACTTCGACCTTGAGGTCCTCCTGGCTGGTGCCCTGGATGTAGGTCTCCAGGCGGGTCTTCCACTTGATGTGGGCCTCGATGGCCGTCATGAAGTTGAGGCCGGCCACCTCCATCGAGGCCTCAGCCGGCGGCGGAGGGGCCGCCTCGTCCGCCTTTTGTCCCAGGATGCGCTTGAACCAGTCGAGTGCGCTCATGGCTGACTCCTTTTTTATATAGGGTAGCCATAGCGTCGCAGAAGAAGTGCCGTCTCGTAAAGAGGCAATCCCATGATGCCCGTATAGGAGCCTTTTATCTCCTCGACGAATATCGCGGCGCGTCCCTGGATGCCGTAGGCGCCGGCCTTGTCGAGCGGCTCGCCGCTGGCGACGTAGCGGCGGATCTCGGCGGGATCGAGGGCGCGGAAGCGGACCTCGCTGATGTTGAGCAGGTGCTCGGTGCGGTCGTTGCCGGACAGCGCCACCGCCGTCAGCACGCGGTGGCTGCGGCCGGACAGGCGCTGCAGGATGGCCACGGCGTCGGCCTCGTGCGCGGGCTTGCCGACCACCTCGCCGTCGATCTCCACGGTGGTGTCGGCGGCCAGCACCGGGTAGGAGATCAGGTGGCGCTCGCGGATGCGCCGCACCCCGGCCCGGGCCTTGGCCAGGGTGACGCGCACCACGTAATCCTCCGGGCGCTCGTCCGCCAGCACGGCCTCGTCGACCTCCGGGTCCTCGCGCGGCACGCCGCGGAACATCAGCAGCTCGAAGCGCACGCCGATCTGCGTCAGCAGCTCGCGGCGGCGCGGGCTGCGGGAGGCGAGATAGATCCGGGGCTCCAGGCTGATCACGGCTTGCCTATTCCCGATGGTAGGGGTGGTTCTTCAACAGGCTGGCGGCGCGATACAGCGCCTCGGCCAGCAGCACCCGCGCCAGGGCATGCGGCAGGGTCAGGCTGGACAGGCGCAGGGTCTCCGCCGCGCGGTCCTTGAGTTCGGGCGCCAGGCCATCCGGCCCGCCGATGACCAGGGCGACGTCGTCGCCGGCTTCCATCCAGCGGCGCAGGCGCTCGGCAAGCTGGCGCGTGGTGAGGTCGGCGCCGCGCTCGTCGAGTGCCACCAGCCGGCCGCGCGGCGGCAGCGCCGCGCCGATGCGGGCAGCCTCGGCGGCCAGCATGGCCTCGACCGGCTTGCCCTCGGCGCGCGGCTCGGCCTTGATCTCCTTCAGTTCCAGCGGCAGCTCGCGCGGCATGCGCCTGGCGAATTCGGCGAAGGCGGCGTCGGCCCAAGCGGGCAGGCGCGTGCCGACGGCGATAACCGCCAGCTTCATCAGCCGACCGCGGCGCTTTTCTTGCGCGTAGCGGGCCTGGCGGCCCAGAGCTCCTCGAGGTTGTAGTAGCTGCGCACCGCCGGCTGCATGATGTGCACCACGATGTCGCCGAGATCGACGACGATCCAGTCGCCGGTCTCCTCGCCCTCCATGCCGATCACCCGGCCACCCGCCTCCAGCACCTTGTCCTGGACGCTGCGGGCGAGCGACTTGGTCTGCCGCGCCGAATCGGCGCTGGCGACGATGATGCGGTCGAAGAGGGAGGAGAGCTTGGTGGTGTTGATGACTTCGATGTCGCGCGCCTTGATGTCTTCCAGCGCGCCCACGGCGACTTTCTGCAGTTTGCTAACGTTCATTCTGATTCCGGTAGAGCCGATGGCGGTCAATATACTCCGCCACCGGATCGGGGAGCAAATAGCGCACCGACAGCCCCGCCGCCAGCCGCGCCCGCAGCAGCGAGGCGGAAACCCCCAGCGGGGTCATGGTAAAGGGCGCCAGCCGGCCGGCCGGCGCCGCGCGCAGCGCCTGCGGCGACTCGGCCAGGCGCTCGCGGCAGACCGCCGCCAGCGCCGGCGGCAGGTCCGCCGCCTCCAGGGCGAAGCCGGGGCGGGTGGCCACGGCGATATGGGCCAGTTCGAAGAGCTCCAGCCAGCGGTGCCAGCTCTCCAGGCCGAGGAAGGCGTCGGCGCCCAGCAGCAACACCAGCGGATGTGCGCCGACGGCGGCGCGCAGCCGCGCCAGGGTCGTCACCGTGTAGGCCGGGCCGCCGGCCCTGACTTCGGCATCGTCGAGGACGAAATGCGGATTGCCGGCGATGGCCAGGCGCACCATCTCGAGGCGATCGGCGGCCGCGACGCGCGGGCTCTGGCGGTGTGGCGGCACGCCGGCCGGCACCCAGCGCACTTCGGCCAGGTCGAGGGCCTCGCGCGCCTCCTCGGCCAGGCGCAGGTGGCCGACATGCACCGGGTCGAAGGTGCCGCCGAGCACCGCCAGCGGCCCGGCCGCGCCGCTCACGGCGGCGCTCATGGCTCGCTGCTCACGAAGATGTCGCGGTAGCTGATATAGAAGCTGGCAAACAGCGTCGGCACGAAGACGAACAGCAGCGGCAGCGTCAGGGCGATCACCACCATGCGGTGCAGGGCCGGCGAGAAGGCCTGCACCACGCCCAGCAGCCCGCCGGGCAGAAGCACGCTGATGACGGCCACACCCAGCCCGTAGGCCAGGAACGGCCGCCAGTTGCGCAGGCAGGCAACGAAGCTGAAAAACAGCGCCTTGCCCGCCGGCAGGTCATCCCAGGCGGCGAGCAGCGGCGCGAACCAGAAGGCCATCAGCACCGGCAGCATCAGCAGCAGGGAGAACTGCAGGCCGAGCATCAGCCGGTCGTCCTCGAGCAGGTCCTCCGGCGGCTTCTGGTTGGCGAGCATGATCTGCAGCAGCGTGCCGCCGTCGACCAGGGCGCTGGCGGCGAACACCGCCAGGGAGGCGGCCAGATAGGCGGCGCCCAGCAGGAACAGCACGTTGCGGTTCTTCTGGAAGCCGGAGAAGAGCAGGCCGAAGCCGCTGGCCTGGTCGCGTTCCAGGGCGCGACAGCCGTTCATCACCCCGACCGAGAGGGCCGGCACGCACAGCGGCGCGGCCAGCACGCCGATCAGCGGCACCAGGTTGAGGAAGATCAGGGTCAGCCAGTAGCCGAAGACCAGGAAGGTCAGCAGCGCCGGATTGGAGCGGAACAGGCGGAAGCCTTCGACGATCCAGTTCCAGCCGCGGATGGCGGGGAGTCGGCGGGCCTGCATTCAGCGCGGACCGACGCGCCGGCCCGCGGCGCGGAAAGGCGAAGGCTTACTCGAAGATCTCCGCATACGAGGCATACACCGAGCCCATCGTCACCGGCACCATCACCAGCATGCCGAGGCCGAAGGGGATCATGGCAATCACGCAGAGCACGGCCAGGATCACGCCATAGACGATGAAGGGCACGAGGTTCTTCAGGCAGGCGGAGAAGCTGGCCTTCATGGCCGCCAGCGGCGCGACGTTGCGGAACGCCACCAGCGCCGGAGCGAACCAGACGGCCATGGCCAGCGGCACCATCAGCGCCAGGAAAACCAGCATGGCGACGAAGAAGCCGCCGATGGCCATGCCTACGCCGGGGCCGCGCCCCATCATGCCGCCGGTGATCGCCGCGCCGCCGCCGATCATGAAAACCAGTCCGGCAATGAGCGCCGCGCCGATCATGTAGAACACGCCGACCAGGATCAGGTTGCCGGCGTTCTGCTTGAAGCCGGCGAACAAGGTGTCGATGCCGAACTCGCCGCCCTCGGCGAGCGACTTGCAGCCGAGCAGGATGCCGCCGGCGAACACCGGCATCAGGAAATTCGCCGCCAAGGTGCCGACCACGGGGACGAGGCTGAGCACGATGACGATCACCATCAGGATCACCGCGATGGCGATCCAGATGCCGGGGTTCTTGGTGAACAGCTGCCAGCCCTGCTTCAGCCACTCGAGGCCGCGGCCGGCCTCGACCGTGCGGCCGGCGGGATCGAAGGCGCCCCCGCCCTGCGCGGATTCGCCGCCCGGTACCAGAAACGGATTCTGCTCAGCCATGGCCCCCTCCCTTGTTATGGTTGTGACTGGCGCTTCGAGAATCAGAACGTGCCGATCACCCACATCGGCACGCGCAAGCCGTCGTCGAGCGGCTCCTGGCGCGTCATGCGCCCGTCGCCCTTGCTGTCCACCAGGTGGTAGGGCACGCCGTTCGGCGGCGTGACCTTGATCATGTAGAGGCGGCCGTTGACGCGGTATTCCTCGACCTTGTCTTCGCCGCGCTTGATGATGGTGACCTGCGGCTCGAGCGCCGGATCGGGCTGGTAGCCCGGCGGCGGCGGGGGCGGCTCGGGCACCGGCTGCAGGTTGGCGGGGCGGCTGCCCTGCGCGGCGGCGGGCAGGGCAAGCGCGAGAAGCAGTGCGGGGAGCAGGGCGAGAAGCGGGCGGCGCATGATATCCGGGTCCTGTAGCGTGTCGGCGGATTGTATCAGAGGTTCAAAAGCAGCTCGTGTTCCTGCGGCAGCGGCTCGAAGCCGCGCCCTTCGTAGTGCTTGAAGATGGCGTCGACCACCTGCTCGGGGCTGTCGATCACCTGCACCAGGTCCAGGTCGCCGGCGGCGATCATGCCCTCGGCCACCAGGCGCTCGCGGAACCAGTCGAGCAGCCCCTGCCAGAAGGGGGCGTGCATCAGGATCAGCGGGATGCGCCGGCTCTTGCGCGTCTGGATCAGGGTCAGCGCCTCCATCAGCTCGTCGAGGGTGCCGAAGCCGCCCGGCAGCACCACGTAGGCGGCGGCGAACTTGACGAACATCACCTTGCGCGCGAAGAAATGGCGGAAGCTGAGCGAGATGTCCTGATACGGGTTGCTGCGCTGCTCCTGCGGCAGCTGGATGTTGAGGCCGACGCTGGCGCTCTTGCCGTGGAAGGCGCCCTTGCTGGCCGCCTCCATCACCCCCGGGCCGCCGCCGCAGATCACCGAGAAGCCGGCGTCGGAGAGCAGGCGCGCCACCTGCTCCGTCTGCGCGTAATAGGGATGGTCCTCGCCGATGCGCGCGCTGCCGAAAATCGACACCGCCGGGCGGATCGTCGCCAGGCGCTCGGTGGCCTCGACGAACTCTGCCATAATGCCGAACATGCGCCATGACTCGCGCGCCGAGGGCGAAGCGTCCTCGGCATGAGGCTTGGCGAAGCCGCGAAGTTTGTCGTTCATACGTTCATCCCATGCCCACACTGCTGCTGGTCGACGGCTCTTCGTACCTTTACCGCGCCTTCCACGCCATGCCCGACCTGCGCAACAAGGCGGGCGAGCCGACGGGCGCGGTGTACGGGGTCATCAACATGCTACGCCGCCTGGATGGCGACTTCAAGGCGGACTATCGCGCCTGCATCTTCGACGCCAAGGGCAAGACCTTTCGCGACGACTGGTATCCCGACTACAAGGCGCAGCGTCCACCGATGCCCGACGACCTCGTCCTGCAGATCGGGCCGCTGCACGATTGCATCCGCGCCCTGGGCTGGCCGTTGCTGATGATCGAGGGCGTCGAGGCCGACGACGTCATCGGCACGCTGGCGCGCGAGGCCGCGAGCCGCGGCATCGACTGCGTGGTGTCGACCGGCGACAAGGATCTGGCGCAGCTGGTCAATCCGCACGTCCGGCTGGTGAACACCATGAGCAACGAGGTGCTGGATGAAGCCGGCGTGCTGGCGAAATTCGGCGTCGCGCCGTCGCGGATCGTCGACTACTTCGCCCTGGTCGGCGACAGCGTGGACAACGTGCCTGGCGTCGACAAGGTCGGGCCGAAGACGGCGGCGAAATGGCTGCAGGAATACGGCTCGCTCGACGCGATCGTCGCCCATGCCGACGAGATCGGCGGCAAGGTCGGCGAGAACCTGCGCCAGCACCTGGATTTCCTGCCGCTCGGGAAAAAACTCGTCACGGTGGTCTGCGACCTGGATCTGCCGGTGAGGGTGGTCGACCTCGCGCCGCAACCGCCCGACAAGGCCAGGCTCGCCGAGCTCTTCGCGCGTCTGGAGTTCAAGACCTGGCTCAGGGAAATCCAAGGCGACACCCCCACTCCCCCCGCGGGGGAGAGGGCTGGGGTGAGGGGGGAAAGCGCGGAGCTTCAGCCGCCCGGCGCCCATCGCGCCCGCTACGAGACGATCCTCGACTGGCCCACCTTCGACGCCTGGCTGCAGAAGCTCGACGCCGCGCCCCTCGCCGCCTTCGACACCGAGACCACCAGTCTCGACCCGATGCGGGCGCGGCTGGTCGGAATGTCGTTCGCCGTCGCGGAAGGCGAGGCCGCTTACCTGCCGCTGGCGCACCGCTACGCCGCCGTGCCGCCGCAACTGACTTTTGACGAAGCCCTGGCGAAGCTGCGGCCCTGGCTGGAATCGCCGCGCCACGCCAAGCTCGGCCAGAACCTCAAGTACGACATTCACGTGCTGGCCAACCACGGCCTGCGCCTCGAGGGCGTCGCCCACGACACGATGCTCGAGTCCTATATCGTCGAGTCCGACAAGAACCACGACATGGATTCGATGGCGCTGCGCCACCTCGGCATCGCCACCATCAAGTACGACGAAGTCACCGGCAAGGGCGCCGGGCGCATCGGCTTCGAGCAGGTCGACATCGCCCGCGCCACGGAATATTCCTCCGAAGACGCCGACGTCACGCTGCGCCTGCACCAGGCGCTGCACCCGCGCCTGGCGGAGGAGCCGCGCCTGGAGGCGCTCTACCGCGACATCGAGATGCCGGTGATGCAGATCCTCTTCCGCATGGAAAGGAACGGCGTGCTGGTGGATGCCGCGCTGCTGGAGCGGCAGGGGCAGCAGCTCGGCCTGCGCATGATGGAGATCGAGCGGCAGGCGCACGAAGTGGCGAAGCAGCCCTTCAACCTCAACTCGCCCAAGCAAATCCAGGAAATCCTTTTCGATCGCGAGAAGCTGCCGGTGCTGAAGAAGACGCCCTCCGGCGCGCCGTCCACCGACGAGGAAGTACTGGAGCAACTGGCGCTCGACTACCCGCTGCCGAAGCTGATCCTCGACTACCGCGGAATGGCCAAGCTGAAGAGCACCTACGCCGACAAGCTGCCGCGCTCGGTCGACCCGGCCACCGGTCGCGTGCACACCAACTTCGCCCAGTCCGTCGCCGTGACCGGCCGGCTCGCCAGCTCCGACCCCAACCTGCAGAACATCCCCATCCGCACGGAAGAAGGCCGGCGCATCCGCCAGGCCTTCGTCGCGCCGGCGGGGTCGCGCATCGTCTCCGCCGACTACTCGCAGATCGAGCTGCGCATCATGGCCCACCTCTCCGGCGACAAGGGCCTGCTCGACGCCTTTGCGCAGGGCGAGGACATCCACCGCGCCACCGCAGCCGAGGTGTTCGGCGCGGCGCCGGCGGAGGTGACGAGCGAGCAGCGCCGCTACGCCAAGGTGATCAACTTCGGCCTCATTTACGGCATGTCGGCCTTCGGTCTTGCCCGCCAGCTCGGACTCGAGCGCCAGGCAGCCGCGGCCTACATCGACCGCTACTTCGCCCGCTATCCCGGGGTGGCCAACTACATGGAGACGACACGCCAGCTCGCCCGCGACAGGGGCTACGTCGAGACGGTGTTCGGCCGCCGCCTCTGGCTGTCGGAGATCAGGAGCTCGAATGTCGGCCGCCGCCAGGGCGCCGAGCGCGCCGCTATCAACGCGCCGATGCAGGGCACCGCCGCCGATATCGTCAAGCTGGCGATGATCGCCGTGCAGCGCTGGCTGGACGAAAGCCGCATGCGCTCGCTGCTGATCCTGCAGGTGCACGACGAACTGGTGCTGGAAGTGCCGGAAGACGAACTCGACGCCGTGCGCCGCGAACTTCCGAAGCTGATGGCCGGCGTGGCGCAGCTCTCCGTGCCGCTGGTGGCCGAGGTCGGCGTGGGCACGAACTGGGACGAGGCCCATTAGAATTCAACGTTGAGATATACAACGCTTCCTAAGGATTAATCCAGATGGATTGGGCGTTTGACTTTCTTGGCATTGTGCTTCTTGCGGCTGGCGTTCTCATGGCCGTGTGGAACCGCAAGCGCAAATTCGAACGCATTAACCAGTACGGTCATGAAGGATTTCCTAATTACTGGGCACGACTCAGGGCCCGCAGCTATGATGGACTCCTCTTGCTACTGTCTCTCGGTCTAGTGGGCGCCGGCGTGTTGGTGTTGGCGTACCAACATCAGGACACGTGGGGATGGTTCGTCATCATGCCGGTAATGTTGTGGGTTCTATTCCTCATGATCGGCACTTGAGGCCATATCGACTGCAGACATTTCGTACTTCAGGAGAGCGGTGCCATGCAATGGCTAATCGGACAGGCAGCTCGCTGGATCGTTAGGCACCTCATATCCTTCTTGGTTATCGTTGCCATCCTGGTCATTGGGAAGTTTGCCTATCTGGAATATTCAAATCATCTGAGTCTTCGGCAAGACTTGGGAATGCTTCAGGCCGCCAAAGCTGAAATC
>JAEUNH010000242.1 GCA_016791205.1 Rhodocyclaceae bacterium | reverse complement strand
AAGATCGCCATCGTCGACGACCGCACCGCCTACGGTCAGGGCGTCGCCGACGAATTCGAGAAGGCCGCCAAGGCCGGCGGCGCGGCCATCGTCGCGCGCGAATTCACCAACGACAAGGCCACCGACTTCGCTGCCATCCTCACCAAGATCAAGTCGAAGAAGCCGGATCTGGTCATGTACGGCGGCATGGACGCCCAGGCCGGTCCGATGGCGCAGCAGCTGAAGAAGCTCGGCGTGAAGTCGAAGATGATCTTCGCCGACGGCGGCTGCACCACCGAGTTCCACAAGCTGGCGGGCGACGCGGCGGAAGGCCACTACTGCTCGCTGCCCGGCTACCCGCTCGACAAGATGCCGGGCGGCAAGGTCTTCATGGAGAAGTACAAGGCGAAGTTCAACGTCGACATCCAGCTCTACGCGCCCTACGCCTACGATGCGGCCAACGTCATGATCGACGCCATGAAGCGCGCCAATTCGGTCGAGCCGGCGAAGGTCCTGGCCGAGCTGCCGAAGACCGCCTTCGACGGCGTCACCGCCAGGATCACCTTCGACGAGCGGGGCGACGTCAAGGACGGCGCCATCACGATGTACCAGGCCAAGGGCGGCAAGTGGGAAACGCTGGAGACGGTCGGCGGCGCCGCACCGGCAGCGGCGCAGCCCGCCGCGATGGGCGGCATGAGCGGCATGTCGGGAATGGGCGGGATGTCCGGCATGACCGCTGCGCCGACAACGGCTGCGGCACCGGCCGCCCCGGCCGAGAAGAAGTAAGCACGGCGCAGTCGACTTGAAACGGCACCTTCGGGTGCCGTTTCTTCATCGAATGGATACCTTCATCCAGCAGATCATCAACGGCCTCGTGCTGGGCAGCATCTACGCCCTCGTCGCGCTCGGCTACACGATGGTCTATGGCATCCTCGGGCTGATCAACTTCGCCCACGGCGAGGTGGTGATGATCGGCGCGCTCACCGCGCTCACCGTCATCAAGCTGCTGGCCGACAGCGGCCTGCCGGGCACGGTGGTGGTGCTGATCGGCCTGCTGGCGGCGGTCCCGGTCTGCATGGCGCTCGGCTTCACCATCGAGCGCATCGCCTACCGGCCGCTGAGGAACGCGCCGCGCCTCGCCCCGCTGATCACCGCCATCGGCGTCTCCATCGTGCTGCAGCAGCTGGCGATGATCTTCTGGGGCCGCAACTACCATGCCTTCCCGCCGATCCTGCCGACCAGCAGCCGCGAAATCGGCGGCGCCCACATCACCGACGTGCAGATCGTCATCATCCTTCTCGCCGTGGCGATCATGGCCGGGCTGATGCTGCTGGTGAATCGCACGCGGCTCGGCCGCGCGATGCGCGCCACGGCGGAAAACCCGCAGATCGCCGGGCTGATGGGCGTCAACATCAACGTCATCATCTCCGCCACCTTCCTCATCGGCTCGGCGCTGGCGGCGGTGGCCGGCGTGATGGTCAGCGCCAACTACTCGATCGCCCACTACCACATGGGCTTCATCCTCGGCCTGAAGGCCTTCACCGCGGCGGTGCTGGGCGGCATCGGCAACCTGCCCGGCGCCATGCTCGGCGGCGTGCTGCTGGGGCTCATCGAATCGCTCGGCGCCGGCTACATCGGCGACCTCACCGGTGGCTTCCTCGGCAGCCACTACCAGGATGTGTTCGCTTTCTTCGTGCTGATCCTGGTGCTGGTCTTCCGGCCCTCCGGACTGATGGGCGAAAAAGTGGCGGAGCGTGCGTGAGCAATCCGAAGCACAAGGCCTGGCTGGGCATGGTGCTGATCGGCGTGGCGCTGGCCCTGCTGCCCTTCCTCGTCGGCAAGGGCCTCGGCAACTCCTGGGTGCGCGTGCTCGACTTCGCCCTGCTCTACGTCATGCTGGCGCTGGGACTGAACATCGTCGTCGGCTTCGCCGGCCTGCTCGACCTCGGCTACATCGCCTTCTACGCGGTGGGCGCCTACCTGTACGCGCTGCTCGCCTCGCCGCACTTCGGACTGCACTGGCCGGTATGGGCGATCCTGCCGATGGGCGCGCTGGTCGCCGGCCTCTTCGGCGTGCTGCTCGGGGCGCCGACGCTGCGGTTGCGCGGCGACTACCTCGCCATCGTCACCCTCGGCTTCGGCGAGATCGTCCGCATCTTCATGAACAACCTCAACGCGCCGGTGAACATCACCAACGGCCCGCAGGGCATCAGCCAGATCGACCCGGTGCGCATCGCCGGCGTGCCGCTGTCGAAATCGCTCGACGTGTTCGGCGTGAGCTTTCCCTCCGTCTACCTCTACTACTACCTGTTCCTGGCGCTGACCTTGCTCATCGTCTTCGTCTCCATCCGCCTGGAGGATTCGCGCATCGGCCGCGCCTGGGTGGCCATCCGCGAGGACGAGATCGCCGCCAAGGCCTGCGGCATCGACACCCGCAACGTCAAGCTGCTCGCCTTCGCCATGGGCGCGAGCTTCGGCGGGGTATCGGGCGGACTGTTCGCCGGCTTCCAGGAATTCGTCAGCCCGGAGAGCTTCGGCCTGATGGAATCCGTGATGGTGCTGTGCATGGTGGTGCTGGGCGGCATGGGCCACATTCCCGGCGTCATCCTCGGCGGCCTGCTGCTGGCGATCCTGCCCGAGGCCCTGCGCCACGGCGCCGTGCCGATGCAGCAGGCGGCCTTCGGCAAGGTGCTGCTCGATCCCGAATCGCTGCGCATGCTGCTGTTCGGCCTGGCGCTGATCGCCGTCATGCTGTATCGGCCGGCCGGGCTATGGCCCGAAGCCCGGCGCAAGCGCGAGTTCCTCGCCGAGAAGGCAAAATGAGCGAAACCCTGCTCGACGCCCGTTCGATCGGCAAGAGCTTCGGCGGGGTGCGCGCATTGCACGACGTCTCGCTCTCGATCCGCCGCAACGAGATCTACGGCCTGATCGGCCCCAACGGCGCCGGCAAGACCACCTTCTTCAATGTCCTCACCGGCCTGTACGCCGCCGATCGCGGCCAGTTCGTCTTCGACGGCGCGCCCCTGCGGGTCACCGCGCCGCACCAGGTCGCCGCCGCCGGCATCGCCCGCACCTTCCAGAACATCCGCCTGTTCGCCAACATGACGGCGCTGGAAAACGTCATGGTCGGCCGCCACCTGCGCACCTCGTCTGGCGTCGTCGGGGCCGTGCTGCGCAACCGTGCCACGCGCGAGGAGGAAGCCGCCATCGAGCAGCGCGCCCATGAACTGCTCCGGTACGTCGGCATCCACCGTCACGGCAATGTACTGGCGCGCCACCTTGCCTACGGCGACCAGCGCCGGCTGGAGATCGCGCGGGCGCTGGCCACCGAGCCGAAGCTGCTGGCGCTCGACGAACCGGCCGCCGGCATGAATGCGACCGAAACCGGGTCGCTGAAAAATCTGATCGAGGCCCTGCGCGGCGACGGACTGACGATCCTGCTCATCGAGCACGACGTGAAGCTGGTGATGGGGCTGTGCGACCGCGTCGCCGTGCTCGACTACGGCGAGAAGATCGCCGAGGGCATGCCGGCCGAGGTACAGCGCGATGCAAAGGTGATCGAAGCGTATCTCGGAGGCGCCATTGCTTGAGGTAAAGGATCTCCACGTCTCCTACGGCAATATTTCTGCCGTCAAGGGCGTCAGCTTCGAAGTGGCGGCGGGGGAAATGGTCTGCCTCATCGGCGCCAACGGCGCCGGCAAGACCACCACGCTGAAGGCCCTGGCGCGGCTGCTGCCGGCACAGGGCGCCATCCATTACCGCGGCCACAGCATCCAGCACCGCCCCGCGCATGCGCTGATCGGCGAAGGCATGACGCTGGTGCCGGAAGGGCGTGGCGTCTTCGCGCGACTGACGGTCGCGGAAAACCTCGACATGGGCGCCTACTGTCGCGACGACCGCGCCGAAATCGCCGCCGACCTCGACCATGTCTACGGCCTCCTGCCGCGCCTGAAGGAACGGGCAGGACAGCTCGCCGGCACCCTCTCCGGCGGCGAGCAGCAGATGCTGGCCATCGGCCGCGCCCTGATGAGCCGGCCCAAGCTGCTGCTGCTCGACGAGCCCTCGATGGGCCTCGCCCCGCTCATGGTGCAGAAGGTGTTCGAGGTCATCGGCTCGGTCGCCGCCGAGGGCGTCACCATCCTGCTGGTCGAGCAGAATGCCCGCCTGGCTTTATCGGTCGCTGCACGCGGCTACGTCATGGAAAGCGGCCTCATCACGCTGTCCGACTCGGCGCCGGCGCTGCTCGCCAACCCGAAGGTACGCGAAGCCTATCTTGGAGAATAGAGCATGCCGAGCGAAGATCAGGTGCGCGAAGCGCTGCGCAGCATCATTGACCCGGAAGCGGGCATGAACATCGTCGACCTTGGTCTCATCTATCGGGTCGACGCTATGCCGGGCCGTGTCGCCATCGAGATGACCATGACGACGCCGGCCTGCCCGGTCGGGCCGATGCTGGTCGACCAGGTCCGGGATGCGGTTCGCGCCATCGCGTCGGATGCGGAGATCGCCGTGGAGTTGGTGTGGGAGCCGCCCTGGCATGCCGGATTGATGTCCGAACGCGCCAAGAAGCATTTCGGGTGGTAATGACACGCGACATTCCGCCAGCACTGCGTCTGCCGCTGCTGATCCTCGGCTTCGCCAGCCTGATCGTCGGCGTCGGCGCCGGACTGCTGCGCCTGGGCTGGGCCGTGCCGCGGCCGGCGGCGGATCTCGCCGCCTTTCACGGCCCGCTCATGGTGTGCGGCTTCTTCGGCACGGTGATCGCGCTTGAGCGGGCCGTGGCACTGGGACGCGGCTGGGCCTATTTCGGCCCGCTGTCAGCCGGCGCCGGCGGGCTGGCGCTGATCCTCGGCGCGCCGCTCGGCGCCGCCCAGGCGCTGCTGGCGCTCGGCAGCGCGGTGCTGCTGGCCGGCTCGGCTTCCGTCTTCCTGCGCCAACGCGCCCTGTTCACCTTCACCCTGGCCGCCGGCGCGGCGAGTTGGCTGGCGGGCAACCTGCTCTGGCTCGCCGGCCTCTCTGTCCATCAGGCGGTGCCATGGTGGATCGGCTTCCTGGTGCTGACCATCGCCGGCGAGCGGCTGGAGCTGTCGCGCTTCCTGCCGCCTTCGCCAACGGCCCAGCGCATCTTCGTCGCCGTGCTGGCGGGACAGACTTTTGGCATGGCGCTGAGCGCCCATCTTTTGGGCGCCGCCCTGCTGGCGCTGGCCGCCTGGCTGCTGCGCCAGGACATCGCCCGGCGCACGGTCAAGGAGAGCGGCCTGACGCGCTTCATCGCCGTCTGCCTGCTCTCGGGCTACGTCTGGCTGGCCTTGGCCGGGGCAATCATGCTCGCCGCCGGGCTGGCGCCGGGCAGCTTCGCCTACGATGCGGCGCTGCACGCCCTGATGCTGGGTTTTGTCTTCTCGATGGTGTTCGGCCACGCACCGATCATCTTTCCGGCGGTGCTGCGCGTGGCGGTGCCGTATCACCCCGGGTTCTACGCGCCGCTGGCGCTCTTGCATCTTTCCCTGCTGCTGCGCCTGGCTGGCGACGCGGCGGACGCGCCGGGGTGGCGCAGCCTCGGCGGTCTGCTCAACGCCGCGGCGCTGGCCCTGTTCATCCTCGGCACGATCGCCGCGGTGGTCCGCGGCAGGCTCAGGAAAGCTGCAGGGAATCGGCGAAGCTGAGCGCTTCCAGCTGGGCGCGGTTCACCGCCGGCAATCCCAGCTGCAGTTCGCCGGCCAGCCGTACGAAGCGCGGGAAGTCCTTCTGTTCGGCGGCTCGGGACAGCGCCAGGAACGGCGCATAGGGGCCGCTCGACGAGATCAGCGCGTCGTTGATCGCCTCCGGCAGATGCATGTCGGCCAGCGCCGTCTCCATCAGCACGCCGAGCAGGATGTCGAGCAGCGAGAAGGCGCCGGCGATGAACAGGTTGTCGAGCTCGCGCTTGTCCACCCGCTCCCGCCCGGCCAGTTCCATGAAACGCCCGCGGGCGATGGCCGCCTGCATCAGCGCCGGCGCCGCCGGGTCCTTGCTGGAGGTGACCAGCAGCAGCGACAGCCACTTGTTGAGCTTGTCGTAGCCGAGCATGGTGACGGCGTGGCGGAATGACTGGATCTCCACCGCCAGGCCGAAGCCGGCGGAGTTGATGTAGCGCAGCAGCTTGACCGAGAGCGCCACGTCCCGCTTGAGCGCCGCCTCGATCTCCTTCAGGTCGGCGTTGGCGCGCACCAGGTTCAGCAGGTGGATGGTCTGGGCCTGGCCCGGCGTCAGTTTCTTGGCCGGCGTCACGCCCTTGAGGAAGAACCAGCCGGCGGCGCCGCCGAAGCCCTTGTTGGTGCACATGTCGAACTGGGCGTTGTCGGCCAGCCCCTTGGCCAGCAGCAACCCCGGCGCGCCGCTCACCGCCGCGCCGGCCTCGGCCAGCACGAAGCGGAACTCGACGCCGGGCGGCAGCGCCACGCCGGCGCTGTAGCCATCGAGACACAGCGCCACGCCGCGCTGCTGCAGTCCCTGCATCAGTTCCTGCGTCTGCGGCTGCGCCAGGGCGGCGGCCGGTATTTCCACCATCGCGTTGGACGGCACCTGCCAATCGAGCAGACCGGCATCCGGCAGCGGACCGTCAAACCCGACGAACACGGTGCGCGCCGCCGGCCAGATGTCGGCCAGTTCATTCAGCTCTTCGGCGATGGCCTGGCAGGCGCCGGGCGCGGGAGCGGCATGCAGAGTGAGTCGGGTGGCGGTAATGGCGCGGCCACGGTTGAGCACCGGCTCGCGGCTGATCAGCATGGCGGTCATGGTTTCGGGGCGTCGTTGGCGAAGGTGAAGGCGTCGGCAAAGAACGCATCATCCGGCAATCCGTTGCGGCCGGTCAAATCGCGCCGGGCGGCCTCGATCATGGCCGGCGCCCCGCAGGCATAGACCTGGTGGCCGGACAAGTCCGGGAAATCGGCCATCACGGCATGATGCACCAGGCCGCGACAGCCATCCCAATGGTCCGTGGCGGCGGCATCGGACAGCACCGGAACATAGCGAAAATTCGGATGCCCGGCGGTCCAGGCCTGCGCCACCTCGTGCAAGTAGAGGCCGGCGCGGTCGCGGGCGCCCCAGTAGAGGCTCAGCGGACGCGTCGATTTCTGCTGCCAGGCCTGCTCGATCAGCGACTTGATCGGCGCGAAGCCGGTGCCGCCGGCGATCAGGATGGCCGGCTTGCCGGCATCCTCGCGCCAGAAGAAATTGCCGTGCGGACCCTCGAAACGCAGGATGTCGCGCTCCCGCAGGGTGCTGAAGACGCGGGTGGTGAGCAGGCCGCCGGGCACCCGCCGCACATGCAGTTCGAGCATCTCGTCGGCCTGCGGCGCGTTGGCCAGCGAAAAACTGCGGCGGCGGCCGTCCTTGAGCAGGATGTCGATGTACTGGCCGGCAAGGAACTGCAGGCGCTCGCTGGCCGGCAGCTTCAACTCCAGGCGCATCACGTCGGGCGCCAGCCGGGTCATGCTGTGCACCCGGCAGGGCATGTTCTTCACCGGGATGTCGCGCAGGTCGCCGACTTCCCGGCTTTCGATCACCAGGTCCGACAGCGGCCGCGCGCAGCAGAACAGGGCATAGCCCCGGGCCAGATCTTCCGCGCTGAGGGCGCCATCCATGAACGGTCCGCGATCGACTTCTCCGGCCAGCACCCGCCCCTTGCAGGCGCCGCAGGCGCCGTTGCGGCAGCCATAGGGCAGGGTGACGCCGGCGGCCAGCGCGGCACGCAGGATGGTGTTGCCGGGCTCGACCTCGAACTGGTGGCGGCTGGGCTCGACGGTGATCCGGTGGGGCATGGTTTGGTTGGCTGATAAAATGCGACGGTGCAACGCCTGCTCATCATCGGCTGCGGCGACATCGCCCGCCGCGCCCTCCCCTGGCTGGTCAAGCATTACCGCGTGTATGCCGCGATTCGCTCGCCGGCAAGGATCGATGAACTGCGCGCCCTCGGCGTCACGCCGCTTGGCGCCGATCTGGACCGGCCGCGCTCGCTGCGGCGCCTGGCCGGCCTCGCCAACGTGATCCTGCATTTCGCGCCACCGCCGGCCGGCGGGGAGATCGATACGCGCATGCGCGACTTGCTTGCGGCATTGTCCTGCAAAAAAATTCTACCACGCAGGCTGGTCTACATCAGCACCAGCGGCGTCTATGGCGACTGCGCCGGAGAGCGCGTTGTCGAGGAACGGCCCGGCCGGCCGCAGACGGCGCGGGCCCGGCGCCGGGCCGACGCCGAGGCGCGCCTGCGCCGCTTCGGCCGCCGGCTCGGGGTCAATGTGTCGATCCTGCGCGCGCCGGGCATCTACGCCGCCGACCGCCTGCCGCTGGAGCGCCTGCGGCAGGGCCTGCCGCTGCTGCCCGATTCGGAAGACATCTACACCAACCACATCCACGCCGACGACCTGGCCGGCATCGCCCTGGCCGCCCTGCGGCGCGGCCGGCCCGGCCGCGCCTACAACGCCACGGACGATTCGGCACTCAAGATGGGCGAGTATTTCGATCTGCTCGCCGACCGCTTCGGCCTGCCTCGCGCGCCGCGCCTGCCGCGCGAGGAGATCGAGCGGCGACTCTCACCCGCCATGCTCTCCTTCATGGGAGAATCGCGGCGTCTGGCCAACCGGCGCATCAAGCGCGAGCTCGGGATGCGCCTGCGCCACCCCGATGTCGCCGCCGCACTGGCTGCAATGGATGGAGGGAATTAACCGATGCTGTGGCTGAAATGGCTGCATATCGTCTTCATGGTGACCTGGTTCGCCGGCCTGTTCTATCTGCCGCGCCTGTTCGTCTACCATGCCATGAGCGAGGATGCCGCCAGCCGCGAGCGCTTCAAGATCATGGAGCGCAAGCTCTACTACGGCATCATGGCCCCCGGCGCGCTCCTGACCGTGCTGTTCGGCCTGTGGCTGTGGCTGGGCCATGGCCCGTGGGGCTACTGGGTGCATGCCAAGTTCGCCCTGGTGCTGGTGCTGATCGCCTACCATCTGTATTGCGGCCGGCTGCTCAAGGATTTTGCGCAGGACCGCAACACCAAAACCCACGTCTGGTTTCGCTGGTTCAACGAGTTCCCGGTGCTGATCCTGTTCGCCGCGGTGTGGCTGGTCCTCTTCAAGCCGTTCTGATGGAACAATTCTTCGCCACCTGCCCGCGCGGCCTGGAAGCCCAGCTTGCGGAGGAACTGGGCGCGCTGGGCGGCACGCGCATCGAGGCCGTCCCCGGCGGAGTCGGCTTCGCCGGGAATTGGGAAACCTGCTACCGCGCCAACCTGTGGAGCCGGCTGGCGACGCGCATCCTCTGGCGCGTCGCCCAGGCTCCATACAAGCGCGAGGAAGACATCTACCGACTGGCCCACGACGTGCCCTGGCACCAGCGCTTCGCCGTGCGCCGGACCCTGCGCGTCTACGTCACCGCCATCCGCAGCCCGCTGAAGAGCCTGGATTTCATCACCTTGCGCATCAAGGACGCGGTTTGCGACCGTTTCCGCGCCGAGACCGGCGCGCGACCGAGCGTGGACACCGCCGAGCCTGACATGCGCATCCATGCCTTCCTCACCGATAGCGAGGCGACGCTGTACCTCGACACCTCCGGCGAGCCGCTCTACAAGCGCGGCTACAAATACGCTTCGGTCGAGGCGCCGCTGAAGGAGAATCTCGCCGCCGGCATCCTGCGGCTGGCCGGGTGGCAGCCTGGGATGGCCCTGCTCGATCCGATGTGCGGCTCGGGCACGTTCCTGCTCGAGGCGGCGCTGCTGGCCCACGACATCGCGCCAGGGCTGGCGCGCAAGTTCGGCTTCTTCAGGATGGAGGGGTTCGAGGCCGCGCTATGGCAGCGCCTGCTCGACGAAGCCAAGGCGCGGCGCAAGCCCGTAGGGCCACAACCACTCTACGGCAGCGACATCAGCGCCGACCAGATGGAACGCGCACGCCAGAACCTGGCCGCCGCCGGCCTGCACGAGTCGGTGGAATTGCGGCGCGCCGACCTGCTCGCGCTGGAGGCGCCGGCGGCCGAGGGCGTGATGGTGGCGAATCCGCCCTACGGCGTCCGGCTCGATGAACAGGAGCGCCTGGCGGCCTTCTATCCCAAGCTGGGGGATGCGCTCAAGAAGCACTTCGCCGGCTGGCGCTGCTATTTCATTTCGGCCGACACCCAGCTGCCCAAGCTGATTGGCCTGAAGGCCTCGAAGCGCACGCCGCTCTACAACGGCGCGCTGGAATGCCGGCTGTTCGAGTTCAAGATGATTGCCGGCTCGATGAGGAAAAAGCCGGCTTAGACGATGTCGAGGTGTTGTATCCCGGCACCGAGGTCGCGGTCCTTGGCCTCCTTGCCGTGCAGCTTGATCTGCAGCCGCAGGTCGTTCACCGAGTCGGCGTTGCGCAGGGCGTCCTCGTAGCTGATCTTGCCGGCCTCGTAGAGGTCGAACAGCGCCTGGTCGAAGGTCTGCATGCCCAACTCGCGCGACTTCTTCATGATCTCCTTGATCTCGTGCACCTCGCCCTTGAAGATCAGGTCGGAGATGAGCGGCGAATTGAGCATGATCTCGATGGCGGCGACGCGGCCCTTGCCGTCGCGCATCGGCAGCAGGCGCTGGGAGACCAGGGCCCGCAGGTTGAGCGAGAGGTCCATCAGCAGCTGCTGGCGCCGCTCCTCGGGGAAGAAGTTGATGATGCGGTCGAGCGCCTGGTTGGCGCTGTTGGCGTGCAGCGTCGCCATGCACAGGTGGCCGGTCTCGGCGAAGGCGATGGCGTGGTCCATCGTCTCGCGGTCGCGGACCTCGCCCATCAGGATGACGTCCGGCGCCTGGCGCAGGGTGTTCTTCAGGGCCGCCTCCCAGGTATCGGTGTCGATGCCGACCTCGCGCTGGGTGATGATGCATTTCTTGTGGTCGTGCACGAATTCGATCGGATCCTCGACGGTGATGATGTGGCCGAAGCTGTTGGAATTGCGGTAATCGACCATCGCCGCCAGGGTGGTCGACTTGCCGGTGCCGGTGCCGCCGACCAGGATCACCAGGCCGCGCTTGGTCATGCAGATGTCCTTGAGGACGGGCGGCAGGTCGAGGGACTCGAAGGTCGGGATGACGGCCGGGATGGTGCGCAGGACGACGCCGATGCGCGCCTGCTGCACGAAGGCGTTCACCCGGAAGCGGCCGATGCCGGCCGGGCTGATGGCGAAATTGCATTCCTTGGTCGATTCGAACTCGGCCGCCTGCTTGTCGTTCATGATGGCGCGAGCCAGCTCGGCGGTGTGCTGCGGCGTCAGGCTCTGGTTCGATTGCGGAGTGATCTTGCCGTCGACCTTGATCGCCGGCGGGAATCCGGCGGTGATGAACAGGTCGGAGCCTTTTTTCTGCACCATCAGGCGCAGCAGGTCGTACATGAATTTGAGTGCCTGGTCTCTTTCCATAATGCACCTCTTTCGTAGGTCGGCCTTCAGGCCGACGTTGGCGGCCGAGTCGGGCCAAAGCCCGACCTACGGCTCAGCCTGCGAAGTTGTCCTTGTTCGCAGCTTTGGTTCTGGCTTCCGCCGCCGACACGATATTGCGGCGAACCAGATCGGCAAGGTTCTGGTCCAGGGTCTGCATGCCCAGGGCCTGGCCGGTCTGGATGGCGGAATACATCTGTGCGATCTTGGCCTCGCGGATCAGGTTGCGGATGGCCGGCGTGCCGATCATGATCTCGTGGGCCGCCACCCGGCCCTGGCCGTCCTTGGTCTTGAGCAGCGTCTGCGAAATGACCGCCCGCAACGATTCCGAGAGCATGGCCCGCACCATTTCCTTTTCGGCGGCGGGGAAGACGTCGATGACGCGGTCGATGGTCTTGGCCGCCGAACTGGTATGCAGGGTGCCGAACACCAGGTGGCCGGTTTCGGCCGCGGTCAGCGCCAGGCGGATCGTCTCCAGGTCGCGCATCTCGCCCACCAGGATCACGTCGGGATCCTCGCGCAGGGCGCTGCGCAGGGCGTTGTTGAAGGACAGGGTGTGCGGTCCCACTTCGCGCTGGTTGATCAGGCACTTCTTCGATTCGTGCACGAACTCGATCGGATCCTCCACGGTGAGGACGTGGCCGTGCTCGTTTTCGTTGATGTAGTTGACCATCGCCGCCAGGGTGGTCGACTTGCCCGAGCCGGTCGGCCCGGTGACCAGCACCACTCCGCGCGGATATTCGGAAATCTCCTGGAAGATCTTCGGACAATTGAGCTCCTCCAGGCTCAGCACCTTGGAGGGAATCGTCCGGAATACGGCGCCGGCACCGCGCTGATGCACGAAGGCATTGACGCGAAAGCGCGCCAGGTTGGGCACGGCAAAGGAAAAGTCGCACTCCAGGTTTTCCTCGTAGTGCTTGCGCTGGCCGTCGTTCATGATGTCGTACACCATGCTGTGCACGTCCTTGTGCTCCATCGGCGGCAGGTTGATGCGCCGCACGTCGCCATGCACGCGGATCATCGGCGGCAGACCGGCGGAAAGATGCAGGTCGGAAGCCTTGTTCTTGACGGAGAAAGCCAGCAGTTCGGTGATGTCCATGTGCGTTTCCGTTGCGTCGATAGGGCTTGCGGCAATGATATACTTGTTTAGATTTTTCAGGGCATTATGACAACAATTTGCGCCAACTTGCAAGCTGTCAGGAGTCGTATCGCCGCAGCGGCGCAACGGGCCGGGAGACGCCGGGAAGATATTGCCCTGCTGGCGGTAAGCAAGACCGTGGCCGCGGAGCGAATCGACGAGGCGGTGGCGGCCGGCCAGCGAGCTTTCGGCGAAAACTATGCCCAGGAAGGAATTGGCAAGATCGCGGCGCTTGCCGCGCTCGATCTCGAATGGCATTTCATCGGGCCGCTGCAGAGCAACAAGACCCGGCCGGTGGCCGAACATTTCGACTGGGTACACAGCATCGAGCGATTCAAGGTGGCCGAGCGCTTGTCGGTCGCGCGCGGCGGCGGCCTGCCGCCGCTCCAGGTCTGCGTCCAGGTCAACGTCAGCGGCGAATCCAGCAAGAGCGGCGTCAGCCCGGAGGAAGCTGCCTCGCTGGCGCACGCCGTAGCGGCCTTGCCAAACCTGCGATTGCGCGGCCTGATGACCATACCTGAACCAAGCGAGGATGCCAGCCTGGTACGACGCCGGTTCGCGATGCTGCGGCAACTGCGCGACAGGCTCAACGCCGGAGGACTGGCCCTCGACACGCTGTCGATGGGCATGTCGCACGACCTGGAGGAGGCCATCCTCGAAGGGGCGACGATCGTGCGGGTGGGCACGGCAATATTCGGAGAAAGAGCCAGGGCATGAAGATCACATTTCTGGGCGGCGGCAACATGGCCTACGCGCTGATCGGCGGACTGATCGGACAGGAATTCGACCCGGCCGGGCTCCGCGTCGTCGAGCCGCTGGCCGAAAACCGCAGCCGCCTCGCTTCTGACTATGGCGTCGCCTGTTCCGAGCGAACCGATGCCGCCAGTCTCGCCTGCGATGCGCTGGTGCTGGCGGTCAAGCCCCAGCAGATGCGCGAGGCCCTCTCCCCGCTGGCAGGCCGAATGGCCGGCCAGCTGGTCGTCAGCATCGCCGCCGGAACGCGACTGGCCGACATCTCGCGCTGGCTGGGCGGGCACCGCAGGCTGGTGCGCTGCATGCCCAACACGCCGGCGTTGATCGGCGCCGGCATCACCGGCCTGTATGCCGATCCCAGCGTCGATGATGCAGGGCGCCGACAGGCCGAACGAATCCTCGGCGCGGTGGGCAAGACGCTGTGGGTCGCCGATGAGGCGCTGATGGATGCGGTCACCGCCGTTTCCGGTAGCGGCCCTGCCTATGCCTTCTATTTCATCGAGGCGCTGCGCGATGCGGCACGCGAGCTCGGCTTCGACGAGGGACAGGCCCGTCAGCTGGCGATCGAAACCGTGGTCGGCGCCGCCGCGCTCGCCGCCGCCAGCGAAGAAGATGTGTCAGTGTTGCGGCAACGCGTCACTTCGAAAGGGGGTACCACCGAGGCCGCCCTTAATTCATTGGACGCCGACCGCGTCAAGGCCGCCTTCGTCCGCGCCATCAGGGCCGCCGAGGCGCGCGGCCGCGAACTGGGCGAGATGCTGGGGAAGGACTGAACCGTGCTGACCAATCTCCTGCTGCTGATCCTCGAGGCGGTGAGCGGCTTCTTCGTCATCCTGCTGCTGATGCGCTTCTACATGCAGTGGCTGCGCGTCTCCTTCCGCAACCAGCTCGGCCGCTTCGTCGTCGCAACCACCGACTGGATCGTGCAACCGGCGCGGCGCTTCATTCCCGGCGTGTTCGGGCTCGACCTGCCCAGCCTGCTCGCCGCGCTGGCCCTGCACGGAGGCTACCTGGCCATCGCCTTCTGGTTGAAGCATTTCTCCTTCGGCACCCATGCCGGCATCGCCGCAACGGTCGTGCTGGCCATCGCCGCCGTCGAGCTGGTGCGCTTTTCCGCTTATCTGCTGATCGGCGCCGTCCTGATCGCCGCGGTCCTGTCCTGGGTCAATCCCCATGCCCCGCTGGCGCCTTTCTTCAACAACCTGTCACGACCCTTCCTGAAACCCATCCAGCGGGTGCTTCCGCCCATCGCCAATGTGGACCTGTCGCCGCTGGTCCTGCTGCTGGCCCTGCAGATCTTCCTGATGCTGCTGGGATGGCTGCGCGTCCTGCTGATTCCATTCATCGCATGAACCCGGTCTGGCTGCAGCGGAACGCGTCGGGTCAGCTGCTGCTCCAGTTGCACGTGCAGCCGGGCGCCAGCAAAACCGGCATCGCCGGCACCTATGGGGACGCCCTCAAGATCCGCCTCGCCGCACCGCCGGTCGATGGCAAGGCCAACGACTGCCTGCTCGGGTACGTCAGCGGGAAACTGGGGATAGCGCGGGCCAGCGTCGAGCTGGTCAGCGGGGTCGGCGCGCGACGGAAAAGACTGCGATTGAGCGGCGTTGCGGCCGAGGCGGTCGTGCGGGCCTTCTCGAACGTCGATTAGCGCCCGTTCTCGTAGGCAACATGCCCGTCGAGAAGCGTGTAGCGTACGCGGCCCGGCAATTCCCGGCCGAGGAAGGGCGTGTTCTTTCCCTGGCTTCGCAGGGATTCGCGCGTCACCTTGAGGCTGCCGCGCGGGTCGAATATGCAGACATCCGCCGCCGCTCCCGGCGCCAGGACGCCGGCTGCAAGGCCGAGGATCCGCGCCGCGTCGGAGGTTATCCGCGCCAGGGCCCTGGCCAGCGGCAGTTGCATCTCCGCGGCCCACTTCAGAGTTAGGGGCAGCAGCAGCTCCAGGCCGGTGGCCCCCGCTTCGGCTTCGGCGAAGGGCAGCTGCTTGGCGTCATCGTCCACAGGGGTATGGTCGGAGCAGAGGGCGTTCACCGTGCCCTCCGCCAGTCCGCGCCGCAAGGCGTCACGGTCCGGCCCGCTACGAAGCGGCGGCACCAGGTTGGCATGCGGGTCGAAATAGCCGATGTCGGCATCGGATAGGTGAAGGTGATTGACCGAAACATCGCAGCTGACTCCGATCCCGCTGGCGCGGGCGGCGACGATCATATCGAGCGCCGCTGCGCTGGAAATCCGGGTGACATGAATCCGCACTCCGGTATCGCGTGCCAACTGCAAGATGGTGGAGAGGGCGATGGTTTCGGCACTGACCGGTATGCCGGCCAGGCCCAGCCGCGTCGCCACTTCCCCATCGTGCGCCACGCCGTCCTGGCCGAGGAACGGGTCCTGCGCCTGGAGCCAGACGGGGAAATCGAAGGTGGCCGCATACTGCATGGCGCGCATCAGCACCCGGGTGTCGGTCACTGGGAGATGGGCCTGACCGAAGGCGACGCAGCCCGCCTCGTGCAATTCCGCCATTTCGGTCAGCCGCTCTCCTGCCAGACCTACGGTCAGCGCGCCGACGGGATAGACGTGGGCAAAGTTCGGGTGGCGGGCGCGATGCTTGAGCATTTCGACCAGGCCCGGCTCATCCAGCGGCGGGTCGGTATCGGGCGGACAGGCAAGGCTGGTGACGCCGCCAGCTACCGCGGCGGCCATTTCCGATTCCAGAGTGGCGCGATATTCGAAGCCGGGCTCGCGCAGCCGGGCGGCGAGATCGATCAGGCCGGGGCAGACCACCAGGCCGCTCGCATCGATGATGCGATTGGCGGCAAATCCGTCCGGCGCCGTGCCGATGCCCGCCACCTTGCCGGCGGCGAGAAACAGGTCCTTCTGCGCATCGATGCCGGCGGCGGGGTCGATCAGGCGACCGTTCTTGATGTGGATTTTCATGCGTTCAGTTCCCCGCCAGCATGCTCATGACCGCCATGCGCACGGCAATGCCGAAGGTCACCTGGGGCAGGATCACCGCATGCGGCCCGTCGGCGACAGCCGAATCGATCTCGACGCCCCGGTTCATCGGGCCGGGGTGCATGACGATGGCGTCGGGCCGGGCGCATTCCAGCTTGTCCGCCGTCAGCCCATAGTATTTGAAGAATTCCTGCGGACTGGGCAGCAGCGCGCCCTGCATGCGCTCATTCTGCAGCCGCAGCATCATCACCACATCGACATCCTTGAGGCCGGCGCGCATGTCGTGAAAGACGCGTACGCCCAACTGGGCCACATCGGTCGGGATCAGGGTTTTCGGGCCGATGACCCGCAGCTCCGGCACGCCCAGGGCGGTCAGGGCGTGGATCTGCGAGCGCGCCACACGCGAGTGCAGCAGGTCCCCGATGATTGCCACCGTCAGTCCGGTGAAGTCCTTCTTGTAGTGGCGGATGGTGTACATGTCGAGCAAGCCCTGCGTCGGGTGGGCATGCCGCCCGTCGCCGGCGTTGATCACATGGATGTGTTCGAGCCCCATCGCCGCCAGGTGCTGGGCGATGAGGAAGGGCGCGCCGCTGGCGGCATGGCGAACCACGAACATGTCCGCCTGCATGGCGCAGAGGTTGTCCACCGTGTCGAGCAGGGTCTCGCCCTTGGCGGTCGAGGAGGTGCTTATGTTGAGATTGATGACGTCTGCCGAGAGGCGCTTGGCGGCGATCTCGAAAGTGGTGCGGGTCCGCGTCGAGTTCTCGAAGAACAGGTTGAAGACGCTCTTGCCGCGCAGCAGCGGCAGTTTCTTCACCTCCCGTTCCGCCACCTCGGTAAAGGGCGCGGCCGTGTCGAGGATCGCCGCAAGTATCTCGCGCGGCAAGCCGTCGATGGTCAGCAGGTGCTGCAGTTCGCCGTGACTGTTGAGTTGCGGATTACGCATCGATCAACCTCAGCGAAAGGACGCCTGCGTCGCTGCGCTCCAGCTGCAGGTTCTTGTCCGGATCGAGGGTCAGCGCATGGGCAACCCAACGCGGGCAAACCGGCAGCTCCCGGCCGCCACGGTCAATCAGCACCGCGAGATCGATTCGAGCCGGCCTGCCGTAATCGAAAATCTCGTTCATGGCCGCCCGAATGGTGCGCCCGGTGTAGAGCACGTCATCGACGATGACGATCGGCCGGTCCTCGACATCGAACGGGATGTCGGACGGCTTCAGTTGGGCATGCAAGCCGCTACGGCTGAAATCATCGCGATAGAAAGCCACATCGAGGGTGCCCAGCGGAGTCTTCAGGCCCAGGGCGGCGTGCAGGCGCTCGGCCACCCAAACCCCGCCGGTGTGAATGCCGACCAGGGCCGTGTCGGGATGCAGGCCAGTGCGGAGGTGCTCCGCCAGCGCCAGGCAAAGCCTTTCGGCGTCAGGCATGACCATCGAAATAATCCTGGAGAATCAGTTGCGCGGCCTCGGCGTCGATTTTCTCACGACGCGCCTGCCAGCCGACACCGGCCTGCCGCATCCGCTCATCGGCGGCGGCAGAGGTCAGACGCTCGTCGATCAGGGTAACCGGCAGGCCGAAGCGACCTTGCAGTTGGTTGACAAAGCGGCGGCAGCGAACGCTCATGGCATGCTCCGACCCATCCAGGGTCAGCGGCAAACCGACCACCAGTCGGCTGGGCTGCCATTCCCGGATCAGGCCGGCAATGGCGGCAAACCGGGCCGCGTTGGTCTCGGCCCGAATCGTCGTCAAGGGGTTGGCATGGCCGATCAAGGATTCTCCGACGGCAACGCCGATGCGCTTCAGGCCGAAATCGAACGCCAGGATCGTTCCGCCGGCGGCGGAGCAGGGAAGGCTGGTGGGGTGAGGTGCAACCATCAAAAACGGCATTCTACGCCTGAATGCGGCAGAACTCATCCCCTCAGGCATGTCCCGCCACGTCGGAGAGGTTGGCCAGATCGAAACCGAGCAGTTGCATGGCCGCCGGCAGGCGCGCTTCGGGCGGCAATCCGAAGATGATATGGGCGTCGGCGGCGACGGTCAGCCAGGCGTTCTGTCCGAGTTCGTATTCGAGTTGGCCCGCCGCCCAGCCGGCATAGCCCAGGGTGACCAGGAATTCCTCGGGCTGGCCGGAACTGCCGACCGACTGGAGGATGTCCCGCGAACTGGTCAGTCCCAGCTCCTCTCTCACCGGCAGCGTCGCCTGCCACTTGCCAAGCGGCCGATGCAGGACGAAGCCGCGATCCGTCTGCACCGGTCCGCCGAACATCACCGGCAGACCCGCCAGTTGCTGCGCTTCCAGCGGGATTTCGATCCGCTCGAACAGCGTGTCCAGCGTCATGTCGAGCGGGCGGTTGATCACCACGCCGAGCGCCCCCTGTTCGTTATGCTCGCAAATATAGGTCAGGGTACGGGCAAAATTCGGATCGACCATGGCCGGCATGGCGATCAGGAAGTGATGCGTCAGGTTGACGGCTTGGGCAGACACGCAGGGAATTGTAACCGCGCCATCGCCGGCCTCCAAGCCGGCCGGGGATCAGGCGGCCGCCGTCTGACGGGTATAGCCGGCGATCAGGCCGAGCAGTTCGTCTTCCTGGTACGGCTTGCCAAGGTAGTGATTGACTCCGATCTCCTTGGCGTAATTGCGGTGCTTGTCGGCGGTGCGCGACGTGATCATGATGATCGGCACTTGCTTCAGGCGCACATCGGCGCGGATGTTGCGGGTCAGGTCGAAACCGTCCATGCGCGGCATCTCGATGTCGACCAGCATCACATCGGGGACGATGTCGAGCAGCAATTCCAGCGCCTCGACGCCGTCCTTGGCGGTCAGCACGTGATAGCCCTCGCGCGACAGCAGCCGCCCGGTGATCTTGCGCACCGTCAGCGAATCGTCGACGATCATCACCGTCGGCAGATGCGGTGCGGCAGGCGTCTCTTCCGCGGGCCGGGCCGGGGTTGCCGGCTCGTGCGCCAGCGCTCTTGCCTCGCGCATCGCCAGGGCCACCGGGTTCAGGATCAGCACCACATCGCCGTTGCCGAGCACCGTCGCGCCGGCGACGCCGATGACGCGGGCCAGTTGCGGCCCGATATTCTTGATGACGACTTCCTGGTTGCCGCGCAGCTGATCGACCTGGACCGCCAAGCGCTGGGTGCCGGCGCGCAGGAGCAGCACCGAATAGCGCCGCTGCGGCTCCGGCACGGCGTGCAGGTCGCCCAGCAGCCGCGGCAAATAGTAATGCGGATAACGGTTGCCCAGCCATTCGGCCGCGCCCTCGACGCGGATCCGTTCGACGGCCTCCTCCTTGAGCTCCATGACCTGCTCGACCATGACCGAGGGGATGGCGTAGGTGCGGACCCCGATGCGCACCAGCAGCGCCTGGGTCACCGCTAGCGTCAGCGGCAGATAGATGCGGAAGCGGGCGCCCTGGCCGGGCGTCGAGCTGACTTCGATGCGGCCGCCGAGCCGGGTGGTTTCCTCCTTTACCACGTCCATGCCGACACCGCGGCCGGCCACTTCGGTCAGCTCGCGGGCCGTCGAGAAGCCGGCATGGAAGATGAAGTCGGTGAGCGCCGCCTCGTCCGGATGCTGGTCATCGGCCAGCAACCCCTGTTCGATCGCTTTGTTGCGGATGCGCGCAAAGTCCAGGCCGGCGCCATCGTCGACCATGTCGATCACCACCTCGTTGCCTTCCTGGGAAAGGGTGAGGCTGATCTCGCCGATCTCCGACTTGCCGGCCGCCTGCCGTTGCGCCACTTCCTCGATGCCGTGGGTAATGGCGTTGCGCAGCAGGTGTTCCAGCGGCCCTGTCATCTTCTCGAGTACCGAGCGGTCCAGTTCGACCTGGCCGCCGCGGATATCGAGGTTGGCCTTCTTGCCCAGCTCCTTGGCCGTCAGACGCACCACTCGGTAGAGTCGGTCGGCGAGCGAATTGAAGGGCACCATTCGCACGCTCATCAGCGACTGCGACAGTTCACGGTTCTGCCGTCCCTGGCTGACGATGGCCGCATCGGCATGATCGAGGTTGCGCAACAGGGCGTGCTGCACGGTGGTCACGTCGTTCACGCTCTCGGCCATCATCCGGGTGATTTCCTGGAAGCGCGTGAAGCGGTCGAATTCGAGCGGATCGAACTCGGCGTTGACTTCCTGGGTCAGGGCCAGCCGGGACTGCATCTGGGATTCGGCCTGGATCTCGATCTCGCGCAGCTGGCCGCGCAAGCGGATGACGTTCTCGGTCAGATCCAGCAGGGAGCCGCGCAGGGCGCGCATTTCACCCTCGATCCGCGAACGAGCGATGGACAGTTCGCCCGCCTCGTTCACCAGGCGGTCAACCAGATCGGCACGCACCCGCAGCATGGCCCGGGCCGCAGCTGCCTCGGCCTCCTCGGCGGCCAGCCGTTCGGTCTGCTCGGCGACGGCCGCCGCCATCAGCGCTTCAGGCGCCTCCTCTTCCTCCACCACGCCCGCCGCCCGCTTCTGCAGGAGATCGAGCAGATAGGTGGCACGGTCGAAGGAAGTGTCCAACTCTTCGAGAAATTGCGGCGTCACTGCACCGATCGCCAGGGCGTTCTCGATGCGCGTCTCCATGCTGTGCACCAGTTCGCCCATGCCCATCGCGCCGGCCATCCTGGCGCTGCCCTTGAGGGTGTGCAGCAGCCGCGCCAGCGCCCCGGCCGAATCGCGATCCTGCGCGTCGTCATGCCAGCTGCGCAGCTCGACGCCGATCTCACGGATCAGGTCTACGGCTTCCTCCAGGAAGATTGGCAGCAGCTGCTCGTCCAGATCGTCCTGCAGCCGCAGCTTGCGCCGTTCCGCTCCCGCCTCGGCAGATTCTGCGGCCGGGCCAATGGCGGCCACCGGCTCGGCAACTGCAGCCTGACCGACAGGCTCGAGCGGTGGCTCCGGCAACGGTTCGGCCACCGCAGGTACTGGTGCTTCGGGCACAGCCGGTTCGGCCGGCAGCTCCAGCGTGATTTCTTCCAGGGCGGCCGATTCCTCGGGCGGAACATCGGCTACGATTGCCGGAACCGGTTCAGGTTCGATCACGGGCACGATGCTCAACTCGACGGTGGCCTGCGGCGTGGCGCGCGCCACCTCGTCGAGCTCCGCTGCCAAGCCGTCCGCGTCGTGCGGCACGCGCTGTTCCGCCACCGCGGCAATCATGGCGTCGAGGGTGGAAATGGCGGTACCCAGCAAGCCGATCTGGCCGCTGTTGCAAGTCTGGCCGCCGCGCGCCAATCTCAGCAGCGCATGCTCCAGGGACTGTGCCAGCCGGTTGACGGGATCGATGCCGACAGTGCCCGAAATGCCGGCCAGGGTATGCGCGGCGCGGACCATCGGCTCCGGCGGCACCTGGGAGGTCAGTTTGAGGGCATTCAGGTCCAGGCGCAAAGCCGCCAGGTGGCCACGGGCCTCGCTCACATACATGTCATAGAGCGAACGCGAAATCACCGCTTCGCCGAGAGTCACCGTGTCGTCCGTCGGCGGCGGCGCAGCCTCCTCGGGCAGCCCAAGCTCAATCGCCTCCTCGACCGCCTCCGGCATTTGCAGGATCGGCTCGGCCGCAGCCTCGACGTCTTCGGGCTCGACGAATGACGCAGTCTTGGCCAGAACGTCCTCGCCGGCCTTGACGCGCTCCGCCAGGCCAACCAGGGCTTCGGCATCTTTGTGGGTGCCGCCGCCGGCCTCGAGCTGTTCGACCCAGGCCGAGAACAGGGCGTGGGCTTCCTCGATCATGTGGTAGAGCGGCGGCGTGGCATCCTGCTCGGCCTGCAGCCACTTGTTCATTACCTGCTCGATCGCCCAGGCTGTCTCGCCCAGGTCGCCCAGCCCGACCATCCGGCCACTGCCCTTCAGGGTATGGAAGCCGCGACGGATGGTGGTGAGGTAGTCGTGGTTATGCGGCTCGCCTCGCGACAGTTCGAGATGTTCGCCGATGGTCGCCAGCACCTCCTTCGCCTCTTCCAGGAAGATGGCGAGCAGTTCGGCGTCGATCTCCTCGCTGGGCGCCTCGGCCAGCCGCAAGGTTTCCGCCGAAGGGGCGGCCACCTCGACAGGCGCCGTTGGCGCCACCCGCGCGACAGCCTCTTCGACTTGGCCAGCCGGGGTTTCCGCCGAAGCACCGGCCAAGGCCGCCAGCGCTGCCTTGGCCTCTTCCTCGAGTTTGACGTCGGCCACCAGGCTGGCGTCCTGGCGAATGGTCTCGAGGTGCTGTTTGAGGTCTTCACGAACCTCGGCATCCTCGGGTTTTTCGCGCAAGGCTCCGGCCAGCACCTGGGCTTCGCGTTTTTGCTGCTCCAGCTCGTTTTCGACCGAAGGCGCCACCGGCTCTTCGATCGCCTCTTCCGCCCCTGCCTGCTTGGGCTGCACCGGCTGCAGGATCTCGTCCAAGTCGGCCGGGCCATGCTGCAGCGCCTCGACGAAGAAGCCGATGCCTGACAGGCTGTGCGCCACCTCCTCGAACTCCCGCTGCTGCGGCATGACGTTCGGGTCGGCGAAAGCGATAATGCGGGACGCGCAGCGGCGCAGCAGGGCCACCGCCTTGTCCTGGCCGAGAATGACCAACGCCCCCTCGATCTGTTTCAGCGGCCCACCCAGGGCGGCCAGTTCGCCACGTCGTCCGGTATCGCGGAAGAAACCGTCCAGCGTCTGCTCGACCTGGGCCAGATTGGTCAGGATTTCACGCGCCACCTGGCTCATCATCAGGCGTTCCTGGGCGCGCCGCGACATTTCGTCGAGAGAAGGCGTGGTCAGGTCGGCCAGCGGCTCGCCGCGCATCAGCGCTTCCAGGCGGCCAATGACGGTATCCACCTGCTGGGGGAAGTCGGTGCCGAGCTGCTCGTAGTTTTCCAAGGCGTTTTCTGCCAGCAGCAGCGCCGTGGCGATTTCCATCGCCGCCGCATCGCCCTGCTTGAGCGGATCCTTGCGCAGCCATTGGGCGATCTGGGCGACGCTGGCCAACAGGCGCGCCAGGTCGCTGTTGATCTTGTCGCCGCCCTTGCCGGACAGGGCCACGGCGTTGTCATGGAACTGCGGCAGGGCCACCGCCGCGCCGGCGCAGAACTTGTTCCAGGCCTCCTTGGCGGCGGACAGGGTCTCGCGCATGGCCCGCAGTACCGGCCGCAGCGGCTCGATGTCCTGGGTGTCGGTCGGCACCAGGGTGTTGAGCTGATAGGTTTCCTTGACTTTGCGGACCTGTTCGCCGCCGCCCTGGGCCACGGCGACGAAATACAAGGCGTCGCGCATCAGCCGCTCGGCCACGGTCTTGGAGCCTTCCAGCAGACGACGCATCTGCAGGTCGATGCGGGCGCACAGTTTCTTGACGTGGAAATCGACGCTCACCTGCCGGTTCGCCAGGGCGTCGAGCAGGGCCAGCGTGACCCACCAGAAGGCCCGCGCCGCCGGCAGCGCCTGGGTCGCCTCGATGGCCGCCACCGCCTCGCGCATCTCGACCACACCGCCAAGATCTTCGGCATTGCGCAGCCAGCGCAGGAAACCTCGCTCGAAGCGCGCCCGCTCGGCCTTCAATCGCGCGGCAGTGGCTCCCTCGGCCAGCGACGGCGAATCATCGGTGCGCCGCGGCGGCCGCAGGGACAGATCGGGATAGAACAGGTCGCTCGAAGCGATGCGATCGGCGCCCCGCGACGCCATCATGTCCCGATACACCGGCAACAGCTTGAGCGTCTGGTTGGGCATGCCGCTGGCCACTTCGTCCAGGTAGTGGCGAATAGCCGTCAGCGCCCGCTGGGCGAGTTCACCGACCGTCGCGGTGGCGGCCACCTTGCCACTTTCCACCTCGGCAAGCAGTTGCTCCAGGGTTTCCGAACACTGGGTGACGCCATCCAGTCCGACTATCGACAACGCACCGTGGGCCTGGTGCAGATGGGTGCGGGCGAACTTAAGCTGGGCAGAATCGGCCGGATTCTCGGCAAACTTGCCGAGCGCATCGTGAGCGCGCCCCAGGGCGAGATCGATTTCGCCCTTGACCCAGGACAGCGGGCCGAGATCGAGTTCGGTGGTGGCAGCCATCAAATATCGCCCGGATAAGCCCGCGTTAAACCTTGAAGCCCGACACCGAGCCCTTCAGTTCGACCGCCAGTTCGGCCAACTGTCCAATCGACACGGCGGTCTGCTTGGTGCCGACCGTGGTCTGCTCGGTAACGCGCAGGATGCCCTGCATGTTCTGCGCCACCCGGGTGGCGGTCTCGGCTTGCTGCTGGGTGGCGGAGGAGATCGATTCGATCAGCGAGGCCAGGTTTGTCGACACCGAGGAGATCTCCTGCAGCGCCTGGCCGGCGGCGTCGGACAGCTTGGCGCCGTCCACCACCCCCCGCGTCGAGTTTTCCATGGCGGACACCGCGTCCTGAGTATCGGTCTGAATTGTCTTGACGATGGCCGCGATCTGCTTCGTCGCCTCGCCGGAGCGTTCGGCCAGCCGCTGCACTTCCTCCGCAACCACCGTGAAGCCGCGACCGGCTTCGCCGGCGGAGGCCGCCTGGATGGCGGCGTTGAGGGCCAGCACGTTGGTCTGTTCGGTAATGTCCGAGATCAGTTCCACGATCTCGCCGATCTCCTGCGAGGATTCGCCCAGGCGCTTGATCCGCTTCGAGGTTTCCTGGATCTGTTCACGGATTTCGTTCATGCCCTTGATGGAGTTCTCCACCGCCTCGGCGCCCTTCTGGGCGGCATCCAGCGACTGGCGCGCCACCTGGGCCGATTCCATGGCCTCGCTCGACACCTGATTCATCGATTTCGCCATGTCGAGGACGTTGTCGCCAGCCTGCTTGATCTCGCGCGACTGGCGTTCCGTCGCCACCAGCAGTT
The DNA here is from genome assembly GCA_016791205.1 of Rhodocyclaceae bacterium. Classification (GTDB taxonomy): domain Bacteria; phylum Pseudomonadota; class Gammaproteobacteria; order Burkholderiales; family Rhodocyclaceae; genus Desulfobacillus. The sequence continues at coordinate 51,903 of JAEUNH010000242.1, read as the reverse complement.
CGTTGGACGTCTTCTGGGCGGCCTCGGAGGCAGCTGCCACGCGGCCGGCGGCATCGTTGATGCGCCGCACCAGCACACCGAGTTCCTCAATCGTGTAGTTCACCGAGTCGGCGATGGCGCCGGTAATGTCCTCGGTCACCGTGGCGCGCACCGTCAGGTCGCCGTCGGCCAGGTCGCCCATCTCGTTCATCAGTCGCAGAATGGCCTCCTGGCTGGCGTTCTTGGCGGTTTCCGCCTCGTGTCGCTGCCGTTCCGCCTGTTCCCGCCGCATGGCCGAGTCGTCGTTGAAGACCTTGGCCATCAGGGCCAGGGTGCCGATGGCCAGGAAGGCGAATATCGAAATCACCCAGGTGTTGGTGGCCCGCCCGGCAATCTCGGCGGCATAGGCGTTGGCCAGGTCGGTGGTCGCCTTGAGCAGGGGGCCGCTGTCACGGAAGATCCGGCTGCCGGCCTGCTTGGCCTGCACCAGGCGCTGCATGTTGCCGAGGATGCCGGCCACGGCCTCCTGGTATTCCTTGAAGGCGGTATCCAGCTCGACCAGCTTCTCCTTGGTCTCGGCATCGGTCGCCGGGTTGATGCGCATCGCCTCGGAGCCCCTGGTCAGGGCGCCCAGCACGTCGCGGAAGGTATTGGTGTCCTTGCCCAGCAGGAAGGCCACTTCGGGATCGATGGCGTCGGCCACCAGCAGGGAGTTGGCGTTCTTGGCCAGGCGCTGGGTCAGCATCACCAGCTGGTTGGCGGCGGCGATCTCCCGCGCCGAGGCGCCGGTTTGCAGCTTCAGGGCGGCAACCTGCTCGGCCAGCTCCAGCAGCTGCGGGTTCTTGGTGTTGATGGTGGCCACCGACTTGCCGAGCTGCTGCAGGTTCTTTTCCTGCTCCAGCACCTGGGCGGTGTTCTTCTCGTTCTTGTCCCACTCGTTGGTCAGTGCCTGCAGGGCCGGCTGGGTGGTGTCCGGGCTGGGCGGCACGCTGATTTCCTCGATCACCCCTCCCTGGGAGACGCGCTCGAGCAGGATGGCGAAGTTGCTGCGGCTCTCTTTCAGTTCGGCGAACGCCGCGGCGTTGCCCTGCAGGGCCTGCTGGGCCGACTTGGCGATGGCCTGGGACAGCATGCGCATCTGGCCGGCCGCCGAGGTATAGGCCGTGCCGTAGGTGGCGGTGCGGTTGTCCATCCAGGCCGACACGGCGACGATGAACAGGAAGAACACGAACATACCGCCGAGCAGCTGGAGCTGGGTGCCGACCGGCTTGTCGCCGATGCCGGGCAGCTTGAAGCGGCCGCCGCGCACCGCCGCCTGCTGCAGGTTGTCCATGATGGTGCTCTGCGAGGTGTCCTCTGCGGGACCTGTCTTGCCGGTCAGGAAGGAAGGGAGCTTGAGTGCCATGCTGATGTCTCCGTTAATGCAGCGTCTGTGGTATGACGGATCACGCCTCTGTCACGACAGGCCGATGTCGAGAAAGTCGGGCTGGCCGAGCAGGTTCCTTAAATTCAACCGCTTCCAGGTGTTACCCTGCGCATCGCCGTATTGCTCGCCCACCCATGGCCGCGCATCCGTCCCCCCTGCCTGGGGCGTCATCTGTTCCGGGTTGCGCAGCCCCAAGGTGCGGTTGACCAGCAGCGCGCTGTTGATGCCGAGGCGTCCGCCGACGATCAGCAGGCGGCTGTCGGCGTTCTGCGGAGTCGACTCGCCGCCCTGGAAGGCCGAGAAGTCCACCACGCTGTAGAGGGTGCCGCGAATATTGGCCACGCCGCAGAACCATGGCTTGGTCAGCGGCACGCTGGTCAGCGGCAGCATGGGCACGATCTCGCTGGAGTCGGAGAGATCGAGCAGCCAGTAGTCGCGGCCCGCCTGCACCCCCAGCATGGCGCGCGTGCCCTGACCGGCCCGGGCGCTGGTCAGGCGCTGGACCAGGTTTTCCTGGAATTCGCGCAGGCTGAGCTTCTTCTTGGCCATCGGCGGCGCAGGTCTCAACCCAGGGCGGCGATCTTGTCCAGGAGCACTTTCGGTTCGATCGGCTTCACCAGGTAATCGTTGGCGCCCTGGCGCATGCCCCAGATCTTGTCCGTTTCCTGTCCCTTGCTGGTGCACATCACCACCGGGATGTGCTTGGTGGCCTCCTCGCGGGTGATGGTGCGGGTGGCCTGGTAGCCGTTCATGCCGGGCATGACCACGTCCATGAGGATCAGGTCGGGCATCTCGGACTTGGACTTGGTGATGGCTTCCTCGCCGCTCTCGGCGGTGACGATGGCGTAGCCATTCTTGGCGAGCAGTTCGCTGAGCGCATGGCGCTCGGTGGGCGAATCGTCGACGATGAGTATCTTCTTGATGGGCATGGTCTTACCTCGCTACTTGCAAACACAAACTAGGAAACACGCTGCGGCACATGCGCAGCGACGGCCTTGAGCAGGCTGTCTTTGGTGAACGGCTTGGTCAGGTACTCGTCGGAGCCGACCATGCGGCCGCGCGCCCGGTCGAAGAGGCCGTCCTTGGAGGACAGCATGATCACCGGGGTCACGCCGAAGCGCGGGTTCTTCTTGATGAGGGCGCAGGTCTGATAGCCATCGAGGCGCGGCATCATGATGTCGCAGAAAATGATGTCGGGGTGATGGTCGGCGATTTTCGCCAGCGCGTCGAAGCCATCCTCCGCCAAGACCACCTGGCAGCCGGCCTGGACCAGGAATATTTCGGCGCTGCGGCGGATGGTGTTGCTGTCGTCGATCACCATCACCTTGACGCCGCTCAGATTGACTGCTTCCGCCACCTGCATTGCCTCCTCTCGCCGGACCGCTGAATACTGCTTCGGATATAGTGGGCTTTGCGGCCGGGCGTAGCAACTATACCGTAAAAAACATGGATTTCCATGCCAAATTTCACACGGCGGTTCAGATTTCGACCATTTCGAAATCCTCTTTCCGGGCGCCGCATTCGGGGCATGCCCAGTTGGGCGGAACCTCTTCCCAACGGGTGCCGGGCGGAATGCCCTCTTCGGGCAGGCCCGTTGCCTCATCGTAAATGAAGCCGCAGACCAGGCACATCCAGGAGCGGTAGGGGGCGACGGCCGGCATCCCGACGATCTCGGTTAAAATCCGGGCAGTCTACTCATTCATTCCCGGCCACGCCAGCCGGCCCTCATGTCCCAGGACCTGCTTCCCCCCATCGTCATGGTCTTTGCCGCCTCCGATCCATCCGGCGGCGCCGGCCTCCAAGCGGACATCATGACCCTTTCCAGCCTCGGCTGCCACCCGCTCTCGGTCATCACCGCCTTGACGGTGCAGGATTCGGCCGGGGTGGAGGACGTGCAGCCGGTCGATGCCGACTGGGTGTCCGACCAGGCCCGGGCGTTGCTGGAGGACATGCCGGTCGCCGCCTTCAAGATCGGCATGCTGGGCAGTGTCGAGAACATCGCCGCCATCGCCGAAATCCTCTCCGACTACCCCGACATACCGCTGGTGCTCGACCCGGTGCTGGCCTCGGGGCGCGGCGACGAGCTGGCCAGCGAGGACATGATTTCCGCCATGCGCGAGCTGCTGCTGCCACAGACCACCCTGCTCACGCCGAACAGCATGGAAGCCCGCCGCCTGGCCCTGGACGACGTCGACGAGCCGGACGAGCCCAACCTCGCCGAATGCGCCCGCCGCCTGATCGGCGTCGGCTCTGAATTCGTGCTCATCACCGGCACCCACGAGCACAGCCCTCAGGTGGTCAATTCCCTCTACGGCGAGAATGGCCTGGTGCGCGCCGATGCCTGGGAGCGCCTGCCCGGCAGCTACCACGGCTCGGGCTGCACCCTGGCCTCGGCCATCGCCGCCAACCTGGCCAACGGTCTCGACATGGTCGAAGCCGTGCGCGACGCCCAGGACTACACCTGGCGAGCGCTGGCCAACGGCTTCCGGCCCGGCATGGGTCAATATTTCCCCGACCGTTTCTTCTGGGCCAGGGAGCCCGACGAGGACGATGGCACGGCTTAGCGGCCTTTACGCCCTCACCCCCGATCTCGCCGACACCGCCGAGCTGCTGCGGCGCGCCCGGGCGGCTTTGCTGGGCGGCGCCAGGCTGCTGCAATACCGCAACAAGGGCGCGGACGGCGCCCAGCGGCGGGAGCAGGCCGGGGCCCTGCTCGGTCTCTGCCGTGAATTCGGCGCGCCGCTGATCGTCAATGACGACCTGGGGCTGGCCCTGGAGATCGGCGCCGACGGCGCCCATCTGGGACGCGAGGACGGCGATCTGGCCGCCGCCCGCGCCGCCCTGGGGCCGGGACGCCTGCTCGGCGTCTCCTGCTACGACGCGATGGAGCGGGCACGGGAAGCCAAGCGGAACGGCGCCGACTACGTTGCCTTCGGCAGCTTCTTCGCCTCGCCGACCAAGCCGGCCGCCGTGCGTGCGCCGCTGGCCTTGCCGGCCCAGGCCCGCGCCGAACTCGGCCTGCCGGTCTGCGCCATCGGTGGCATCACCCTGCAGAACGCCCCGCAACTCCTCGCCGCCGGCGTCGACCTCCTGGCGGTGATCACCGACCTGTTCGAGGCGCCCGACATCCGCGCCCGCGCCGCCGCCTTCACTTCACTCTTTCAAGAACGAGTCACGTCATGAGCAAGAACCAGGACCTTTTCCTCCGCGCCCAGAAAACCATCCCCGGCGGGGTCAACTCGCCGGTGCGCGCCTTCCGCTCGGTAGGCGGCACGCCGCGCTTCTTCACGCGCGGGGAGGGCGCCTACGCCTGGGACGCCGACGGCAAGCGCTATATCGACTATGTCGGCTCCTGGGGCCCGCTGGTGCTGGGCCACGCCCATCCGCAGGTGCAGGAGGCCGTCCAGGTCGCCGTCTCACGGGGACTGACTTTTGGCGCGCCGACCGAGGCCGAGGTGGAGATGGCCGAGTTGCTGACGCAACTGCTGCCCGGGCTCGACATGGTGCGTCTGGTCTCTTCCGGCACCGAGGCGACCATGAGCGCCATCCGCCTGGCGCGCGGCTTCACCGGACGTGACGCCATCGTCAAGTTCGAGGGCTGCTACCACGGCCACGCCGACAGCCTGCTGGTCAAGGCCGGCTCCGGCGCGCTCACCTTCGGCAACCCTTCCTCCGGCGGCGTGCCGGCCGACTTTGCCAAGCACACCCTGGTGCTCGACTACAACGACGCGCAGCAGCTCGAAGACACCTTCGCCAGGATCGGCAGCCGGATTGCCGCGGTGATCGTCGAGCCGGTGGTCGGCAACATGAACCTGATCGCGCCGAAGCCGGAATTCCTGCAAGCCATGCGTCGCCTGTGTACACAGCACGGCACGGTGCTGATCTTCGACGAGGTGATGACCGGTTTCCGCGTCGGCCTGACCGGCGCGCAGGGGCGTTACGGCATTCGTCCCGACCTCACCACCCTGGGCAAGGTGATCGGCGGCGGCATGCCGGTGGGCGCCTTCGGTGGACGCCGCGACATCATGGAGAAGATCGCCCCGCTCGGGCCGGTGTACCAGGCCGGCACCCTGTCGGGCAGCCCGGTGGCGGTGGCGGCCGGGCTGGCGACGCTGAAGCTGGTCGCGCAGCCCGGTTTCTACGAGCAGCTCGCCGCCAAAACGCAGCGCCTGATGGACGGCTTGCAGGCAGAAGCGAAAAAGCACGGCGTAAGCTTCAGCACCCAGGCGGTGGGTGGCATGTTCGGCCTGTATTTCCGCGCCGCGCCGCCGACCAGCTACGCCGAGGTGATGGAATGCGACAAGGAAGCCTTCAACCGCTACTTCCACGCCATGCTGGACAAGGGCGTGTATTTCGCCCCTTCCGCCTTCGAGGCCGGCTTCGTCTCGGCGGCGCACTCGGATGCCGATCTCGCCGCCACCTGCGCCGCGGCGGAGGAAATTTTCTCAAGTTATTAGGTTGCCTTGCCGAGAAGATAGCGGTTAGTGTCCGAAACGATCATGCACACGATTCCCGTCCTGCCGCTGTCCGAGACCAACCGCGAAGCCCTGCGCCGCCACTTCCTGGCGCTGGACAAGGAAGATCTGCGCCTGCGCTTCGAGCACGCCATCAGCGAGGCCACGCTGATGCAATACGTCGATTCGCTCGACTTCGAGCACGATGCGGTGTTCGGCGTCTTCGACGACAGGCTCGAGCTGGCCGGCGTGGCGCACCTCGGGCTGCGCGGGGAGATCGCCGAGTTCGGCGTCAGCGTCGCCCCCGGCCACCGCGGCGAGGGCGTCGGCACGGCGCTCTACCGGCGCGCCTACGAATACTGCCGCAACCATCGCATCCGCACGCTGTTCGTGCATTGCCTGCACGAGAACGCCGCCATGATGCACATCGCGCGCAAGGCCGGGATGGAGATCGTCACCGACGCCAACGAGGTGGAAGCGCATCTTCGCGTGCCGGCCGGCGACCCGCTGAGCTTCACGGAGGAAATGATCGACGACCGCGTCGGCCTGTTCGATCTGGCGCTGAAGTCGCAGTTCCTCGCGGCCCGGACGTTCACCGAAGCCTTCGCGAACGCCGCCGAAACGCTCGCCCACCCCCTACAGCAGGAAGAGGGTGGCGAGGCCAAGAAAGATAAAAAAGCCGCCTGAGTCCGTCACGGCGGTGATCATCACGCTGGAACCGATCGCCGGGTCGTAGCCCAGGCGCTGGCGCAGCAGCGGCACGGCGACGCCGACCGAGGCGGCGACGATCAGGTTCAGCGACATCGCCGCCGTCATCACCAGCCCGAGCGGCACGCTGCGGTAGAGCCACCAGGCGACGAAGCCGAGCAGGCTGCCCCAGATCAGGCCGTTCACCATCGCCACGCCGATCTCCTTGCGCAGCAGCACCCGGGCGCTTTCCTGCTGCACCTGGCCGAGGGCCATCGCGCGCACGATCATGGTGATGGTCTGGTTGCCCGAGTTGCCGCCGATGCCGGCGACGATGGGCATCAGCGCCGCCAGCGCCACCAGCTTCTCGATCGAGCCCTCGAAGGCGCCGATCACCCGCGAGGCGACGAAGGCGGTGACGAGGTTCACGGCCAGCCACGACCAGCGGTTCTTCACCGAGTCCCACACCGAGGCGAAAATGTCCTCGCCCTCGCGCAGGCCGGCGCGCGAGAGCTGCTCCGTTTCGGTCGCCTGGCGGATGTAGTCCACCACCGCGTTCACCGTTACCCGGCCGACCAGCTTGCCGTCCTTGTCCACCACCGGCGCCGAGACCAGGTCGTAGCGCTCGAAGGCCTGCGCCGCCGTCTGCGCCTTCTCGTCCGGCTCCAGCGTCAGCGGCTCGTCGGCCATGATGTTGGAGACCATCTCGTCCGGATCGGTGACCAGCAGCAGGTCGAGGGGCAGCACGCCCTGCAGGCGCTCCTCGCGGTCGACCACGAAGAGCTGGTCGGTGTGGTCGGGCAGCTCGTCGAAGCGGCGCAGGTAGCGCAGCACCGCCTCCAGGGTGACGTCCTCGCGCACCGACACCGCCTCGAAGTCCATCAGGGCGCCGACCGAATCCTCGTCGTAGGACATCGCCGCGCGCAGCTGCTCGCGCTCTTCGACGGAGAGCGCGCGGAAGACGTCCTGCATGACCTCGCTGGGCAGGTCCGGCGCCAGGTCGGCGATTTCATCGGTGTCGAGCTGCTCGGTGGCGGCAACCAGCTCGTGCGAGTCCATCGCCTCGATGAGGGTCTCGCGCACCGCATCGGAGACCTCCAGCAGGATCTCGCCGTCGCGCTCGGCCTTGACCAGGTCCCAGACGAAGAGGCGCTCGTCGAGCGGCAGCGCCTCGAGGATGTAGGCGATGTCGGCCGGGTGCAGCTCGTCGAGCTTGGCGCGCAGCTCGGCGATGTGCTGCTTGTGCACCAGGTTCTCGACCAGCTCGTGGCGCGGCATCTGCTGGCGATGCACCAGGCCCTCGACGACGCGATGGCGCGCCAGCAGCTCCTGCACCTCGCGCAGTTCCTGCTGGACGTCCTCGCTCTGACGGAGATCCTCGATGTCGGCCATGGCACCACTGAAAAAATGGGCCGCGCCGTGAAGCGCGGCGGATGGCGGATTGTAAGGAATTTGATCGCGCGAAGCGATCAAATTATGGAATGTCGGCCGAGCTCATGCGGCCGAGGATGACCTGGCTGCGGGCGGCGAGGTAGGGCGAGTTGGGCAGGCGGCCGAACTTGCGCGGGTTGGGCAGCAGCACCGCCAGCCGCGCCGCCTGCTCGGCCGAGAGCTGGACGGCAGGGATGGCGTAGTAATGGCGGGCCGCTGCCTCGGCGCCGAACACGCCGGAGCCCCACTCGACCACGTTGAGGTAGATCTCGAGGATGCGACGCTTGTCCAGCACCGCCTCCAGCATCAGGGTGATGATGGCCTCCTGCGCCTTGCGCCAGGGCGTCTTGGTGCCGGAGAGGAACAGGTTCTTGGCCAGCTGCTGGGAGATGGTCGAGCCGCCGGCGACGATCTTGCCCTTCTTCTGGTTCTTTTCCAGCGCCTTCTGGATGCCCTCCCAGTCGAAGCCCTCGTGCTCGGAGAACTTGGCGTCCTCGGCGGCAACCACCGCGCGCTTGAGGTGGGCCGAGATGCGCGCATAGGGCACCCACTGCTTCTTCAGTTCCGCGCGCGGATCCTTCTCGCGCAGCTCGTCCAGGCGCAGCGACATGAAGCTGGTCATGTCCGGGTCGGCGAATTTCCACCACACCACCCACCCCAGATACCAGCCCTGCCAGGCGATGACGAGCAGTACCAATACAGCCAGCACCCGCCGGCTCCAGCGCCAGACTGGTTTCATGCGCCCCGCAACTGATCGAGCACCGGCGCCGTCGGCGGCCGCACGCCGCGCCAGAGGAAAAAGGATTCGGCCGCCTGCTCGACCAGCATGCCCAGCCCGTCGGCGCACCGCGCCGCGCCCTTCGCCCGCGCCGCCGCCAGGAACGGCGTCTCGCGGCCGTAGACCATGTCGTAGGCCAGGCTGCCCGGAGCGTAGAGCCCGTCGGGCAAGGACGGCGCCGCGTCGCTCAGGCCGGCGGCGGTGGCGTTGATGACCAGATCGAACTGGCGGCCGGCAAGCGCCGCGAAGCCGCCGGACTCGATCCGGCAGGCGCCGGCCCGCGCGGCGAATTCGTCGCCCAGCGCCCGCGCCTTGTCCGCCGTGCGGTTGGCCAGGAACAAGGCCGCCGGCCGCTGTTCCAGCAGGGGCAGGAGCACGCCGCGCGCCGCGCCGCCGGCGCCGAGCAGCAGGAGGCGCTTGCCGGCAAGCTGGACGCCGAGGTTGCGCGTCAGGTCCGCCACCAGCCCAACGCCGTCGGTATTGTCGCCATGGATGCCGGCGGCCGAGAACAGCAGGGTGTTTACCGCCTTCGCCGCCTCGGCGCGCGGCGAGCGGGTGTCGGCCAGGGCATGGGCCTCGAGCTTGAAGGGCACGGTGACGTTCAGGCCGCGGCCGCCCGCGGCGGCGAAGGCGCGCACGCTCTGCGCGAAGCCGTCCAGCGGCGCCAGCAGGGCCTCATAGCGCATGTCCTGAAAAGTCTGTCTGGCGAAGACGGCGTGGATCTGCGGCGACTTGGAGTGCGCGATGGGGTTGCCGATGACGGCATACCTGTCCGTCATTCCGACGTCAGCCGATCGGCCTTGGTGAATACCCAGGTGCGGGCGAAGGCGACAATGTCGGTCTGGCGCTTCAGTTCGGCGGAAAAACTGCCGTAGGGGGCGGCCATGCGGACGATGCGCATGGCCGCCTCGTCGAGGATCTTGTGGCCGGAAGAACGCCGCACCTCGACGCTCTCCAGCGAGCCGTCGGCCTTGATCTCGACGTAGAGCAGCAGGTTGCCGTAGAGCCGGCCCTTGGCCGCCTCCGGATAATTGAGGTTGCCGACGCGCTCGACCTTCTGGCGCCAGTCCTCCAGGTACTGCGCGGCGGCGTACTCCTCGGTGCGGGCGCCGATGAACTTCTTGCGCGGCCGCTTGTTGTATTCCTCGATCTGGCGCTCGATCTGCGCTTCCATGCGGGCGATGGCCAGGGCGCTTTGCGCCAAATCGGCGCCGCGCACGCTGGGCTGCTCGGGTTGCACCTCGGCGCGCCGCGACTCGGCCTGGATGGCCTGCTTGCTCTTGGCCTGGGCCAGCAGCCTCTGCTGCTGGACTTCCAGTTCCTGCACCCGGCGCTGCGCCTCCATCAGGCTGTCGCCCGGCTGCACCTGCTGGGCGGCCGGCAGCGGCGTCCTGGCGCGGCGGTTCTCGTCGGTGTTGCCGCCGCCATCGAGGTTGGCCTGGGCGCGGGCCTGGGCCTTGTCGGGCTTCCTCGCGCTCTTGGCATTGACCAGCACCACTTCGAGCGTCTCCTGGGTCAGACGCGATACCTTGTCGGGCAGCTTGAAGTGGATCGACAGCAGGACGGCGTGGAAGGCGACCGAGGCAACGAGGGCCAGCGTGAAGCCGCGGCGGGCGGGGTCCATGCGGGAAAGCGGCTCGGGCCAGCCGAGTTTCAGACTCATGCTTTGCGGCAGCGTGGCGGCGCCAGGTGAAGGCATGAGTCCGAATTCTACTCCGGAATGTCGGCGTCTTCGATAGAGTCGTCGCCGTCGGCCTCGGCCAGCGTCGCCAGATAGCGACACTGCGCGTCGGCCGCCAGCAGGTCGATGGCCGTAACGGCGACGCTGATCCGGGTGCGCGGCGCGCTGGCCGGCAGCGAAGGGCAGCGCAAATACAGCGGCAGGCGCTCCAGGCGCAGCAGGCTCTCGCGCACGACGCGGGCCGGCTGCGCCTCCACCCCTTCCTGCTGCAGCCAGCGCAGGCACCAGTAGCGCTCCATGCCGCGCTGGAACTCGGCATAGGCGGCATAGGTGAGCTCGAAGTCGCGCATGGCCGAAAGCAGGGCTTCGGAGCGCGCCGTGAAGGGCGGCGTCTCGCCGGAGAGATGGGCCAGCAGCTGCCACTGGTTGACCAGATCCACGTAGCGGCGCAGCGGCGAGCTCGACCAGGCGTAGCAGTCGACCCCGAGGCCCTCGTGGGAGAGGGCGGCGGTGGTCAGGCGCACCTTGCCGGCGGCCTGCACGCGGTAGATGGCCGCCACCTGGGCCTCGGCCAGCAGCTTGCCCCAGCCGGCGTTGGCGGCGATCATCAGTTCGGCCACCAGCTTGTCGAGAGGGGAGCCGCGCCGGCGCGGAACGATGTCGACGCGGCCTTCCGGCTCGCGCCAGTCCACGTGGAAGCTGAACTCCGGGTTCTGCGGGTTGGCCGAGGGCTTGCCGCGGCCGGCCTCCAGCACGCTGGCGAACTCCCACAGCAGGGTCAGCTCGCGCTTGAAGGCGAACTCCGGGCCGCCCTCGGCCAGCGTCGTCTCGTTGAACAGCGGCTCGATGTCGTGATGGCGCAGGTTGGCCGCCACCGGCACCCGTTCGATGCGGCTCCGGGTGCCGCGCACGGCGTAATCCGGCCCGACCTCGAGATACAGCGACAGCGCCGGGCAGTCGCGCCCGGCCGACAGCGTGAAGCGCTCGACCACCTCCTCCGGCAGCATGGTGATCTTGCGGCCGGGCATGTACACCGTGGACAGCCGGCAGCGGGCGATGTCGCCCAGCGCCGAATCGGGCCGGATGCCCAGCCCGGGCGCGGCGATGTGGATGCCGATGCGCCAGCCGCCGCCGTCCAGCGGCGTGACCGAGAAGGCATCGTCGATCTCGGTCGTTGCGGCATCGTCAATGGAAAACGCTTGAACTTCCGCAAGCGGAAGGTCCTCCGGCACCTGCGGCACTTCATACTCGCCGAAGCCGGTGCCCTGCGGAAAATGCTCGAAGAGGAAGCGCTCGAAATGGTAATCGTGGCTGGAAGGAATCGCGCCGCAGTTCGCCAGCAGGCGGGGGACCGACAGGCCGCTCTCGGCACAGGCCAGCTCCAGAGCCTTGGTCTCGGGCCGGTTGCGGTCCGGCCTGTAGAGCAGGGATTTCAGCTGCGGCGAAAACTCGGCCGGCAGAATGCCGGCCTGGAGTTCGCCGGCCATGCGCTCGATGGCCAGCGCCTGCTGGCGCTTCTTCTCCAGCCCGGCCAGCGCCGCCTTGAGGATCTCGGGCGGCGCCTTGCGGAAGCGGCCCTTGCCCTTGCGATGGAAATGAATCGGCGCGGCATGCAGCCGCAGCAGGATGGCCGCCGCCTCGACCGGCTGCGGGGCGCGGCCGCAATATTCCCGCGCCAGTTCCTCGAAGCCGAATTCGGCCTCGCCGCAGACCTCCCAGAGGAACTCCGGCTCGATGTCTTCCGATTCCGCCTCGGCCCGCTCGACCAGTTCGCCCGGCGCAGGGGCTGCAAAGCGCAGCAGCACGTTGGCGGCCTTCACCTTGACGCGCTTGCCGGTGCTGGTTTCGACCTGGAGCGAGGTCGTGTTGTCGGCGAGCACGGTGCCGGCCTTGAAGGCGCCGTCCTCTTCGAACAGGATATTCATCGGGAATCGTTGCGGGAGGGACGGGCGAATTATACCCGTGCAACGGCGATCAGCACTTCGCTTTGCACCACATAGCCCGTGCCCTGCCGGCAGGGCGCCAGCTCCCGCGCCACTTCTTCCGCCAGCCGCGTCACGGTCGCTTCCGGCAGGCGCGACAAGCCTGCCGCCGCGCCGCCGGCCAGGTCGCGGAAGGCCTGCCAGTAGGCCTGCGGCGAGTCGAAGGCACAGCGGAGAGCATGCAGGTGCAGCTCGATGCCGACAAAGCCCGCCCCCTCCAGCGCCTGCCGCAAGAGGATCGGCTGGCCGAAGCGGAAGGGCGACAGGCGTTCGGCCTTCGGCGGCGGCAGGATGCGGCGGATGCACTGCAGGGCACAGGACACCAGCGGCGCGCGCGCCTCCTCGCCCCATACCGAGAACACGGCGAGGCCGTCCGGCTTCAGCACGCGGCGCATTTCCGCCAGCGCCCGCGGCACGTCGGGGAAGAACATCAGGCCGAGGCCGCACAGCACGCGGTCGAAGGCCCCGTCGGCAAAAGCCAGTCGCTCCGCATCGGCGGCGGCGAACTGCAGGCTGCCGGCCGGCTCACGCCGGCGCCCCTCGGCCAGCGCCTGCTCGGCAATGTCGCTCGCCACCACCAGGCCGCCTGCCGCTTTCCGCGCCGCCTCGCGCGCCAGCACCCCCGGGCCGCTCGCCAGGTCGAGCACGGCCTGGCCCGGCCGCAGGTCGGCGGCGTCGAGCAGGGCGACGTTGAGGCTGCTGCGCAGGACGGCGCTCTCGGCGTAGCGCGCGGCAATCAGGTTGTAGCCAATGCGCTCTTCCCGCTTGAAACGATCGGCATCGAAGTTCAAGGCAGGACTCCGGCAAATTCGAGAACGGTATCCAGATAGTCGTCCCAGCGCGTGAAGCTGTGGTCGCCGCCCTCCAGCACGATCTGGCGAGCGCCGGAATATTTCGCAACGGCCTGGCGATAGTCGAGCACCTCGTCGCCGGTCTCCGCCAGCAGCAGGCAGTCCTGCGGGCGGGAAATCCGCGACACTTCGATGGCGCGCAGCGCCTCGATGTATTCGGGCCGGAAATCGAAGGTCTCGCCGGTGTAGAGGTTGGTCTGCGGGCCGACGAATTCGGCAAGCGACAGATGCGCCACCACCGCCGGGTTGACCAGCACGGCGCGCAGGCGATGCCGTTCGGCCAGCCAGGTCGCGTAGTAGCCGCCGAGCGAACTCCCCACCACGGTGACCGGCGTGGCCGCCGTCTCGATCGCCCGCTCGGCGAGCGCGATGGCGTCCTCCGGCGAGGGCGGCAGCTGCCGGCACCAGAAGAGGTGGCCGAGGCCGCGCCCTTCCATGTGCGCCTTCAGCCGCCGCGCCTTGTTCGACTGCGGCGAGGAACGGAAGCCGTGCAGGTAAACCAGCATGGGTTCAGTTGGCAGGCACGGTGCGATCGGCCGCCCACTCGCGCAGCGCCGCGACGCGCTCGGCCATCACCACCGAGAGCGGCCGGGTGCGGCCCACTTCCGCCAGCAGCAAGTCCTGGTCGAGGGCTGTCTGGCGGGCATGCGCTTCGTAAAGCGCGGAGACCACCGCCTGTTCGATCTCGGCGCCGGAAAACCCGTCCGCCGCATCGGCCAGCGCCGCCAGGTCGAAGCCTTCGGCCTTCAGCTCGCGCCGGACCAGATGGATGGCGAAGATCTCGGCGCGGGTCGGCGCGTCCGGCAGGTCGACGAAAAAGATCTCGTCCAGCCGCCCCTTGCGGATCAGCTCGGGCGGCAACTGCTCGATGTCGTTGGCGGTGGCGACGATGAAGACGCGGCCCTTGCGCTCGGACAGCCAGGTCAGCAAGGTGCCGAGCACCCGGCGCGAGACGCCGCCGTCGGTTCCGCCGGAGCTGTCGCTGGCCAGGCCCTTCTCGATCTCGTCGATCCACAGCACGCAGGGCGCCATGGCCTCGGCGGAAGCCAGCGCCTCGCGCAGATTGCGCTCGGTCTCGCCGAAGAACTTGTTGTAGAGCGTGGCGAAGTCGAGGCGCAGGAGCGGCACGCCCCAGGCGCCGGCCACCGCCTTGGCGGCCAGGCTCTTGCCGCTGCCCTGCACCCCGAGCAGCATGATGCCCTTGGGCGCCTGCAACCCGGCGCCGCCCTCGCCGACGAAGACCTCCCGGCGCAGCGCCAGCCAGTGCTTGAGCCTCTTCACGCCGCCGACCTGGGCGAAGCTGGCGGTGTCGAGCTCCAGGCTGAGCACGCTGCCGGCGCCCAGCGCGTCGTACTTGTAGCGCAGCACCCGCTCGACGTCCTGGCGGGTGATCAGACCGTCGTCGCGGATGGCCTGACGCGCCAGGCGGCGGGCATCGTCGAGGGCCATGCCGGCGAGGTGGCGCGCCAGCAGGTTGAGCGCCTCCTTTTCGCCGCGCACCGCTTCGCCGCCCTGCTGCTGCCACAGCTGCATTTCCTCGCGGAGCAGCGCCTGGATCGCTGCCAGGTCGGGGACGGAGAGCTGGAAGCGCGCGCTCATGCGCGACAGCTCGGTGTTGAGCTCGAAGCGCGGGCTGACGAAGACCAGGGTGCGCGCCGCCTTGCCGTGCTCCATGGCGATCTCGCGGATCAGGCGGGCGTTGACCGGGTCGTCGAGATAAGGATGGGCATCGAGCATGACGTAGAGGCCGTTCTGCGGCGTCTTGTCGATGTGGCGCAGGGCGTCGAGGAACGTATAGGTCTGGCTGACCGGCTGGCTGTTGTTGCTGCGGCGCAGGCCGTCGGCGATGCTCCAGACGAAGAGTGCCCAGTTCTCGAGATTGGCCGCCTGTTCGAGCAGGGCCAGAATGCGCGGCTCCTCGTGCGTCTCGATGACGACGAGCGGAAAACGCGACTGGAGAATCAGGGTTAAGTCATGAAGATCGTTCATGATTGTGTCCAGTCCACCAGCCCGCCATAGGCCGTGCCGAGCACGACCAGGCCGAAGGCGATGCGGTACCAGGCGAAGACGGTGAAATCGTGGTGGCTGATGTAGCGCAGCAGCCAGCGCACGCAGAGAAAGGCGGAAATGAAGGCGGAGACGAAGCCGACCGCCCACATGCCAAGGTCGTCGCCGTTGAGCAGATGCCGCTCCTTCCAAAGTTGATAGGCGCTGGCGGCGAACAGCGTAGGGATGGCGAGAAAGAAGGAGAACTCCGTGGCGGCCTTGCGCGACAGGCCGAACAGCAGCCCGCCGATGATGGTGGCGCCGGATCGGGAGGTGCCGGGGATCAGGGCGAAGGCCTGGGCGAAGCCGAGCTTGAGCGCGTCCGCCCAGCCCATGTCGTCCACCGAGTGGACCCGGATTACGTGCTCGCGGCGCTCCGCCCACAGGATGACGAAGGCGCCGGCGATGAAGGCCAGCGCCACCGGAACCGGCTGGAACAGGTGCGCCTTGATGATCTTGCCGAAGGCCAGGCCGAGCACCGCCAGCGGCAGGAAGGCGATGGCGAGATTGGCGACGAAGCGGCGCGCCGCCGGATCGCGGCCCAGGCCGGCGGCTACCGCGCCGAGCCTGGCCCGGTACTCCCAGCAGACGGCGAGGATGGCGCCGGTCTGGATGACGATCTCGAAGAGCTTGCCGCGCTCGTCGTTGAAGCCGAGCAGGTCGCCGGCGAGGATCAGGTGGCCAGTCGATGAGACGGGCAGGAATTCGGTCAGCCCCTCGACGATGCCGAGGACGAAGGCATGCAACAGGTCGGTCCAGTTCATAGCGCGGCGATGGTAGCATGGGCCTGTTGCAGCGAGGCGCGACAGGCATGAACACCTGCATCATCCCGAGCGAGTTGGTCGAGCGGCTGGTCTCAGCCCGCCGGGTGGCGGTGCTCACCGGCGCCGGCATTTCGGCCGAATCCGGCATTCCCACCTTCCGCGACGCCCTCACCGGCCTGTGGGCCCACTACGACCCGCAGGAGCTGGCCACCCCCGAGGGCTTCGCCCGCAACCCGAAGCTGGTGTGGGAGTGGTATGCGGAGCGGCGCGCCCGCATCGCCGGGGTGGCGCCCAACCCGGGCCACTTCGCCCTGGCCGCGCTGGAAAAGCACTTCGAGCGGTTCACCCTGGTGACACAGAACATCGACAGCCTGCACCAGCGCGCCGGCTCGCGCGAGGTGGTCGAGCTGCACGGCAACATCGCGCGGGTGAAGTGCTCGGCCGAGGAGATCGTCGTCGGCGAATACGCCGAAACCGAATCGCCGCCGCGCTGCCGGTGCGGGGCGCTGCTGCGGCCCGACGTGGTGTGGTTCGGCGAGATGCTGCCGGCAGGCGCGATGGCGCGGGCGGAGGAGGCGGCCGAGCACTGCGAGGTGTTCCTCAGCATCGGCACCTCGGCGCAGGTTTACCCCGCGGCCGAACTGCCGCTGCGGGCCCTCTCCGCCGGCGCGACGGTGGTGGAGATCAATCCGGAACGCACGGCGCTGTCGCGCCACGCCCACTTCGTCCTGCCGGGCGCCGCCGGCAAGGTGCTGCCGGCACTGCTGGAGAAACTCGCGGCTAGCGCTTGAACAGCCCTTTGAAGACGTCCTTCGATTTCTCCTGCACTTTCTCCTTCACCTTCTCCTCGACCCTGGCCTTGGCCGCCTCGGCCACCAGGCCGCCGAACTCGATGTTGTAGGCCAGCTTGTCGAAGGGGCCACTGACCCGCACCGGCACGGTGAGCCCCTTCAGGTGGTCGAGCTCCTTGCCGCCCTGCCCGCCCGTGGTGTTCACCACGCTGGCCCTGGCCAGGTAATCCATCCGATCCTCGCCGATGTCGATGTCGCCGGCGCCGCCGAGACGGATGAAGGGCGACTTCATGCTGAGGTCGTCGTTGCGCGCCACTCCCTTGGCGATGCGGAAGGTGGCGGAGAGCTCGGAGAAGTCGGTCTTTTCGGTCTGCTTCGCCTGCTGCACGGCGTCCTTGCGCGTCGTGAACACGGCCTTGGTCTCGCGGAAAGTCTTGGCCAGGTTGATGCCCTTGATGGCGCCGTCCTTGAGGTTCAGGCTGGCCGCGCCGCCGAGGCCTTTCTTCATCGCCGTGACGGTGGTGCCGGTCGTGGCGACGTCCAGCGCAACGTTGCCGCGCCCCTCCAGCACATCCTTGTCGAGGGCATCCTTCATGAGCGGGTTGATGTTGACGTTGGCGAGGTTCTGCTTCAGCGCCACCTGGTTGTTGTTGGCGTTGATCGAGAGCGCGCCGGCCAGGCTGCCGTCGTAGAGATTGGCCGTGAGGGGGGCGACCTCCAGCTTGCCGTTGGCCGCCTTCACCTCCAGGCGCACGTTGCTGGCCTTGACGTTCGACACCTGCAGCTGGCCGATCTTCACCGTGCCGCTGGCGTTGAGCCCCTTGAGGGCGGAAAAGTCGAGCGGCTGCTCGGGCGTCTTCTCGCCGGCAGCGGCCTTCGGCGGCAAATATTTGTCCACGTTGAGGCGGTCGAGGTCGAGGTCGAAATGCAGCACCAGCGGGGCGAAACGCGAGACGTTCACCTTGGCGGAAATTTTGCTCTCGTCGAACTGCGTGCTGGCATGCACAGCCGCTGTCTGGCCGTCGATGTCCGCGCGCAGGCCGCCGGCGAGCGGCAGCCTCAGGCTCTTCATCGGCATCTGCGGATTCGCCACGTCGAGCTCCCCGCTGAAGGCCGGCAGCTCCACGGTCTGCTTCTCGAGATTGGCGGAAAGCGCCGAGGCGAGCTTGCCCTTGACCGTGGTCTCGCCCTGCCGCGCATCCAGGTCGAGCGCCAGTTTGCCGGCCTGCAGGGACTGACTTTTGCCTTCGAAGCCGGACAAGGCGATTTTCGCGTCCACCGCGCGCTGGGCGCCGCTGAGCCTGATCGCGGCGTTGATGGCGGCGCCGCTGGCCTTGTCCGCCGCCAGCGACAGTTTCGGCGCCTCCAGCCGCGCCTCGAAGGCGTCGCCGCCTTCCTTGCCTTTCGCCGTCAGCAGCAGCTGCTCCACGGCCAGTTCGTTGCCGCCGGCGAGCTGCAGCGCGGCGGCGGTGAGCGCCAGCTCGAGCGCCTTCAGGTCGCCGACGTCGCCCGCCAGCCGCACGTCGAGTCGGGCCCCGCCGAAGCTTTTCTTGTCGAGGTCGTAGCGGTACTCGCCGCCGGCCTTCAGCGCCGCCGCCAGGCGCGGCTTGCTGCCCGCCAGTTTGGCCGACAGGTCGAACTTGTCCGTCGCGGCGTTGGCCAGCCGCCCGGTCGTCAGGTCGAGCCCGCTCAGGGTAAGTTCCTGGCCGGCCTTCTCGTCGCGCCAGGACAGCTCGCCGCCGGCGAGCCGGACGCCGGCGATGTCGAAGCGCGCCGGCGGCTCCTTGTCGTCCTTGGCGAGCAGGTCGTCGATGTTGAGCCGGCCGTCCTTGAAACGCACCAGCCGGGCCTTCACGCCGCCCAGCTCGACGGTGTCCACCACCGCCTGCTTCGACAGCAGCGGCAACAGCCGGACGGAGACGCGGGCGCTGTCGACCGAGGCGAAGGTCTGCTCGCTCTGGTGCTCGGAGAGGGTCGCCTTGCCCAGCTGCAAGCCGACGGAGGGGAACAGGGACAGCGACAGGTCGCCCTCGATCTTCAGGCTGCGGCCCTTCTTCTCCTGTACCAGCTGGGCGATCTCGCCCTTCCATTTGTTGGCGTCGAAGGTCGCCAGCAGGAACGCGGCCAGCGCCGCCAGCAGGGCGGCGATCCCTCCCAGAACGAAGGCGGCGATTTTCAGCGCTTTCATGCGTCCTCCCGGGCGGCGTGCAAAAAATCCAGATTAACAGAGAATCCCGTGTTGCGCGGAATCCCAGATCGGTCACAATTCGCCTGCAATCCGTCCATCACAAGGAGAAACCCATGAGCATCCTCAGCGAGTTCAAGGAATTCGCCATGAAGGGCAATGTCGTCGACCTGGCGGTCGGCGTGATCATCGGCACGGCCTTCGGCAAGATCGTCGATTCGCTGGTCAAGGACGTGGTGATGCCGGTCATCGGCCGGCTGCTCGGCGGCGTGGACTTCAAGCACCTGTACGTCAATCTCGGCGACAGGACCTTCGAGACCATGGAGGCCGCCGAGAAGGCCGGCGCCCCGCTGGTGAAATACGGAATCTTCATCAACACCGTGGTCGATTTCGTCATCATCGCCTTCGCCATCTTCATGGCCATCAAGGTGATGAACCGCCTGAAGCGCGCCGAGGCGGCGCCCGCCGCGCCCGCCGCGCCGGCGACCCGGGAATGCCCGCACTGCCTGTCGCCGATACCGCTCAAGGCCAGCCGCTGCCCGCAGTGCACCTCCCAGCTGCAATAAAGCCTGTTGTCTCCTTGCCTGCTTTTGTAGGCTACAATCGCTTCCTCTCAAACGATGCGGGAAAGCCATGGATCGGGAGGCGTTCGAAGGCCTGCTGCTGGACTCCCCCCGACTGCGCCAGCTGCTGGCCGAGCAGCTGCGCGCCTGCGAGGAGGCGGTCGCCATCCTGGCCGAGGCCCTGGCGCGGCAGATCGACCCGGCGCGCCTGCACGACGATCTGCTGGCCCTGCAGCAGCGGGCGGCGGTCGAGGAATGCGGCCCGATCCGCGACCGGCTGCTGAACGCCATGCGCAGCCGGCTGCCTCCCGCGGCCTGAGCGGGATCATTGACCGGCGCCGCCGGACTGCCTAAAGTCCCGCCTGAGCGCGGGCCCGGTGGCCCGAGGGAGACGGATTGGGCAAGACCCCCGGCGACATCGAGACCGAGACGCGGCTGGCCCGCGTCCTGCCGCGCATCTATGCCGCGGCGGCGGCGGCCGATCGCTGGCCGGATGCGCTGGCGGCGGTGGCCGGGCTGCTCAACGCCGCCAGCGGCCTGATTTTTTCCCATCAGGCTTCCCCCGAACAGCGCGGCCTGTGGGTCTCTCACAACATCTCCGCCGAGGCCATCCAGCGCTACGTCTCGCACTACCACGCCCACGACGTCTGGATGCAGCGCGGCCACGCCCTCGACATCTGGGTGCCGGGCCGGGTGGCCATCGGCGCCGACCTGCTGCCGCGCCGAGAGTTCCTCGCTTCGGCGTTCTACCGCGAATTCCTCGCCCCGCAGGACATCCACGACATCTGCGCCGGGATCCTCCACGACGGCAGCGAGGCGGGCATCCCGCGCATCAATCTCGCGGTCTACCGCCCGCACGCCCTGCCGCCCTTCGACAAGGCCGACAAGGCCCTGCTGGCCGCCCTGCTGCCCCACCTGGCCGAGGCGGCGCGCATCAGTTTCCGCATCGCCGACCTGGAGCAGCGCGAGCAGATGGCCGGCGCCGCAGCCGATCTGCTGCTGCCGGCGCTGGCCATGACCGACCGGAACGGCAACCTGGTGTATGCCAACCGCGCCCTCCAGCGCCTGCTGGCCGAACGCGACGGCCTGTCCGTCGAAGGAGGCCGGCTGCGGGCCGGCGGCACGCGCCTGCAGGAGAAGCTGGACAGGCTGATGGCCGCGGCGGCGGACCCGGAGGCGGGGCTCAAGCTGCCGCGGCCGAGCGGCAAGGCGCCGTACTGGATCATCCAGGTGGACATCCCGATGCCCCGCGAGACGCCGCCCGACTCGCGCCGCCCCAGCCGGGCCTATCTGATCCACGATCCGGCCGCGCCGATGGAAGCCAACCTGAAGGACTTCGCCGGCATGCATGGCCTGACCCCGGCGGAAATGCGCCTGCTGGCCGCCCTGCTGGTCGATTCCACCCTGCCCGCCGCCGCCCGCCAGCTCGGGGTCAGCGTCAACACCCTGCGCAGCCAGCTCAAGTCGGTGCTGGAGAAGACCGGCGCCCGGCGCCAGGTCGAGCTGGTCAAGATGCTGGCGGCCTGGCCGCGGCGCGGCAGGCGGGAGAAATAGCGATTTCCCGCTCCGCCGCCGGCGCGCCGCCGCCCGATTCGCTTGCCTTCGCCCTGCGGCTGGCGGCCGCGGCCGTCGCCGAGGTGATCGCCGGACGCTCGCTCACCGAAGCGCTGAATCGCCTCTGGCAGGCCCAGCCGCGGCTTGCCGGCGGGCAGCGCGGGGCGGTGCAGGACCTGGCCTACGCGGCCTTGCGGCGCTGCGGGCGCGACGATTTCTATCTGGCCCGGCTGATGGAAAAGCCGCCGGCGGCGCCGACGCGGGCGCTGCTGCTGGTGGCGCTGGCGCGCCTGGCGGCGCGGCCGGAGGAGGCGCACACCATTGTCGACCAGGCTGTGGCGGCGGCCGGCGCGCTGGCGCGCGGCCGCTTCAAGGCGCTGGCCAACGGCGTGCTGCGCAATTTCCTGCGCCGCCGTGCCGAGCTGGAAGCCGCCGCCGAGCAGGACGAAGCGGCGCGCTGGCAGCACCCGCCCTGGTGGCTGGGGCGCCTGCGCCGCGCCTGGCCGGAGGACTGGCAGGGCATCCTCGCCGCCGGCAACGGCCGCCCGCCGATGGCCCTGCGGGTCAATCGTCGCCGTGTCACGGAGACCGACTTTCTGGCGCGACTGGCGCAGGCCGGGATCGAGGCACGGGCGACGGACGGGGCGATCCTGCTGGCGCGGCCGCTGCCGGTGGAACGCCTGCCCGGCTTCGCCGAGGGGCTGGTCTCGGTGCAGGATGCCGGCGCCCAGCGCGCGGCGCGGCTGCTCGACCTGCACGCCGGCCTGCGGGTGCTCGACGCCTGCGCCGCGCCGGGCGGCAAGACGGCCCACATCCTCGAGCAGGCCGATGTCGAACTGACGGCGCTGGACGCCGACGCCGGCCGCGCCGTGCGCGTCTCGGAAAACCTGTTCCGCCTTGGCCTGCGCGCCCGCGTGGCGGCCGCCGACTGCCGCGATCTCGACGCCTGGTGGGACGGCCGTGCCTTCGACCGCATCCTCGCCGACGTGCCGTGCTCGGCCTCCGGCGTGGTGCGCCGCCATCCCGACATCAAGTGGCTGCGGCGCGAGCGGGACATCGCCCGCTTCGCCGACACCCAGGCGCAAATCCTGGCGGCGCTGTGGCGGGTGCTCGCGCCCGGTGGTAAATTGCTGTATGCGACCTGCTCGGTGTTCCCCGAGGAGAACGATCGCCAGACCGCGGCCTTCGCCGCGCGACAAGAAGATTGCCTGCGACTGCCGCTCGACGGCGCGCCCGAACTGCAGTTGCTGCCAAACGAAGAACATGACGGCTTTTACTACGCCCTCCTCGAAAAGCAGGCCTAGCGGACTCCTGCGCGGCCTGGCGCTCGGGCTGCTGCTGCTGGCTTCGGCGCTGGCCGGCGCCGCCGAGATCGAGGTCCGGCGCGCCGAGCTCAGCGCCGGCGAGGAATCCTGGCTGCTCGACGCCGAGTTCGGCATCGACCTGGGCCAGCGCCTGGAGGAGGTCGTCGCCCGCGGCGTGGCGCTCTACTTCGTCGCCGAGTTCGAGCTGACCAAGGGGCGCTGGTACTGGGTGGACGAACATGTCGCCGGCAGGAAGCAGACCTGGCGCCTCTCCTACAACGCCCTGACCCGCCAGTACCGCCTGTCCAGCGGGGCACTGCACCAGAGCTTCGCTTCGCTCGACGAGGCCCTGCGGGTGCTGGGCCGCCTGCGCGAATGGCCGGTGGCCGAGAAGGCGCTGCTGAAGGCCGGCGAGCCCTACAACGCGGCACTGCGCCTCAAGCTCGACCTGACCCAGCTGCCGAAGCCCTTCCAGGTCACCGCCATCGGCAACAAGGACTGGAACATCACCGCCGAAGTGAAGCGCTGGAGCTTCAGCCCGCCGCCCGCCACCGCCACGGAAGGCCCGGCCAAATGAGGTGGGTGCTGTTCATCAGCGCGGCGCTGGCGGCCATCCTGCTGTTCCTGCTGACCTCGGCCTCGGCCAACACCGCGCTCTTCGCCGGCCAATACCGGCTGCTGCTCGGCGTCACCGCGGCGGTGGCGGCGATCCTGCTCGGCCTGGTGCTGTGGCAGCTGCGCCAGCTCTGGCGCGAGCACCGCGCGGAAGTCTTCGGCTCGCGCCTCAAGCTGCGCCTGATGCTGATGTTCGCCCTGATGGCGGTGGTGCCGGGCGCCCTGGTGTACGCCGTCTCGCTGCAGTTCGCCGTGAAAAGCATCGAGTCCTGGTTCGACGTGCGGGTGGACAAGGCGCTCGAGGGCGGCCTCAACCTCGGCCGCAGCGCGCTCGACTACCTGCTGGCCGACCTGACCGACAAGGCCCAGACCATGGCGCTCGACCTGGGCGAAGCCTCGGCCGCTTCGCGCTCGCTGCGCCTGAACCGCCTGCGCGAACAGACCGGGGTGCAGGCTGCCACCCTGCTCTCGCCCAGCGGCCAGGTGCTGGCCAGCAGCACCGGCGAGCGGGTCGCCCTGCTGCCCGACCTGCCCAGCCTGTCGCAGCTGCGCCAGGCCCGCCAGGGCCGCAGCGTCAGCGTGGTCGAGGGCGAGGCCGCCAGCGGGCTCACCCTGCGCGTCCTGGTGCCGGTAGCCTCCCTGTCGTTTACCGGCGAAGCCAATGTGCTGCAGCTCACCCAGGCGGTGCCGGCTTCCATCGCCGGCAGCGCCGAGAGCGTGCAGGCGGCCTATCGCGATTACCAGGAGCTGTCGCTGGCCAAGGGCAGCCTGAAGTGGATGTACACCCTGACGCTGACCCTGGCGCTGCTGCTGTCCCTGTTCACCGCCATCGCCCTGGCCTTCCTGCTGGCGCGGCGGCTCAGCGCGCCGCTGTCGATCCTGGCGCGCGGCACCGAGGCGGTGGCGGCCGGCGATTATTCGCCGCGCGAAACCGTCTCGAGCCGCGACGAACTGGGCGTGCTGACCCAGCAGTTCAGCCAGATGACGCGCCAGCTCGACGAGGCGCGCGGCCAGGCCGAGAGGAGCCGCGCCGAAACCGAAGCCGCCCGCACCTATCTGGAAAGCGTGCTGGGCAATCTGTCCGCCGGCGTGCTGGCCTTCGATGCCGACGGCCGCCTGCGCGCCACCAATGCCGGCGCCCGCGCCATCCTGCGCGACGACCTGGCCGACGCCGAGGGCCGGCCGCTCTCCGCCTGGACGCGCCACGCCGAGCTGCGCGACGCCATCGCCGCCGGCTGCCTCGAGCATTCCGGCGAATGGCAGCGCGAGATCGAGATGCAGAACGGCGCCGGCGTGCCGCAGGCGCTGCTCTTGCGCGGCACCCGCCTGCCGGAGGCCTCCGGCGCCGGCTGCGTGGTGGTGTTCGACGACATCACCCAGCTCATCGCCGCCCAGCGCTCGGCCGCCTGGGGCGAGGTGGCGCGGCGCCTGGCCCACGAGATCAAGAACCCGCTCACCCCGATCCAGCTCTCGGCCGAGCGCCTGCAGCACAAACTGGCCGACAAGCTCGGCGGCGCCGAGCGCGAGATGCTGGAGCGCTCGACCCAGACCATCGTGAACCAGGTCGAGGCCATGAAGCACATGGTGAACGACTTCCGCGACTACGCCCGCATGCCGCCGCCGCAGCTCGGATCGCTCGACCTCAACGCCCTGGTCGAGGAAGTGCTTGGCCTCTACGAGACCTCGCGGGCGCGGCTCACGGTGGAGCTGGCCGACAACCTGCCGCGCGTCGCCGGCGACGCGGCGCAGCTGCGCCAGGTGATCCACAACCTGGTGGCCAACGCCGAGGACGCCCTGCTCGAAGCCGCCGCGCCGGAGATCCGCGTCTCGACGCGCCCCGAGGCGCGCGGCGCGCTGCTCACGGTGAGCGACAACGGCGGCGGCTTCCCGAAGGAAATCCTGGCCCGCGCCTTCGAGCCCTACGTCACCACCAAGGCCACGGGCACCGGCCTGGGCCTGGCGATCGTCAAGAAGATCGTCGACGAGCATCACGGCCAGATCGAGATCGCCAACGCCGCGCCGCGCGGCGCGCAGGTCAGGATCAGGCTGCCCTTGGCCGCATAGAAACGGAACGCGATGGCGAAGATACTGGTAGTCGACGACGAAGTGGGCATCCGCGAGCTGCTCTCGGAAATTCTCCGCGACGAGGGCCACGACGTGCAGCTGGCGGAGAACGCGGCGGCGGCGCGGGCGGCGCGCAACCATGCCCGCCCCGACCTGGTGCTGCTCGACATCTGGATGCCCGACACCGACGGCATCACGCTCCTCAAGGAATGGTCGGCGGCCGGCCAGCTCAGCATGCCGGTGGTGATGATGTCCGGCCACGGCACCATCGACACCGCGGTGGAGGCCACCCGCATCGGCGCCCAGGACTTCCTCGAGAAGCCGATCGCCCTGCAGAAGCTGCTGGCGGCGGTCAAGCGGGCCCTGCAAAAGTCGGTCGCCGCGACACGGCGCAGCGAGCTGACCCTGGCCGCCTTCGCTCGCTCCGGCCCGCTGCGCGACCTGAAGAAGCGCCTCGACCAGGTGGCGGCCAGGAGCCGCGTGCTGATGCTCAAGACCGGGCCGGGCAGCCTGGCCGAACTGGCCGGCCGCAGCCTGCAGGCGCCGGGCAAGGCCTGGCTCGACCTGGCCGGCCTCGGCCAGCCGCTGGCGCTGGAAATGCTCGAGCAGGCCGCCGGCGGGATGCTGTTCGCCGGCGAGCTGTCCGCCCTTTCCCGCCTGCAGCAGAAAAACCTGGCCTTCGCCCTCGACCGGCTGGAGAAATTCGACCTGCGCCTGGTGGCGGCCAGCACCCAGACGCCGGCCGAGCTGGCCCAGGCCGGCTTCGACGAGGCGCTGGCCCGCCGCCTGGCCGAAGTCAGCCTCGGCGCGCCGGGCCTGGCCGAGCTGAAGGACGAGGTGCCGGAACTGGCCGGGCAGATCCTCGGCCACCTCGTCGAGGCCGGCGAAGTGCCGCTGCGGCAGCTGTCGACGGCAGCACTCAACGCCCTGCGCAACCATCCCTGGAGCGGCGGCTATGCCGAACTGCGCAATGCCGTGCGCTCGCTGGCGCTGGGGGCGCTGGAGGAGGAGATCGACGGCGAGGAGGTCTCGCGCCTGCTGGCGCCGCAGCCCTCGGCGGCGGCCCAGGCCCTGCCGCTCGACCTGCCGCTGCGGGAGGCGCGCGAAGCCTTCGAGCGCGTCTATTTCGAGCACCACCTGCAGCTCGAGGGCGGCAACATGACGCGCCTGGCGGAAAAGACCGGCCTCGAGCGCACCCACCTCTACCGCAAGCTCAAGGCGCTCGGCATCCCGCTCGGGCGCAAGGGGGAAGAACAGTGAAAATCATCATCCTCGGCGCCGGCCAGGTCGGCGCCTCGGTGGCGGAGAGCCTGGTCTCGGAGGCCAACGACATCACCATCGTCGACACCGATGCCAGCCGGCTGGCGCTGCTGCAGGACCGGCTCGATCTGCGCACCGTCACCGGCAACGCCTCCAGTCCCTCGGTGCTGCAGCAGGCCGGCGCCGACGACGCCGACCTGCTGATCGCCGTGACCCAGAGCGACCAGACCAACCTCTGCGCCTGCAAGACGGCGCATGCCCTGTTCAACCTGCCGACCCGCATCGCCCGGGTGCGCTCGACGGACTACGCCGACTATCCCGGCCTCTTCGACGCCGCCAACTTCGCGGTCGATTTCTCCATCTGTCCCGAGCAGATCGTCACCGACTACATCGTCAAGCTGATCGAGTTCCCCGAGGCCCTGCAGGTGCTGGAGTTCGCCGACGGCCTGGTCAGCCTGGTGGCGGTGCGGGCCTTCGAGGGCGGCCCCCTGGTCGGCCACCCGCTCAAGGACATCCGCAAGCACATCCCCCAGGTCGACGCCCGCATCGCCGCCATCTTCCGCCGCGACACCCCGGTCACGCCCGAGGGCGACACCGTGATCGAGGCCGGCGACGAAGTGTTCTGCCTGGCGGCGACCAAGGACATCCGCCGCGTCATGCGCGAGCTGCGGCGCATGGACAAGGCGGTCAAGCGGATCATGATCGCCGGCGGCGGCAACATCGGCCACCGGGTGGTGCGCGCCATCGAGGGCGACTACCAGGTCAAGGTGATCGACCGCAACAAGCGCCACGCCGAGTGGCTGGCCGAGAACGTCAGGAACGCCCTGGTGCTGCAAGGCGACGCCACCGACGAGAAGCTGCTCGACGAGGAGAACGTCGACCAGATGGACCTGTTCCTGGCGCTCACCAACGACGACGAGAACAACATCATGGCGGCGCTGCTGGCCAAGCGGATGGGCGCCAAGCGGGTGGCGGCGCTGATCAACCGCCGCGCCTACGCCGACCTGGTGCAGGGCGGCCAGATCGACATCGCCATCTCGCCGGCGCAGACCTCCATCGGCACCCTGCTCGCCCACGTGCGGCGCGGCGACGTGGCGGCGGTGCACAGCCTGCGCCGCGGCGCCGCCGAGGCGCTGGAGCTGGTGGTGCACGGCGACGAAAAGTCCTCCCAGGTGGTGGGCCGCAGGATCGAGCAGCTGCCGGTGATCAAGGGCGCCACCATCGGCGCCATCGTGCGCCGCGTCCAGCCGAAGGAACGGCCGGCGTTCACCGAAGATCCCGACAGCGTGCCCGAATACAAGGTGATCATGGCCCACCACGACACGGTGATCCGGGCCGAGGACCATGTCATCGTCTTCGTCGTCTCGAAGCGCCTGGTGCCGAAGGTCGAGAAGCTGTTCTCGGTCGGGGTGGGGTTCCTGTGAGCAATGCCCTGTCGGTCCTGCGCGTCTTCGCGCTGATCCTGCTGATCTTCAGCGGCACCATGCTGCTGCCGCTGGCGGTGGCCTGGATCAATCAGGACGGCGCCCAGCATGCCTACGACGACGGCATCATCGTGTCGCTGGCCAGCGGGGCCCTGCTCTGGTTCGCCACCCGCCGCCACCGCGAGGAGCTCAAGGTGCGCGACGGATTCCTGCTGGTGGTGCTGGTGTGGGCTGGCCTGCCGGCCTTCGCCACCGTGCCGCTGCTGGTGTACTTCTGGCCCAGGCTCAGCTTCACCGACGCCTACTTCGAGGCCGTCTCGGGCCTCACCACCACCGGCGCCACGGTGCTGGAGGGACTGGATGCGCTGCCCTACTCGATCAACCTGTGGCGGGCCGAGCTGGTGTGGCTGGGCGGCATGGGCCTGATCGTGCTGGCGGTGGCGATCCTGCCGCTGCTCGGCGTCGGCGGCCGCCAGATCTTCAAGGCCGAGGCGCCCGGGCCGATGAAGGACGCCAAGCTCACCCCGCGCATGGCGGAGACCGCCAAGGGCCTCTGGCTGGTGTATTTCCTGATCTCGGCCGCCTGCCTGCCGGCCCTGGCCTGGGCCGGCATGGGCTGGGGCGATGCGCTGATCCACACCTTCACCGTGATGGGGCTGGGCGGCTTCTCCAGCCACGACGCCAGTTTCGGCTTCTTCGACTCGGCGACGGTCGAGGCGGTGACGATCTTCTTCATGACCCTGGCCGGCATGAACTTCGCCACCCACTTCCTGGCCCTGCGCAACCGCAGCTTTTCGCCCTACCGTTTCGAGCCGGAGGTGCGCTGGTTCCTGTTCGTGATGTACGCCAGCGTGCTGGGCATCGCCTGGTACCTGTGGGAGATGCGCGTCTACCCGGATTTCTGGACGGCGCTGCGCTATTCGGCCTTCAACGTGGTGTCGATCGCCACCACCACCGGCTATGCCAACACCGACTACAACCTGTGGCCGATCTTCGCGCCGCTGTGGATGCTCTTCCTCTGCAGCTTCACCACCTGCTCCGGCTCGACCGGCGGCGGCATCAAGATGGTGCGGGCCATCCTGCTCTACAAGCAGGTGCATCGCGAGCTGCTGCGCGCCATGCACCCCAACGCGGTGCACCAGACCAAGCTGGGCGCGGAGATGGTGGAGAACAAGATCGTCTTCGCCGTGCTGGCCTTCGGCTTCATCTACATGGTCAGCATCGTCTCCATGACGCTGATGCTGTCGGCCAGCGGCCTGGATATCGTCACTGCTTTTTCCGCCGTGGTGGCCTGCATCAACAACACCGGTCCCGGCCTCAACCAGGTCGGCCCGGCAACGACCTTCGCCGTGCTCTCCGACTTCCAGACCTGGGTGTGCAGCTTCGCCATGCTGCTGGGCCGGCTGGAGATCTTTACGCTGCTGGTCGTCCTGACGCCCGCCTTCTGGAGAAAGTGACGACCCCCATCCCCCGCCCACGCAGACGGGGGTGACGGTGGTTCGCGGGCTGCGCCCGCTCCACAAGCCGGTGCTGGTAAACTCGCCCGATGAACAAGCTGAAAAACGACACCTTCCTGCGCGCCCTGCTGCGCCAGCCGACCGACTACACGCCGATCTGGCTGATGCGCCAGGCCGGCCGCTACCTGCCGGAATACTGCGAGACCCGCCGCCGCGCCGGCAGCTTCATGGACCTCTGCAAGAACCCGCGTCTGGCCTGCGAGGTGACCCTGCAGCCGCTGGCCCGCTACGAGCTCGACGCGGCGATCCTCTTTTCCGACATCCTCACGGTGCCCGACGCCATGGGCCTCGGCCTGTATTTCGCCGAGGGCGAGGGGCCGAAGTTCGAGCGCCCGCTGCGCGAGGAATGGGAGATCCGCAACCTGGTGGTGCCCGATCCGGGGGTGGAGTTGCGCTACGTGATCGACGCCGTGGCGGAAATCCGCCGCGCGCTCGACAACTCGGTGCCGCTGATCGGCTTCTCGGGCAGCCCGTTCACCCTGGCCTGCTACATGATCGAGGGCGGCGCTTCCGAGGACTTCCGCACCATCAAGGCCCTGCTCTACGACCGGCCCGACCTGCTGCACCACGTGCTGGAGGTGAATGCCAGGGCAGTGACCGCTTACCTCAACGCCCAGATCGAGGCCGGCGCCCAGGCGGTGATGCTCTTCGATACCTGGGGCGGCGTGCTGTCGCACCGTGCCTACCGCGAGTTCTCGCTGGCCTACCTGCAGCGCATCGTTGCCGGCCTGACCCGCGAGCGCGACGGGGCGCGCATCCCGAGCATCGTGTTCACCAAGGGCGGCGGCCAATGGCTCGAAGATATTGCGGCGATCGGCTGCGATGCCGTCGGCCTCGACTGGACCACCGACATCGGCGCGGCGCGCCGGCGCGTCGGCGACAAGGTGGCGCTGCAGGGCAACCTCGATCCGGTGGCGCTGTTCGCCCAGCCGGAGAAGATCGCCCAGGAAGCGCGCGCCATCCTCGATGCCTTCGGCCCGAACGACGGCCATGTCTTCAATCTCGGCCACGGCATTTCGCAGTTCACCCCGCCGGAAAACGTCGCGGCGCTGGTGACCGCGGTGCACGAGCACAGCCGCGAACTCAAGGCCTGACGCGGCTTTCGGCGCGGCCTCTTTTCAATGCAGGGCCGGGCGCGGCACGGCAAAAGGGCGCCCCGAAATGCGCACAAAAAAATGTGCCGAAATCGCTTCGGAGGTCTTGACTTATGCACAAGAGCCTGTTCCGGACGGCTCTTCCCAGGGCATTTCGGCAGTATTCCGCCTGTATTTACATCTTATTGTTTTTACTGATATTTATTCCGATTAATTTGTGGGCAGAGAAAGAAAAAGCCTTTTCCATAGCGGAGTTAAGGCCAATCCGGGGCGATTTCCCACAAAGTTGTCCACAGATTTTGTGGACAAGAATATTGCGCTTTGATTGCAGGTATTTAGCGTCGATATCAATACTTCGCGCGAAGATGTGAAACCAAGCCAAGCGTCACGCGAAAAAATCCAGAATGAATCCGCCGATTGTCCGCGTCGCGCTCGATGTGCCGCTGCCGCAAAGCTTCGATTACATCGCGGCCGATGCGTCGGCGGAGGACATCGGCCGGCGCGCCTGCGTGCCGTTCGGGCGCGGCGAGAAGATCGGCATCGTTCTGGAAGTGCGATCGGAAAGCGACTTGCCGCCGGAAAAACTCAAGCCGGTGCGCGCCATCCTGCGCGACGCGCCGCCCTTTCCGGCGGACTGGCTGGCGCTGGCGGAGTTCTGCAGCCGCTACTACCAGCATCCGCTCGGCGAAGTCATCGCGCTGGCGTTGCCGCCGGCGCTGCGCCGCCGCAACGCCTTGCCGCGCCTGTCGGACCAGCGCTTGTTTCGCATCACGGAAGACGGCCGGCTGGCGCTGAAGGATCTCAAGCCGCGCAGCATCGCCGCCCGCGCCCTGGCGGCGGCGGAAGTTGCCGGAGCCTTGTCGTTCGCTGAACTGCGCGGCGTCTCCGCGGATGCGCCGAGGCGCCTGCCGGAATGGCTGGCGCAAGGCTGGCTGGCTGTCGTCGTCGAGGCGCCCCGACTGGATGCCGCCGCCGGACCCGAGCTGCTCGACGAGCAGCGTCGCGCGGTCGATGAAACGGCGGGCGCCTTCGGCCGCTTCGCCGCCTTTTTATTGCACGGCGTCACCGGCAGCGGCAAGACCGAGGTCTATTTGCGGCTGATCGAGCAGGCGCTCGCGCGCGGCTCACAAGCCTTGGTGTTGGTTCCGGAGATCGCCCTGACGCCGCAGCTCGAGGCGAGGGTGAGCGGTCGCTTCCCCGGGGCGCGACTGGTCAGCCTGCACAGCAGCCTGGCCGATGGCGCGCGGGCGGCAGGCTTTCTCCAGGCCCTGAACGGCGAAGCCGACATCGTCCTCGGCACCCGCCTGGCGGTATTCACCCCGCTGCCACGCCTGGGCCTGGTGGTGGTGGACGAGGAACACGACCCCTCATTCAAGCAGCAGGAAGGCATGCGCTACTCGGCGCGCGACGTGGCGGTGTGGCGCGCCAAGCAGCGGAACATTCCCATCGTCCTCGGCTCGGCCACGCCCTCGCTGGAGAGCTGGGCCGCGGCGCAGGCCGGCCGCTATCGCCTGCTCGAGTTGACGGGCCGGGCGGTGGCGGAGGCGATGCCGGCGGTGCGCTGCGTCGACATCCGTCGCGAGAAACTGCAGGACGGCATGAGCGAGCACTTGCTGCGGGCGATCGCGGCGCGTCTGGAGCGCGGCGAGCAGAGCCTGATCTTTCTGAACCGCCGTGGCTATGCGCCGGTACTGGCCTGTCCGGCCTGCGGCTGGGCCAGCCGCTGCACCGGTTGCGCGGCCAATATGGTGGTGCACCTGTCAGATCGGCGCCTGCGCTGCCACCACTGCGGCCGCGAGGAGCGCATCCCCGTCGCCTGCCCGAGCTGCGGCAACCAGGACATCCACCCCTTCGGCCGCGGCACGCAGCGGCTGGAGGAAGCGCTGGCGGCGCGCTTCCCGCAGGCGCGCATCCTGCGCGTCGACCGCGACAGCACAAAAAGTCCGTCCCGCTGGCACGGCGTGCTGGAGACCATCCACAAGGGGGAGGCCGACATCCTGGTCGGCACCCAGATGCTGGCCAAGGGTCACGACTTCCAGCTGCTCACCCTGGTCGGCGTGCTGAACGCCGATGCGGCGCTGTTCGCCGCCGACTTCCGCGCGCCGGAACGGCTGTTCAGCCAGCTGATGCAGGTCGGCGGCCGCAGCGGCCGCGCCGCGTTGCCGGGCGAGGTGCTGGTCCAGACGCAGTATCCCGACCACCCGCTCTACCGTGCGCTGGCGGCGCACGACTTCGCCGCCTTTGCCGCCGCCCAACTGGCGGAACGCGAGCGCGCCGGCTTCCCGCCGTTCACCCACCAGGCCATGCTGCGCGCCGAAGCGGCGGATCTGAAGCAGGCGCTCGCTTTCCTGAAGACAGCCAAGGAGACGGGCGACGCCCTCCCGTCCCCGGAGGTGGCGCGCTACGACGCGGTGCCGATGCGGCTGCACCGGATGGCATACCTTGAACGCGCCCAGCTGCTCGTCGAATCGCACAGCCGGCCCGCGCTGCAGGCTTTCCTCGCCACATGGGTCGCGGCGATCCGCGAACTGAAGGCGCCGAAGTCCCTGCGCTGGCACATCGACGTCGACCCGCTCGAATTCTGAGCTATGGTGAACCCATAACGGTTCGCGATGTCCTGCATCGCTCTCTCGACGCGACGGACCGACCAATCCTGTCCTGAGGAGGTCGCCATGCGTTGTATCCCGCTGCTGCTGTGCATAGCCTGCTTGCCGGCATTCGCCCAGAAAGGCCAGGGTCTCGGCCAGGGCGGCATGCCGGGCCTGTCGCCCGGCTTTTCCCCGACCTTGGAGGCTCCGCCGCCGCCTCTGCCGGCCGCCGGCCAACTCGAATCGGGCGCGGACCGCGACGATTCGGGCCGCAAGGAAGAACAGCGGCCGGGCTTGTCCGGCGCCGGTTCCTCGTCTTCCGACTGGCGCGGCTTCGGTCGCCAATCCGCCGATCGGCGCGAGGGCGGCGCGGCGACCGGCGCCGGCGGCCAGGGCGGCGGCGGGGGCGGCGCTCATGACACGCTGGATCGGAGTTTTCATGCCACTCCAGGTCGCGATAGCGCAGGTTCCGGAAGCGGCTTTTCCGCATCGCCCGAGCGGGGCGGTCAGGGCGCGGAAAGACTGGAGCGCGGCACCGAAGCGGCCGGGCTGAGGGACGGCGCAATGGCGGGCCAGGCGGGACGCGGAGCCGGCGCCGAGACTTTGCGCACCGGCCTCGGAGACACGGGCCAGTCCGCCGGCACCGGCTTCTCCGCTGCGCCGGGCCAAGGCGGCGGGCGACAGGCCGGCCTGCCCGATCCGGGCGGCCAGGGGCGAGGCACGGGACAGGAGGACAGGGGCAACGCCCGCGCCGGGTTGATGCAGGGGGGCGGCACGCAAGGCGGCATGCAAGGCAGCACGCAAGGCGGCCCAGCCCAGCTGCCGGGCCAATCCGGCAGCGGGGACAACAAGCAGCAATCCGATGGGCGCGCCGGCACAGGCCAGGCCCTCCTGCAGGGCGGCGGCACCCAGCCCGGCCAACGCAGCACGCAGCCCGGCTCCAGCACCCAGCCCGGCCAGGGCGGCACGCAACCCGGTTCCAGCGGCCAATCCGGCAGCAGCAAGCAGACAGCGCCCCAGACGGCGTCCTCATCCTCCAGCACCCAGGGCGGCACACAAGGCAGCGGACAGGGCCAAGGTTCGGGAAGCGGCGGCAAGCAGGAGCCGGCGCAATCGCCCGACAAGGAGAAGTCGCCCGGCCAGGAAAAGGCCGGTGGCGGCGGCAAGGGGCAATCCATGCCGCGCGAGGATGGCGGCGGGGATCCCAACAGCGGCATGGCGCGGAGCAGGCAGGATAGCGGGGCCGTCCCCATGCTCGGGCGCGATGCCGGCCGCGGCGGCGTTTCCGACGGCAGGGGAGGAGACGGGCGCGGCGGCGGCGATGGCAGCCGCGCGCCGGCGCAGAGCGTCTCGCAATCGCTGCGTGGCGGCACGGTTGTCAATCCGGGGGAAAGCCGTTCTGGCTCGACGGAAGGTGCGTCATCCGGAATCCGCCGGGGAGGCGGGGCGCAAATCATTCCGCCGTCGGGGGACAACTGAGACCACGGCCCGCTGGAGTTCCGATCGGCGCCGGACTAGACTTGTTCGCATGTACCTCACCGCCCCCGAAAGCCGCGCTCTGTCCTGCCTCTTCGGCCTGCTCGCCGAGGACATGGCCGAACACGAAGTACGGGAGCGCGTCGGCTACGGCCTGCTCGACCTGCTCAAGGCCGACTACTTCGCCTCCTATGTCTGGAACGAGGCGGCGGATCGTTTCGACGGGCGCGTCACGCTGAACATGAACGACGACACGCTCAAGAGTTACGAGGCGTACTACCAGTTCCACGACCCGATCACCTTCGAGCTGCAGGCGCGGCGGGTGCCGACCCTGGTCACCCAGGTGATGCCGCAGCGCGACTTGATGCGCACCGAGTTCTTCAACGATTTCCTGGCGCGCGACGGCCTGCATTGGGGCGTGAATGTCTACAGCTATGCCGAGGGCCGCAACATCGGCGACCTGCGCATCTGGCGCGGCCGCGCGCGCGACAACTTCGACTCCCACACCCTCGACCTGCTGCGCCTGATCGAGCCGGCGTTCACCGGGGCCCTGCAGCGCGCCTCGCTGCGGGCACGGCTCGCCGGCGCGGAAAACCGGGCGGCGCTGGAGCTCTCGCCGCGCGAGCTGGCGGTGGCCCGCATGGTCGGCGCCGGCCTGACCGACAAGCAGATTGCCCAGCAGCTCGGCGTCGAGCTGTCCACCGTGCGCACCTACCTCAAGCGCACCTTCGCCAAGCTCGGCGTGCAGCGCCGCGGCGGCCTCGCCGCGGCGATCGGCCGCCCGCGCAACGACTAGCCGACCCTCAGCGCTTCGGCGCCGGCAGCCGGCCGAAGACTTCTTCCAGCGCCAGGCCGATGGCGATCAGCTTGCGGTCGCTGCCCGCGGGGCCGTCGAGCTCGAGGCCGACCGGCAGCTTGCTCGCCGCGCCCAGCGCCAGCGGGATCTGCAGGCCGGGGATGCCGGCATTGCTGCCCGGATCGGTGTTCTGGATGTAACTGATGAAGTTCGGCACGCTGCTCGAATCCGGGTTCGAATCGATGGCCACCTTCGGCACCGTCGGGAAGGCGAGGGCATCGAGCTTGTGCTTGGCGAAGGTCTCCTTGTAGAGCTTCTGCAGCGCCGGGCGGCCGGTCTTCATCGCTGCATCGTAGGCGGGCCTGGCGTCGACCACGGTGTTGTTCGGTCCGGGCAGCTTGCGCGGGATCACCAGGCCGTCGTAGGTGCCCTTGACGTCCGGGCTGGAGATCTCCTTGGCCACGTCGGCGATGGTCTTGCCCGCACCGCTGGCCTTGAGGTACTTCACCATGTCGTCGTAGGCCTCGTAGAGCGCCAGCGGGAAGCCGACGGCGCCGTTGAGCTCCATCAGCTTCGGCATGTCGACCTCCACCACCGTCACCCCGGCGGCCTTCATTTTGGCGACGGCGGCCTCGAAGGCGGCCTTGGTGTCGGCGTCGAGGTTGGCCAGCGTGGCGGCCGTCACGCCGACGCGCAGCTTCTTCAGCGCGGCCGGCTTGATGGCGCCGCCGCCGGCGATGGCGCGGTCGAGCAGCGCCACGTCGGCCATCGCCACGCCCATCGGGCCGGCGGTGTCGCGGGTGTGCGAGATCGGCGCGATGCCCTGCTGCGCATAGCGGCCGACGCTGGGCCGCAGCGAGGCGCAGCCGTTCAGCGCGCAGGGAATGCGCACCGAGCCGCCGGTGTCGGTGCCGAGGCCGGCCAGGGCGATGCGCGCGCCGATCGCCGCGCCGCTGCCCGAGGACGAGCCGCCGGCGATCTTCGATGCGTCGTAGGCGTTGCGCACGCCCGCCTTGTCGCCAGACTTGAATGCTGTGTTGTAGCCCGAGATGCCGAAGGCCAGCTCGTGCATATTGGTCTTGCCGAGGACGATGGCGCCGGCGGCGCGCAGCTTCGCCGCGACCGGCGCGTCGGCCTTCGGCACGAAACCCTTCAGGGCCGGGGTGCCGGCGCTCGCCGGCAGGCCGGCCACCTCGATGTTGTCCTTGATCACCACCGGCACGCCGTCGAGCGGCTTGCAGGTTTTCCCGCCCTTGCGTGCGGCGTCGGCGGCCTTGGCGGCCTTCAGCGCGCCGGCTTCGTCGAGCGTGACGAAGGCGTTGAGATCGGCGCGCGCCCTGGCGCGGGCCAGCGCGGCGCCGACCAGCGCTTCGCTGGTGTATTTGCCGGCGCAGATGTCGGCGGCGGCCTGGCTGGCGGTCAGGCTGTCGAGATCGGGCGCGGCGTTGACGGCAAGCGGCAGCGACGCGGCGACGGCCGCGGACAGCAACGATAGGCGAAGCTTGGGCATGGCGATCCTCCTCGGGTTTGTTGTGATCTCCGGCGGGTTGCCGGGTTGCCGGAGGATTTTCGTCCGGAGAAACGGGGCTGTATGTCCCCATTTTCGCGGACAGCTATTCCTTGCGCCGGCTTTCGAACAGGAACCAGGCGTAGCTCGCCGCCTGCAGGATGAGCAGCAAGGCGAAGGTCGCGCGGTAGGCAGCGGGCGCGGCGAAGCCGGCGGCGCCCAGGCCGTCGATCAGCACGCCCAGCCCCCACTGCAGGGTGAAGGCGCCGATGAACAGCAGCAGGTTGAGCGTCGTCGTCACGCGGCCGGAGAGCGCGGGCGCGAAGTGCGCCGAGAGCAGGGAATAGGACAGCGAGCCGCCGGAGACGCCGACGCCGTAGGCGAACCACAGCGGCATCGCCGGCCCGAGGCCGGCCAGCATCGCCGCCTGGCTGGCGAGCGCCAGGCCGAAGCCGCCGAGGAGCAGGCGCGACGGCGTGATGCCGGCGCGCGCCAGGCGCACGGCGAAGGTCGCGATGCCCAGATGCGAGAGCAACATGGCGAGGTTCAGCGCGAACAGGACTTCCGCCGCCTGGTGGCGCGTCAGCCCGTCGACGTTCATCAGCCAGGGCACGGCCCACAGGCCCTGCACCGCCAGGAAGCCGCCGGTGACGAGGGTCATCGGCGGCGCGAAGCGCCAGAAGACGCGGTGCGCCAGGATGCCGCCGACGTCCTTCAGCTGGGCGCCGAGGCTCTCGCGCGAGACGCCCGCCTCGCGCTGCGGCACGGAGAAGAAGATCAGCGCCGCCACGGCCAGCAGGAGAAAAGTCAGTCCCTGGAACACGCCGCGCCAGCCGAAGAGCGGCAGGGCGAATTCCAGCGGCAGGCTGGCGGTGATCGCGCCCAGGCCGCCCGAGGCCATGATGGCGCCGGTGAGGGAAGCCTGACGCTCGGCCGGGAAGTTCTGCGCGAAGCCCTTGAACGCCGCCATCAGGCAGGACGAGACGCCGAGGCCGATCAGGCCGCGCGCCAGGGTGAGTTCGAAGGGGGAGCGGCCGATGGCGAACAGCAGCGTGCCGGCCGCGGCGACCAGCAGCAGACCGGCCTCGACGCGGCGCGGGCCGTAGCGGTCGAGCAGCAGGCCGAGCGGGATCTGGAAGGCGGCGAAGGCGAGCAGGTAGGCGCTGGTGAGCAGGCCGAGGTCGGCGGCGGTGAGCGTCAGCTCGCGCGTCAGCTCCGGCGCGATGACGGCATTCACCGTGCGCAGCAGGTAGGAGAGGTAATAGCCTGCCGCGAAGGGCAGGAAGACCTTTATCCAGAGATTGCCGCTCACCGGTTCTGCTTCAGCCAGGCGATGCGCTCGTCGAGCTTCTGCACCCAGTTGGGCGACAGCCCCGGGGCTTCACGCAGCCGCGCGAGCGCATCGATATCCGGCCGGTGGGCGCGGAAGGCGAACCACAGATGGCGCAGCGGCACCGGCTCGGCGGCGCGCTCGATCAGAGAGAACGCATCGCCCGCCGCGATCGGCCCTCCTTCCAGCACGCGGTAGTACCAGCCGGCGAGGCAGTGCTCGGCGACGAAGCGCATCAGCTCCTCTTCGCCGAACTTGTGGTTGAGCTTCCAGCAGGGCTGGCGAGGCTGGCTCACCTGCACGGTGGCCGCGCCGATGCGGAAGACGTCGCCGACACACACCGTGTCTTCGTCCCAGCCGGCGGTCGACAGGTTCTCGCCGAAGCTGCCCGGCACGAACAGCGCCGCCTTGTCCGGAAAAGCGGCGGCCAGGCGCGCGTAGTTTTCCGCGGCGTAGTGATGCAGGGCTTTCCAGGGGCCGCCGTGCACGCGCCGGTCGGCTTGTGCGTCCCCTTCGAGGCCTTCGGGGCCGAGCAGCACCGGACCGCCCACCGCCTGCTTGAAGATGCCGGTAGGGTGGCCTTCCGGCACCCCAAGGGTACTTCCTTCGGGGCGCGGCAGCGGGCGGATGCCGCCGACGTAGACCGCGTCAATGCGGGTCATGCCTGCTTGTCGAGCGCAACCTGATGCAGTTTTGCGAGCGCGTCGAGCCGCTCGACCGTCATGCCGAGGTCGCGCAGCCGTCCGTCGGCAAGGTCGTAGATCCAGCCGTGCACCGCCAGCGGCTGGCCACGCTCCCAGGCGTCGCGCACGATGGTGGTCTGCGCCACGTTGGCCACCTGTTCGATGACGTTGAGCTCGCACAGGCGGTTGGCGGCCGCCTCGCCGACGAGCGGCGAGAGCTGCGCGGCATGCTTGTCGCGCACGTCCTGGATGTGGCGCAGCCAGTTGTCGATCAGCCCCAGGCGCTCGCCGGTGAGCGCCGCGCGCACGCCGCCGCAGCCGTAGTGGCCGCAGACGATGATGTGCTTGACCTTCAGCACGTCGACGGCGAACTGCATGACGGAAAGGCAGTTGAGGTCGGTATGCACCACCACGTTGGCGACGTTGCGATGCACGAACACCTCGCCCGGCGCCAGCCCGGTGATCTGGTTGGCCGGCACCCGGCTGTCCGAGCAGCCGATCCACAGGTACTCCGGCGCCTGCAGCTGCGAGAGCTTGTCGAAGAAGGCCGGGTCCTCGGCCGAGATGCCCTCGGCCCAGGCGCGGTTGTTCTCGAACAGATGCTTCAGGGTGTTCATGACCGGGATTCTAGCAGTGCGCCGTATAATCCTCACCCATGCTGATCGTCTTCAAGTCCAAGGCCGCCGGCGACGTCATGATGTTCGGCGACGTCGCGTACTCTCTGATGGAAATCATGGGCAAGACGCCCGAGCCGAAGGGCATCGTCACCGTCGCGCAGCTGCCCGGGGCGATCGCCCGCCTGAAGGCCGCCGTCGCGCAGGACAAGGCCGAGCGGCCCGTCGTCGACCACGACGAGCGCCTCTTCGAGAAGACCCCCGAGGGCGGCAAGCGCGAGTACGTCAGCCTCGCCCGCCGCGCCGTACCGCTGATCGAACTGCTGGATTATTCGCTGAAGGAAGAAGTGCCGGTGACCTGGGGCGTCTGAGCGCGGGTTATTCGTGGATGACCAGACTGGAGCGGCCGATTTCCACGAAATGGTGCGATTCGAATGCTGCAACGATGGCCTGAAGGTTTACGCGCATCAGTCGCTCAAGATCCGCGTTGGCGATATTTCCGGTGGTAACCAGAAGCAGTCTGTCCGGTTCCCGGGAGACCAGAAAGGACTGGACGAAATCGGCATCTTTGGTAATGACGATTCGTTGTTCCCTCACGGCCAGCGTGGCCAAGTCTCCGTCAGCGGTGCGATTGCCGAGTGCAAGGTCGAGCGTATGCAGGGCATCGTGCCCCGCCTCTCTCAGCCATTTGCGAGACGCCGCGGAAGCTGGGCGTCGACCAGGAACTTCACGCCGCAAGCGAATCGATTCGCTTCACATGGGATAGCCGCGCAGCGAACGCAAGCGCCGCCAGGATGTCCTCGCGCTCGAGGTCTTCGTAATCGGCGAGGATGTCCTCGATGCTCATGCCGCTCGCCAGCCACTCAAGAACATTCTCGACCGGATAACGCAAGCCGCGAATGCAGGGTTTGCCATGGCAAATGGCGGGGTCGATGGTAATGCGATCGGTCATCGTTTTCTCCGGGCATCGATGCTGCAACCATGATACGCGCATCCGGCACGTTGGAAAACCGTGCAAGAACAAGACGCAAGAATCGATTACAGAACCGGTGCCAGCCACCGCTCCGCTTCCGCCACGCTCATGCCTTTCCTCCTGGCGTAATCCTCCAGCTGGTCGCGGCCGATCTTGGTCACGGCAAAGTAGCGCGCTTCGGGGTGGGCGAGGTAGAAGCCCGACACCGAGGCCGCCGGATGCATGGCGAAGGATTCGGTGAGCGCCATGCCGGTGTGCTTCTCCGCCTCGAGCAGGGCGAACAGCGGCCCCTTCTCGGTGTGGTCGGGGCAGGCCGGATAGCCGGCGGCGGGACGGATGCCGCGGTATTTTTCGGCGATCAGTTCCTCGTTGGACAGCGTCTCGTCGGCGGCATAGCCCCAGAACTCGCGGCGCACGCGCCGGTGCAGGTGCTCGGCGAAGGCCTCCGCCAGGCGGTCGGCGAGCGCCTTGAGCAGGATGGCGTTGTAGTCGTCGTGCTGCGCGGCGAACTCGGCCAGCTTCCTCTCGATGCCGAGGCCGGCGGTGACGGCGAAGGCGCCGACGTAATCCGCGACGCCCGAGTCCTTCGGGGCGATGAAATCCGACAGGCAGTAATTCGGCTTGCCCTCGGGACGCGCCTGCTGCTGGCGCAGGTTGTGCCAGGTCAGGCGCACTGTCCGGCGCGATTCGTCGGTGTAGATCTCGACATCGTCGCCGACGGCATTCGCCGGGAAGAGCCCGAAGACGCCGTTGGCGCTGAGCCATTTCTCTTCGACGATGCGCTTCAACATCGCCTTCCCGTCGGCGAACACCTGGCGCGCCGTCTCGCCGACCTTCGGGTCGTCGAGGATCGCCGGATAGGAGCCGGCGAGGTCCCAGGTCTGGAAGAACGGCGCCCAGTCGATGCAGGGCGCCAGCAGCGCGAGGTCGTAGTCGGCCAGTGCCTGCACGCCCGGCTGCTTCGGCTTCGGCGCGGCGGCGATGGATGAGAAACAGTTGGCGCGCGCCGCGTCCAGCGTCACCAGCGGCACGCCCTTCTTGCCGGCATGCTGCTCGCGCGCTTTCTCGTAATCGGCGGCGATCTCGGCGACGAAGGTGGCCCGCATCTCGGCCGACAGCAGTTTCGTCACGACGCCGACGGCGCGCGAGGCGTCCGGCACGTACACCGTCGTGCCGCCGTAGTGCGGCGCGATCTTGATGGCGGTGTGGGCGCGCGAAGTGGTGGCGCCGCCGATCAGCAGCGGCAGGTCGAAGCCCTGGCGCTGCATTTCCGCCGCGACATGCGACATCTCCTCCAGCGAGGGTGTGATCAGCCCCGACAGTCCGATGGCCTGGGCGCCGTGCTCCTTCGCCGCGTGCAGGATCTTCTCCGCCGGCACCATCACGCCGAGGTCGACGATCTCGTAGCCATTGCAGCCGAGCACCACGCCGACGATGTTCTTGCCGATGTCGTGCACGTCGCCCTTCACCGTGGCGATGACGATTATCCCCTTCGACGAGGCGCCGCTGCGCTTCTTGTCCTCCTCGATGAAGGGGATCAGGTGGGCCACCGCCTGCTTCATGACGCGCGCCGACTTGACCACCTGCGGCAGGAACATCTTGCCGGCGCCGAAGAGGTCGCCGACGACGTTCATGCCGTCCATCAGCGGGCCCTCGATGACGTCGAGCGGGCGCGTCGAGGCAAGGCGCGCTTCTTCGGTGTCCGCGACGATGAACTCGGTGATGCCCTTCACCATGGCGTGGGCGAGGCGCTCGCGCACCGGCTTCTCGCGCCAGGCGAGGTCCTGCGTCGACTCCTTCGCCGCCCCCTTCACGCTGGCGGCCACCTCCACCAGGCGCTCGCCGGCATCGGGCCGGCGGTTCAGGACGACGTCCTCGACGCGCTCGCGTAGGTCAGGCGGGATGTCTTCGTACACGCCGAGCTGGCCGGCGTTGACGATGCCCATCGACAGCCCGGCCTGGATGGCGTGGAAGAGGAAGACGGTGTGGATGG
This sequence comes from Rhodocyclaceae bacterium, assembly GCA_016791205.1. GTDB lineage: Bacteria > Pseudomonadota > Gammaproteobacteria > Burkholderiales > Rhodocyclaceae > Desulfobacillus. Next base: position 9,493 of record JAEUNH010000242.1, on the reverse strand, counting down.
CCTCGCGCACCGGATCGTTGCCGCGGAAGCTGAAGCTGACGTTGGAGATGCCGCCGGAGACCTTGGCGCCGGGCAGGTTGGCGCGGATCCAGCGCGTCGCCTCGATGAAATCGACGGCGTAGTTGTCGTGCTCGGCGATGCCGGTGGCGATGGCGAAGACGTTCGGGTCGAAGACGATGTCGCCGGGCGGGAAGCCCTCCTTCACCAGCAGGTCGTGGCAGCGCCGGCAGATCGCCTTCTTGCGTTCGAGCGTGTCGGCCTGGCCCTGCTCGTCGAAGGCCATGACGATCACCGCCGCGCCCAGCCGCCGCGCCCGCCGCGCCTGTTCGAGGAACTTCGCCTCGCCTTCCTTGAGCGAAATGGAATTGACGATGCCCTTGCCCTGCAGGCACTTGAGCCCCGCCTCGATCACCTCCCATTTCGAGGAGTCGACCATCACCGGCACGCGGGCGATGTCCGGCTCGGAGGCGATCAGGTTGAGGAACTTCACCATCGCCGCCTGCGAGTCGAGCATGGCCTCGTCCATGTTGACGTCGATCACCTGGGCGCCGGCCTCGACCTGGGCGCGCGCCACCGAGACGGCCTCGGCATACTGGCCGTTGAGGATCAGGCGGGCGAAGGCCTTCGAGCCGGTGACGTTGGTGCGCTCGCCGACGTTCACGAACAACGAGTCTTCATTGACGTTGAACGGCTCCAGCCCCGACAGCCTCAGGGAAAAGTCGGTCTGCGCAGGACGGCGCGGGGCAACGCCTTCCAGCGACTTTGCGATGGCGGCGATGTGCGCCGGCGTGGTGCCGCAGCAGCCGCCGGCGATGTTGATGAGGCCATGCTTCGCCCAGTCGGCGATCTCGCCCGCCAGCATCTCCGGCGTCTCGTCATAGCCGGTCGGCGCCAGCGGATTGGGCAGGCCGGCGTTCGGATGAGCGGAGACGAAGCAGTCGGCGACGCGCGACAGTTCCTCGACGTACTGGCGCAGTTCCCTGGCGCCGAGCGCGCAGTTGAGGCCGAAGGACAGTGGCTGCGCGTGGCACAGCGAATTCCAGAAGGCCTCCGTCGTCTGGCCCGAGAGCGTGCGGCCGGAGGCGTCGGTGATGGTGCCGGAGATCATGATCGGCAGGCGCCGGCCGATGGCGTCGAAGTATTGCTCGACGGCGAACAGCGCCGCCTTGGCGTTCAAGGTGTCGAAGATGGTCTCGACCAGGATCAGGTCCGCGCCGCCGTCGCAGAGGCCGCGCACCGCATCCGTGTACGCCGCCACCAGTTCGTCGAAGGTGACGTTGCGGAAGCCCGGGTCGTTCACGTCGGGCGAGATCGAGGCGGTGCGCGAGGTCGGCCCGAGCACGCCGGCGACGAAGCACGGCTTGTCCGCCGTCGAGTATTCGTCGGCCGCTTCGCGCGCGACTTTCGCGCCGGCGACGTTCAGCTCCCAGGCGAGCGCTTCCAGCCCGTAGTCGGCTTGCGAGATGGAAGTGGCGTTGAAGGTGTTGGTCTCGACGATGTCGGCGCCGGCGGCGAGGTAGTCGGCGTGGATGCCGCGGATCAGCTCGGGCTTGGTCAGCAACAGCAGGTCGTTGTTGCCCTTCAGCTCCTTCGGATGATCCGCGAAGCGCGCGCCGCGATAGTCCGCCTCCTGCAAGCCGTGGCGCTGGATCATGGTGCCCATGGCGCCGTCGAGGATGAGGATGCGCTGGGCGAGAAGGCTGCGGAGCTGGTCGCTGCGGTCGGGCTGCATGTCGGTTCCTGAAAACAAAAAACCCGTTCGACAACGTGGCGAACGGGTTTGCGCTCGCTTTAGCGGTATTTGTTTCGCGCCCCGCAAGCTGATGTCAAATCGGCGCGGAACGAACCTTACCCGCGCCGCGGAATCCTGTCAATTTTCCTGTGGCTGAAGCCCGGGCCGCTGGCCTTGTAGACGACGGTGCGCTCGCTGCGCAGGAGGCGGCCGTCCGCGCCGAAATAGGCATTGAAGTATTCGATCTTTTCCGTTGTCTCGTCGATGCGCCAGGTCCATACCTCCTCGTCCGGCTTCAGACGGAAGCGCAGCGTCTCCTCGGGCCGGCCCAGCAGGCGGCGCACCTCGTCCCGACCCAGGCCGGGCACCACGCGGCGGAAGTTCTCCTCGCTGAAGGCCTGGCGGATCTCGCGCACCTTGCCGTCCGGCCCGATGGCGATCATGTGGCAGAAGGTGCCGTTGGGTTGGCCGGAGTATTCGAGCAGCTTGCCGCCGTCGGGCTCGTTCCAGACCATGGAGGGAGCGCCGAGCTTCGCCCGCAGCTCGGCCTCGGTGGCGCCGCCGATAGCCAGCCCGCCCACGCCCGGATGGGAACAGGCGGCAGCGAAGAGGCAGGCGGCAAGCGCAAGCAGGCGTCGGGTCATGTCGTTGCGTAGTGTAGTCCGGCCGAAGGACGCCGAAAAGCCTCTGCTATACTCGAATCGCCACTGGAGGAAGAACATGAAACACCTCGAACCCAAGGAAGCCAATCAGTTCCTGCACGACAATCCGACCGCGCTCTTCATCGACTGCCGCAGCGAGATGGAGTTCCTTTTCGTCGGACATCCGGTCGGCGCCATGATGATTCCCTGGAACGACGGGCCCGACTGGGAGATCAACCCGCACTTCGTCGCCCACGTGAAGAAGGCGGCCAGCGTCGACCGCCCCATCGTGCTGATCTGCCGCAGCGGCAACCGCTCGGTCTCGGCCGGCCACGCCCTCGAGGAAGCCGGCTTCAGCCAGGTGTACAACGTGCTGCATGGCTTCGAAGGCGAGCTGGACGACAGCCACCGGCGCGGCACCAGGGCCGGCTGGCGCTTCGACGGGCTGCCCTGGGAGCAGTGCTGAGCGCATCCGCGCCATGAAATCCGTGGAGCCGGCGCCGCCCTCGCGGCGGCGCTTCGGCCTGCCCTGGGAAATCGGGGCCTTCCTGCTGGCCTTCGTCGCCCTGCAGATCTGGCAGGCGCGCGAGCTGCATTCCGGACTCATGCCGCCCGTCGCCGGGCAGCTCGCCGACGGCCGTCCGATGAGCCTGGAGGCCGCGCTGCGCGACGCCGGCGGCAAGCCGCTGCTGTTCTACGTCTGGTCCGAATCCTGCCCCATCTGCCGCGCCGAGGAGGGCACCATCGCCGCGCTCGCCGAGGACTGGCCGGTGCTGACCCTGGCCCTGCAGTCCGGCGACGCGGAAACCGTGGCGAAATTCATGCGCGAACGCAAGCTGGCCTACCCGGCGCTGGTCGATGCCCGCGGCGAGATCGCCTGGTCGCTCGGCGTGCGCGCCACGCCGGCCTGGTTCGTCGTCGATGGCCGTCGCGCCATCCGCTTCTCGGGCATGGGCTACACCACCGGCTGGGGCCTGCGCGCGCGGCTGTGGTGGGCGCAGGCCTTCGCATGACGGAACGGCCCCTCCCGCCGGCACGCCTGTCCTGGTTCGTCTGGGGCCTCGGCGCCCTGCTCTACCTCATTGGCTTCTACCAGCGCGTGGCGCCGGCCGTGCTCACCGACCGGCTGATGACGGACTTCGCCATCGGCGCGGCGGCGCTGGGCAACCTCTCCGCCTTCTACTTCTACTCCTACGTGGCCATGCAGATCCCGACCGGCATCATCGCCGACCGCTGGGGGCCGCGAAAACTCCTCGCCACCGGCGCCGGCGTCGCCGCGCTCGGCACGGCGCTGTTCGCCCTCGCGCCGACGCTGTTCTGGGCCAACGCGGGCCGTCTGCTGATCGGCGCTTCCGTGGCAGTGGGCTTCGTCTCGATGCTCAAGCTCGCCAGCCACTGGTTCGCGCCGCGCCAGTTCGCCCTGGCCTCCGGCATGGCGCTGTTCATGGGCGTGGTCGGCGGCGTCTTCGCCGGCGTGCCGCTGCGCATGCTGGTGGATGCCTTCGGCTGGCGCGCCGTGATGGGCGCTTCCGCCGCCGTCACCGCCCTGCTCTGCGCGGCGATCTGGCTGCGCGTGCGCGACGATCCGGCCGAGGCCGGCTACGCCAGCCACTTCCACGGCGCCGGCCACGGCACGGACCAGCACGGTTCCATCTGGCGCGGATTGATGGAGGTGCTCTCCTACCGCAACACCTGGATCCTGGTGATCGTGCCGATCGGCGTGGCCGGCCCGGTGCTGACCTTTGCCGGCCTGTGGGGCGTGCCCTACCTGCGCCAGGTGCACGGCCTGGAAACGAAGATGGCAGCGGCGATCACCTCGGCGTTCCTCGTCGCCTGGGCGCTCGGCGGGCCCATCCTCGGCACCTGGTCGGAGCGCATCGGCCGGAGAAAGCCGATCTACGTCGTCACCACCGCGCTGGTGCTGGCCTGCTGGACGGCGATCGTCTTCGTGCCGCTGCCGGTGTGGCCGCTGGCCGCGCTGCTGGTAGTCACGGGCTTCCTCTCCGGCAATCTCATCATCGGCTTCGCCTGGGCCAAGGAGTCGGTGCCGGCGCGCCTGATGGGCACGGCTTCGGGCGTCTGCAACATGGGCCCGCTGATGGGCGGCATGTTCCTGCAGCCGGGCGTGGGCTGGATGCTCGACCGCCACTGGAGCGGCGCCAGCGACGGCGGCGTGCGCCTCTACGATGCCGCCGCCTGGCAGGCCGGCTTCGTCACGATGTATGCCTGCGTGGTTCTTTCCCTGCTGCTGATCCTGTTCGCGCGCGAGACGCACTGCAGGCAGATGCCCGCCATGGGCGGGCGCTTGCAATGAAGGATATCGTATCCATACCGGATCAGGGCACAGCCTCCCGCCGATAAAAAATGCTATTGGGCTGGACTATTCAAAAATTAGTGCTAGCCTGAGTAAGCCAAGCAGTCTCTTGCAAGTGGGGGGTTAACATGAAGACCTGGCTGAAGAAGTCCTCATTCTTTTCGCATCGTTACCGTTTCGCCGACCTGCCGGCCTTCGCTCTGGCCGGGCTGCTGTCCGCCTGGGCGGGATCAACCCATGCAGAATTGTTTGGTCCGAGCGTCGCAGTGACGTTGGCCGGCGGCTCCGGGGGCCCAACGACCCTCTCGTCCGCGACCGGGCCGATTTCTGCGAGCCAATCGGCAGAGGGCCAGAGCGCAGGCGCATTTGCCGACTATGGCCGAAACGGGGCCGGCGTCTCGTTATGGGCCACCTTGCCCTTGCCACCCGATCCCCCCACCGGCCATTATGGCTACCTTCAGGCCGAGTCGAAGTGGACCGACGGGTTGACCGTCAATGTGCCGGCCGTCGCCGCGGGCACGCCCGTCGACGTCGTCTTTTCCCTCGGATTTCACGGGCACATGGAGGTAACCAAAACCGGCTCTGTCTCAGGGGGCAGTTCCGTCGATTTTGGTATGTCGTTGAACCAGTATGGGACCTGGCTCGACCGGCCCAGCCTTGACGTCGATTTGGGGGTGCCCCCGGGAGGAGGATACCAACACGCGGAATACGACGTCGACGAAATCCGGCATGGCCGCTTCCAGGTGCCCAATGGCGCAACGTTCAACCTGATCTCCACGCTGATGACACGCGTCCGAGGGGAATTCGCGGGCCCCTTTGGCTCGAGTTTCGCTGTCGAGTCGGCATTCGACAACACCGTGGAATGGCTGGGCGCGAGCGTCTGGATTGGAGGTACCCTCGCCGAGGGATACAGCATCAATTCGGGTTCGGGATTCAACTACATCGCCAGCAGCGTCCCTGAACCTTCGGCCGCGCTCCTGCTGGGCATCGGCTTTGCCTTGCTGGCTGCCTTGCGGGGATCGCCATGGCGGCGCACATCTGCTGCGCATCGCCCGCTCGTCGAGCCAGGCTGCCTCACTGATTTCAGGACGATCCCTGGAAGCTAAAAGTCGGTCCCCGCGGCACGGCGATAGTGGATCGCCTCGGCGACATGCGCGCCCGAGACGCGCTCCGCGCTGGCGAGATCGGCGATGCTGCGCGCCACTTTCAGCACGCGGTGGTAGGCGCGCGCCGAAAGGCCGAGGCGGGCGATGGCCTGCTTGAGCAGCTGCGCGCCGGCCTCGTCGGGGGCGCACAGGCGGTCGATCTCTTTCGTCGCCAGCCGCGCGTTGGCCTTGCCCTGGCGCGAGAGCTGCAGCGCGCGCGCCGCCGCCACCCGCGCCCGCACCGCGGACGAGGATTCGCCTTCCGCCTTGCCCTGCAGCTCGCCCTCGGCCAGCGCCGGCACCTCGACGCTCATGTCGATGCGGTCGAGCAGCGGCCCGGACAGCTTGCCGCGATAGCGCGCCACCTGGTCCGGCGTGCAACGACAGCGCGCCTCGCCCAGATGGCCGCAGGGGCAGGGGTTCATCGCCGCGACGAGCTGGAACTGCGCCGGGTAGTCGACGCGGTGCGCGGCGCGGGCGACGCGGATATGGCCGGATTCCAGCGGCTCGCGCAACGCCTCCAGCACGCGCCGCTCGAATTCCGGCAGTTCGTCGAGGAACAGCACGCCGTGATGGGCCAGCGAGATCTCGCCCGGGCGCGGGTTCGAGCCGCCGCCCACCAGCGAGGCGGCAGAAGCGGTGTGATGCGGCGCCTGGAACGGGCGGCGGCCCCACTGCCCGACCCTGAAGCCGCCGTTGAGCGAATGCACCGCCGCTGCTTCCAGCGCCTCGTCTTCCGCCATCGGCGGCAGCAAGCCGGGAAAGCGCGCCGCCAGCATCGACTTGCCGGTGCCGGGTGGGCCGCTCATCAGCAGGCTGTGGCCGCCCGCCGCGGCGACCTCCAGCGCGCGCTTGGCCTGCGCTTGGCCCTTCACCTCCGACAGATCGGGGTAGTCAGGCGCCGCCGCCGGCGCCGCGCCGGCATAGGGCGCCAGCGCCTGCTGGCCATTGAGGTGGGCGCAGACCTCCAGCAGCGAGCGCGCCGGCAGGATCGCCGCGCCGCCGACCAGGGCGGCCTCGGCGGCGCTCTCCGCCGGCAGCACGAAGCTGCGCGCCTCGCCCCGCGCGGCCAGGCACATCGCCAGCGCGCCGCGGATCGGCCGCAGCTCGCCGGTCAGCGACAGCTCGCCGGCGAATTCGTGCTCGGCGAGCCGCTTGTCGGCGATCTGGCCCGAGGCGGCGAGGATGCCCAGCGCGATGGGCAGGTCGAAGCGCCCCGACTCCTTCGGCAGGTCGGCCGGGGCAAGGTTCACGGTGATGCGCGAGGCGGGAAACTCGAAATGCGCGTTCTGGATCGCCGCCCGCACCCGCTCGCGCGCCTCCTTCACCTCCGTGTCGGCCAGCCCGACGATGGCAAAGGCGGGCAGGCCGCGGCCAAGGTGCACCTCCACGGTGACCTCCGGCGCGGCCATGCCGGCGAGGGCGCGGCTCTTCAGGACGGCGAGCGACATGATGCCGGCAAGTTTAACCGAGCCCCGGGCTCAGCCGGTGAGCCGGCTGGGCCATTCGAAACGTCTTGTTCGCCTGGACGGGGGTGTCAGCTCTTCCGGGGGAAGCTCAAAGGTTCGCAATGGAAACGCGCCTTTGCACCCGCCGGAGATCATTGATTGCATCTCGCGGCGTCCGCCCTCAATGCCAGATTAGCCGTTATTGCCCAGCGGCAAGTTGAGACTCCAGGACACCATTCTTGCCTTCTTCTTCACTGACCAGAGTGAGTTTGGTGCGAGCGTAAAGAAAGCCCATCTTCACTTCTTGCCAGATGTAGTAGAGCTTTCCAGCCACGGTATCCACCTCGATGCTGTCAGTGTTTTCTGATTTCGACGTAACGGTGTGCTTTCCGGGTGCAACTTCTATGTAGAAATAGGTTTTGGCAGCAGTTTGGCCAACAGGCTTGCCATCAACTTCGACATCCATTCTGATGGCAGCGCCAAAAGACTCGTTTCTGTAAATGTAAAGGCCGGCAACATCAGGCTTTGGCGTGAACGACTTGAGTTCTGCGTCCTTCTTGGCGTCTCCCATCGGAACGCTTGCACAACCAACCAAGGAAATCATGACCAGCCAAATCAAGGCAAATTTGCGAAACAAGGTATTCCCCTTTCCAGAGAAAGACGAGGCGACAAAAGACACGGCTATCGTCGGACTTCGGGGGCGCTGGAAAGCGCAGCTTGCACGCGTCCCCTGGAACGACGGGTTCGGCCACATATCTATGCGCTACGGGAATGGCGCGCTACGTACTGACGCAGCACGCCGTCCATGCGTGATTGCCAGCCTTCGCCCGTGGACTTGAAGTAGGCAACGACCTCGGGGCTGTAGCGCACAGACACGAGAAGTTTTTTGTTTTCCGACTTTGGCCGCCCTCGCAACGACCGCAGGGGCACCATTGCCTTTAGCTGGGCAGGTGTAAGCGGCTTTGCATCGGGGTCGCTTTTGGCTGCCGCGGTAATGGCCTTGTCTTCAGCCGCGGTAGGCATGCGAACTGCGGGGCGTTTAGAGACTTTCGACATGGTGGTTTATGACGGCCAACGTCGAAGTTCAGGGGCGCGACGCAGCTTCATCGCGGCGCGTCCCTTGGAACGACGGGTTCGGCGTCATGGGATCAGAGCGACGGGCCAGTTTCGCGACTGGAGTGCCAGAACGCGACAACCTCGAGAAAATTTCCTCGTACCCGATAGTAGAGAAAGTATCGAACTCGGGTGAGGTATAACCGGCGAACAACTTCCGAGCGAGCTGTTTCGATCTTGGTGCCTATACCAGGTTCTTCAACGAGCAAGGCCAAGGCGGCCTCAATATCCTTGCGAATAGCGCCAACAGCGGCAGGCCGATTTTCGGCCCACCATTCTGCTGCCCGTTCAATTTCCCGCTGCGCGCGGGGCTTAACTCTGACGCCGAGAGCCAAGATCAGCCGAAACGGCGGAGCCGTTCAAAAAGCTCCTCGGCAGAAATGCCTTCCTCGCGGTCAGCCTCATCAAGGGCTCCAAGAAGCTCGGTTTCCTGCTCGAGTGGAAGCCGCACAGCAACCTCGTCGCCCCGCGCGAGGACGGTCACAGGCGTGCCGTCGGGCAGCGATAGGCCCTCCACAACGACTTTGCCACCAACAATGGTTCCGGAAGCGATTTGCATTAGGGAATGGTACTCCACTGAATGTGAAAAGTGCAATCTGACGCCGAACGTTGTAGGTGAGGGGCCGCCGGAGCGGCGAAGCCGCGGAGGGAACCAACAAGCGCAGCTTGTTGGCGGTCCCTCTCGACCGGAATGTTAGATGGCTGTGCGTCAAAAACAGACATAACGTTATCTTTGCAGTTAGCGAGTTTCAATTTTGATCAAGCTCCAAAATATCGACTGCTAGCAGAACGCATTCGTTGCAGATGTTTGCCGAATGTCCGGCAATAACCCGCTTAACTTGATTAGAACCCTTACCGCAGAACGAGCAAATTGGAGGCTCTGCCTTTTGAGATGGGTCTGGCACAGAAAAAGGGATGGGGTCCTTCCCTGCGAGGGCGCGAAGAGAATTGATAGCTTGGCCAAGCTCAATTTGTGCTTTTTGATATTCAGCCTCAGAGTCATTCATCGCTGAGTCTCCGGAGACATCTAACGTCGAAGTTCAGGGGCGCGGGCAAGCGCAGCTTGCACGCGTCCCTTGGAACGCAGTGTTAGGCCTGGC